>JAPKDE010000181.1 GCA_028822675.1 Dehalococcoidia bacterium | reverse complement strand
TAGGATTTGGCGATGTAAAACGCCGAAACAAACCCCAGGCGGGTCACTTGAAGAACAGCAAACTGTCACGGTATCTCCGCGAAGTTACCACCGACGATACAAACGAGTTCACTGTTGGTCAGTCGATTGGCGTCGATATCTTTGAAGCCGGTGAAAAGGTAGATGTCATTGGAACTTCTAAAGGTCGCGGTTTTGCCGGCGTGATGAAACGTTGGAACTTCGGCGGCGGTCCTCAGACACACGGTCAGTCAGACCGCTCCCGGGCACCGGGTTCCATCGGCGGTGGTACCACCCCAGGTAAGGTTTACAAGGGCATGAAGATGGGCGGACACATGGGAAACCGCCGGATCACAGTCAAGGGGCTGGAAATCATAGAGATTGATACCGAGCGAAACCTGCTCATGGTCAAGGGCGGAATCCCCGGTGCACCCAACAGTCTAGTTCAACTCAGAAGATTCAGCGCCTAACAGCGCTGTTCAATAGAAAAAACCGCTAATAAAGAATATAAATGCAAGTATCAGTAAAAAATCAAAACGGGGATTCACTAGATAGCATCGGGCTAAATGATGTCGTCTTTGATGTGCCCATGAACCCATCCCTGGTGCACCAAGCCATGGTTATCTACCAAGGCAACAAGCGCCACGGGACCCACGACACCAAAACCCGGGCACAAGTCTCCGGTGGCGGTCGTAAACCATGGACCCAGAAGCATACCGGTCGAGCCCGTCAGGGTAGCATCCGATCCCCACAATGGCGTCACGGCGGCGTGGTCTTCGGACCCCACCCCCGGAGCTATCGGGCCGCGCTGCCCAAGCGCATGAAAAGACAAGCTCTGCGTTGCATGTTGTCTGAGAAAACCAGAGGCGATCGCTTGTTCTGCGTGGACTCCACCAGCACCATTGACGGCAAGACAAAGTCGATGACTCAATTGTTGGCCAACCTATCAATAACCAGTTCGGCTTTGTTCGTAACCTTGGGGACTGACCGAGACGTTGTCTTGGCGGCCAACAACATCCCAAAGATTAGGACCCTTCCTATTAGTCAGCTAAACGCTCAGGAACTCCTGTCCAGAGACTGGGTGATAATGACGGTAGAAGCTGCCCGGTGGATCGAAGAGACATTGTCCTCTGAACCTCACGGACGGCGTGGTCTTAAAGTTACCGGTAGAATTGCAGTAGCAGATGCTCCGGTTGCGACAGAAACAGCAGTTGCTGATCCGGTTGTCGAAGAATCAGCCGCAGAAGAAGAAACGCCGAAGCCTCGTCGCCGACGAGCAGCCGCAGCGACGACTGAAGCTGCTGCCACTGACGCTCCTTCAGGTGAAGAAACTCCTAAACCTAGGGCCCGGCGACGCCGGACCACGGCTAGTGCAGCTGAAGAAACTACGCCAGAGGCGTCAACTTCTGACAGCACAGAAGAAACCACTCTGGAAGAAGAGGCTTAAATGGATATTCATCAAGTTCTGATTAAGCCGACCATCACGGAGAAGAGCACTCTTTTGCAAGAGTCTGGAAAGTACACTTTCCACATTGCTCCCAGAGCCAACAAGATAGAAGTTAAACAGGCAGTTGAGTCAAACTTCAATGTGACTGTGCTTGATGTGAACATCACCAAGCTACGCGGTAAAATGAAGCGCTACGGCCCCCGTATTAAAAAACAGCCAGACACGAAAAAAGCGGTCGTAACGCTTAAGCAAGGCGACCGTATTAACCTGATCGAAGGTCTGTAGATAACTACCCATGCCATTAAAGAATCTAAAACCAAGGACACCGGGAACCCGGAACGCGGTTGTTGCCTCCTTTGAGGAGATAACAACTCAAAAGCCGGAGAAATCTCTGATTGAAGCCAAGCAGAGACACGGTGGCCGGAATAATCGGGGCAGAATCACCTCATACCATCGAGGTGGCGGATCCAAGAAGATGTACCGCTTGGTCGACTTTAAGCGAGTCAAAGACGGCGTGCCAGGCAAGGTAAAGTCCATTGAGTACGACCCGAACCGGACCACGCGTATCGCCTTGATTTATTACGTCGATGGCGAAAAGAGCTACATCTTGGCACCCCACGGTTTGGAAGTTGGTGCTATGGTCCAGTCCGGTGCAGACGCTGAGATTAGCTTGGGTAACTGCCTACCATTGATCAACATTCCCCAGGGAACGATCGTCCACAACCTGGAATTGACACCGGGGCGGGGCGGCCAGATGGTCCGCGGAGCCGGAACCGGCGCTCAAGTGCTATCTAGAGAAGGCGAATACGTATTGATTCGTCTACCTTCTGGAGAGATGCGCCGAATATTACTTAGCTGTCGAGCCAGTGTTGGCCAATTGTCCAACCCTGACCATAAGAATGAAAGCCTGGGTAAAGCGGGTGCATCCCGTCACCGAGGTCGTCGCCCGAAGGTTCGCGGCGTGGCCATGAACCCTGTAGACCACCCTCACGGCGGTGGCGAAGGTCGCTCTCCGATTGGTATGCCGGGTCCCAAGTCGCCCTGGGGTATGCCAACTTTGGGTTACAAGACACGACGCAAGAAGAAGGCGTCGAGCAAATTTATCATGCGCAGAACTAGGAGACGCTAGGATGTCCCGATCGATAAAAAAGGGACCATACGTGCATCCCAAATTGATGAAACACGTGGAAGCCGTGCAGCGTGCTGGGACCAATACGGTCATCAAGACGTGGGCCCGCGCCTCCATGATTTTGCCTGAGATGGTAGGATTGACAATTGGGGTTCATGACGGTCGCCGGCATGTGCCGGTGTTTATTACAGAAAACATGGTTGGACACCGGCTGGGCGAATTCTCTCCCACCAGGACTTTCCGTGGTCATATCTCAAGGTCCGAACGAACAAGTCGGGTGAGGTAACAAATGCCACCCGTTAGAGCAGTAGCGAAATCACTGGGCACCTCTCACAAGAGGCTCAAGCCCATTATTGATTTGGTCAGAGGCCAGAGAGTTCAATCAGCGCTCGATACGCTGAGTTTGCTCCCTTCTCCCTGGGCTAAGACAATCGCCAAGGTTGTTGCATCTGCGGCAGCCAACGCTGAGAACAACATGATGATGAACCGGGACAACCTCCGGATTACCAGAATCTCAGCTGATAACGCAAAGTCACTGAAACGGTTCCGGCCCCGGGCTAGAGGCAGAATTGGTCCGATAATCAAACGTTCAAGCCACGTTATTGTGGAAGTGGACGAAGTTCAGAGTAGGAGCTAGGCATGGGGCATAAGACTCACCCTTACGGTTTCCGACTTGGAATCATTAAAGACTGGAAAGCCCATTGGTACGCGCCGAATGGCAGCTCCTACCGCAACCTGGTAAAACAGGACTTGCGTCTGCGAGAAAGTATCAAAAACGAGTACAAAGCGTTCTCTGACGCGGGTATCTCCCGAGTTGAGATTGACCGTGGTGCTCAAGATAGTGTGATTAATATTCACTCCGCTCGCCCTGGGATACTAATTGGGCGAGACGGTGAGCGGGTCAAGAACTTGCGTGCCAAACTTGAGTCGATCACAGAAAGCAGAATACAACTCAATATCGTCGAGATTGAAAAGCCAGAGACCAACGCCTTTCTGGTATCGCGAAGCGTAGCCGATCAGTTGGAGCGTAGGGTCGCTTATCGGCGGGCCATGCGGCAGGCGGCGCAGAGATGCATGCAGGCCGGTGCCGAGGGAATCAAAATTATCATCAAGGGCCGGATTACTGGTTCCGAGATAGCCCGCGTTGAAAAACTGATGATGGGACGGGTTCCCCTGCACACATTGCGTGCGGACATTGACTACTCCCTGGCAGAAGCCCACACAGCCATGGGCCAGGTGGGAGTCAAAACCTGGGTCTATCACGGCGAGATCCTACCTCCTCAAGCGGAAATGGTTGAGGAACTAGATAACATTGAAGTAACAGTTCAGGCCGATGACATCAGCCAAGCGCTCGAGGCAGTCGACCTGGAAAACCCCGAATAGGGAACGGACTAGGAGCCACCCATGCTGCAGCCCAAGCGAACTAAATTTAGAAAGCACTTCCGCGGGAAAATGCGAGGAAACGCCTCCACCGGAAGCACAGTTGCCTTTGGAGAGATTGGCCTCAAAGCCATGGAAGCCCACTGGATAACCGCACGTCAGATTGAAGCTGCCCGCGTCGCCGTAACCAGGCACCTAAAGCGCGGCGGACGAGTCTGGGTTCGGATTTTCCCGGACAAGTCAGTTAGCAAGAAACCTGCTGAGACCCGCATGGGCGGCGGAAAAGCCGCTGGTGATTACTGGGTAGCGGTAGTGAGGCCCGGACGGATTATGTTCGAGGTGGCCGGTGTGCCCCACGAAGAAGCAGTCCAGGCTCTAAGGTTAGCTTCCCGTAAATTGCCCATTCCTACCAAGACGGTAGTAAGAGATAGACTGGCCGCAGCAGTGGCCAACGGCTTGGCTTAATTATGCGTGTTCATGAAGTAAGAGAACTCAGCAACGACCAGTTGTACGAGGAGTTGGAAAAATCGGCCAAGGAGCTGATGAACCTAAGGTTCAGTGCAGCAACTAACCAGTTGACCAACACCAACGAACCCAGCTCGGTAAAAAAGACTATCGCCAGGCTCCGGACAGTAATTAAAGAACGGCAGATTCAGGAGGCTGGTTAGTGGCATCATCCATGCGCAAGGTCCGCGTAGGCGCAGTAGTGCGGACGAATCAGGACAAAACTGCCATCGTTGAGATGGTGTGGAAACAACGCCACCGGTTGTACCGGAAACAGATGCGGCGCGTAGCACGGTTCTATGTGCACGACCCGTTGAATCAATGCGAATTGGGTGACACCGTCCGCATCGAAGAAACCAGGCGTATATCCAAGAATAAACACTGGCGTCTCATGGCCATACTAGAGCGCAAGCTCGTAGCAGACGTTCGTCCGATTGATTTGGAGACTGACGTAGGTCAAGAGATGACGCAGCCACGCATCTTAGCCGCAGAAGTTCGAGCGGAAGCTGCGGTTGCCGGAGAAACAGCGGAATCAACAGAAGAACCCGAATCCGAAGCTCCTGAAGAAACGATAGAAGAACCGGAAGCTGAGGAGCCCGAAGGCGACGACGGACAAGAGTCTGAAACCGCCGACGAGCCGGTAGAACAGGAAGAAAAGGAATGATCCAGACCTATACACGGCTGAGGGTAGCTGACAATAGTGGGGCTAAATTGATTCGCCTCATTAACATACCCGGCAGCGGCAAACGGAAATACGCCCACGTTGGCGACATCATCGTCTGCAACGTAAGAGAAGCAGCGCCCAACTCTCCGGTACGAAAAGGAGAGATTGTGAAGGCTGTGGTCATACGGCAGGCCCAAGGACGTCGCCGCCCGGATGGCACCTATATCAAGTTTGATGACAATGCCG
>JAPKDE010000180.1 GCA_028822675.1 Dehalococcoidia bacterium | reverse complement strand
ACCATTTCTTGGATCGTCTGGTGAACACCGCTCTCCCTCGTATCCGTGACTTCCGTGGCCTGGCCAGGCGTGGATTGGACGGACGAGGCAACTACACCATCGGTATCCGGGAGCAGATTATCTTCCCAGAGATTGATTATAATGACATCGATAAAATTCGCGGCCTCCAGGTGACAATCGCCACCACAGCCAAGAATGATGTAGAGGCCATACGCCTCTTGGAAATGTACGGAATGCCCTTTATAAAAGACACGGTTGAGGCCTAGGGAGGCATCTTTGGCAAAGACATCAATGGTCCAAAAATGGCTTAAAGAGCCAAAATTCCCGGTTCGGGCCTACAACCGGTGTAATCGATGCTTCCGTCCGCGAGCCTACATCAGACACGCTGGACTCTGTCGCATATGTTTCCGGGAGATGGCCCTTAACGGGGAACTCCCCGGCGTTCGCAAGGCCAGTTTATAGACTGGCGTTCACCATCACAGCAAAATTAAATCAAAGTACTTAACTTCAAGCGGAGAGGGGAGAAAGACCTAAAATGCCGGTAACCGATCCATTGGCAGACATGCTGACCAGAATTCGTAACGCAATCCAGGTGCGTCATGATTCTGTCTCTCTTCCCCATTCCAAACTGAAGCTGGCCGTAGCCAAAATTCTTAAAGAAGAGGGTTTCATCCGGGATTTTGACATCCCCCGTGGAACCACCCATCCCATGATTCGAATCCATCTCACCTACCGTGAAGGAAGACAATCAGCGATTGCCGGCCTCAAGCGGGTGAGCAAACCGGGATTGCGGGTTTACGTTGGCAAGGGCGAAATTCCGCGGGTTTACGGCGGAATCGGCCTGGCTATCGTCTCAACCTCCAAAGGCGTTATGGCTGGGCGTAAAGCCTGGCGTGAAGGCGTCGGCGGAGAACTCCTCTGCTTTGTCTGGTAATCCTCTTATGAATGAAATTAAACAAGAAAAAACACTCTCCCGTATTGGCCGCAAGCCCATACCGTTTCCTGACTCGGTAAAGGTTGAAGTCCTGTACGGCGGGGTCAAAGTCACCGGCCCTAAAGGCACCATGGAACAGAAATACCACCCAGAAGTGGTGGTCACGGTTGAAGAAGGTCAGGTTTTGGTGGAGCGGCAGTCAGCCAACAAATTTCATCATTCCCTGCACGGTCTCACCAGGAGCTTGATTGCCAATGCTATAGAAGGTGTTTCTGAAGGATTCACCAAGTCTCTAGACATCATGGGCGTTGGTTACCGTTGCGCTGAAGCTGG
The DNA here is from genome assembly GCA_028822675.1 of Dehalococcoidia bacterium. The sequence continues at coordinate 4,109 of JAPKDE010000180.1, read as the reverse complement.
AAAAGGCGTTGTCCTGAACGTGGGCTACAGCCACCCAGTGGAGATTTATCCAGATGACGACGACGTGACCATTGAAGTAGAAAGTGCCAGCAAAATTCATGTCCGCGGCATCGACAAACAAAAAGTCGGCCAAGTAGCTGCACGGATAAGAAGGGTTCGCCCACCCAACGCCTACAAAGAAAAAGGCATCAAGTACTCTGAAGAAGTACTTCACTTTAAACCCGGGAAGGCGGCGGCAAGAAAGGCTTAACAGCTTTCTGAACTGCCCCGCTCTAAAAAGATTAATCATGCCTAAAGATAAGAACTCTAAACACCTCAGAACGGTACGGCACATTCGCCTACGGAAGAAGGTTACCGGTACGCCGGACCGCCCCAGGCTGGCCGTATTTCGTAGCTTGCGCCATATATACGCACAGGTAATTGATGACACGACTGGCCGCACGTTAGCGTCGGCCTCAAGCGAAGATGCTATCAAAGAAGCCGGCGGACCCATCACTCCCAAGACCACTCTCTCCACCGCGGTGGGGAAACTGGTGGCGGAGCGGGCCAAGGCTGAAGGCATCACTCAAGTAGTATTCGACCGAGGTGGTTGTAAATACCACGGTCGGGTCAAAGCTCTGGCTGAAGCAACTCGCGAAGCCGGACTGGTATTCTAAGAATAGGTTATTAAACCGCATAGACTGGGAGGTCTAACCCGCTTATGGTCCAAGCGCCTAATAGGTCCTTCAACGATCGAGACCGTGGTCGAGGACGAGACGAAGATACTGGTGGCTTTTCTGAAAGAGTCGTCTACACTCGCCGCATTTCAAAAGTAGTGAAGGGAGGCCGTCGCCTCCGATTCAACGCATTGGTCGTTGTGGGAGACGGACAGGGCGAAGTGGGTGTTGGCCTAGGTAAAGCCCTGGTCATACCAGACGCGGTCAGAAAAGGCAATGCAGTTGCCAGACGTGACACCGTAAAGATTCCTCTGCGCGGGAACACAATCCCCCAGAAAATCACCGTTAAAAAGGGCGCCACCATTGTAATGATCAAGCCGGCCCGTGAGGGTACCGGAGTGATTGCCGCTGGCGCCATGCGAGCCATTTTGGAACTGGGCGGCGTCAAAGACGTGGTCGGAAAGTCCCTGGGTTCGAGGAACCCGATCAACATTGTCTACGCCACCATTGAAGCGCTACGGCAATTGCGGGACCCGGATATTGAACTAGCCCGTAGATTGGGTCGGCCGATGCCAAATGCAGCCCAAGAAGTAATCACTGTCCCTGTAACTGAGACGGATACCCCTTAAGGGAGAATATAGGCCGAACCCCCTCAATGGACAAACGGTCGAACGATTATGGCGGAATTAAAAATCACCTGGGTAAAGAGCACGATAGGGAAACCGGGGAACCAACACAGGATTATTAAGTCGTTGGGCCTTCACCGGTTGAATCATACCGTGGTGCACCAGGACTCACCGACCATTCGCGGGATGATTAACAAAGTTAGTCACCTGGTGAAGCTGGAAATAGCTTAAATAGCAGTCTTTTAAGATAGTTTTAAGGAATAAACCCTGGTCTACGAGTTATGACCCGGTTCAGGTGGCCGCTAAACCGGGTTTTCACCAGCTCTTAAACGGTTTACCCACGGCCCACAATGCATCTAAAATTAATCTACACGGCGTAAGGGAATAAGAGGCACGCCCATGATGGAACATCAATTGGCCCCTAGCAAGGGAGCCAGGAAAAATAGGAAACGAATCGGTCGCGGTGACGCTGCTGGTCAAGGAAGCACCGCAGGTCGGGGCATGAAGGGACAGAAATCCCGCTCCGGTGGTGGCGTATCCCCGTGGTTTGAGGGCGGTCAGAACCCGTTAATCAAGGGTTTGCCGATGAAACGCGGCTTCCACAACCCCTTTAAGACTTACTACTCGCTGGTCAAAATTGAGACACTAGAGACTTTTGACGCAGGCGAGCGGATCACTCCAGAACTCCTTCTGGAGAAAGGTTTCTTGCGCAATCTCAATCTGCCGGTAAAAATCGTCGGTGATGGAGAGATTAGCAAGGCATTAACTGTGGTGGCTGCCAAGTTCACCCGAACTGCCAAAGAGAAGATTGAAGCAGCAAAAGGAACGGCGGAGGAAACAGCGGCGTAATGATGAACGCCGATGTCCAATCTGGAAAATTTCCTAAGCTGATACAGGCGGCAATAGACGCATTCAGCCTCCCTGATTTGCGCGCCAAAATCCTATTTACCCTGGCTATTTTGGCCCTATACCGCTTTGTAGCCCATATTCCCCTCCCGGGTATTGATCAAGTACAGCTAGATAACCTCTTCAGGAACAACGAGCTCCTGGGCTTTTTAGACCTGTTCAGCGGTGGCGCACTGAGCCGGATGAGCATCGTTGCCTTGGGCGTGTTCCCGTACATCACATCGTCAATCATCATCCAGTTGCTTACCCCGGTCATTCCGCAATTACAGGACATGGCCAAGGAAGGAGAGTCAGGCCGGGCCAAGATGAACAGGCTAACCCACTGGATTACGATTCCCATTGCATTCGCCCAAGGTTATGGGCAACTGGTGCTCTTGGAACAGAGCAACGTTATCGCTGATGTGGGATTCTCTGGAGACGCCCTGTTGCCCACTTTGGCAGCCCTGTTCTCCATCGCCGCCGGAACCATGTTCCTGGTGTGGCTGGGTGAGATGATTACGGAAAGAGGCATCGGAAACGGTATTTCGCTCTTGATTTTCGCTGGTATCGTAGCCGGTTTCCCCCGTCTTCTAACTCAGGGATTCTTGGACCGAGACAACGTACTAGGTATCGGCTTCTTCGCCTTGATTGGCGTGATAATCATCGCCTCCATTGTGCTGTTCAATGAGGCACACCGGCGTATCCCGGTGCAATACGGCCGCAGTATATTTAGGGGCGGCAGGATGTACCGGCAAAGCGGCGCTACTTACCTACCGCTGCGCATAAATTCAGCGGGCATGATTCCTTTGATCTTTGCTTTCTCTATCGTGATTCTTCCTGGAACAATCGCGACGTACTTGGCCACGAACACAACGTTCATCGGCGACATCGCAAACTTCTTTGCTGACTTGCTGATACCGACCTCGCCCATCTATTGGGTAATGGTGTTTGTATTGGTGGTGATCTTCACTTTCTTCTACACCCTGGTGGTGTTCAACCAGCAGCAGCTGGCGGAGAACTTACAGAAGAATGGCGGCTTCGTATTGGGTATCCGGCCGGGTAAGCCGACCCAAGACTACCTGAACCGAGTTATCGTACGCATAACACTGGGTGGAGCCCTGTTCTTGGGTACCATTGCGATTATGCCGTATATTGCCTCGCTCATCACCGACGTGCAGGCCATATCACTGAGCAGCACCAGCCTTCTGATTATGGTGGGTGTTGGCCTAGATACCCTGCGTCAACTGGAAGCCCAGTTGATGATGCGAAACTACGAAGGGTTCCTGAGATAACATGGCTCAGGGATTGAGATTGGTTCTGTTCGGCCCTCCCGGTGCAGGCAAAGGTACTCAGGCGCAACTGCTGCGCGAGCATTTAAATGTTGCGCATATCAGCTCCGGGGATCTGTTCCGGCATCATTTGGGAGAGGGAACCGAGTCGGGTTTGCGGGCCAAAGAGTACATGAACAAAGGGGAATTGGTCCCCGACGAAGTTACTATCGACATTATCTTGGACAAGGTTATGTCGATTCCAAACTATGAAGGGTTCATACTAGACGGGTTCCCTAGGAATCCCAATCAGGCTGATGTACTAGAAAAGAAACTTTCTGCTGAGTCCAGAAACCTGGATAAAGTGGTTCACATCAATGTCTCTGAACAAGAGCTGCTGCGTCGGCTAAGCGGACGTTATATCTGCCGGATTTGTCAGTCTCCCCACTTCATCGGAGCAGGTGAAGACGCCAGCGCCAAGAAATGTGATCAATGCGGCGCCGAACTCTATCAAAGAGACGACGACGCATCGACAGCAGTTAAGAAAAGAATAGAAGTCTATAATGCAGAAACCACCCCGGTACTTGGTTTTTACCGAGAACGGGGAGTTCTGGTGGATATATCAGGGGATAATCCCGTTGACGAAGTCAACAAATTGGTCATGGCGGCCCTGG
>JAPKDE010000179.1 GCA_028822675.1 Dehalococcoidia bacterium | reverse complement strand
GACCAACAGGACCAGAGGGATCAACAGGCCCGGCAGGAACAGATGGATCAACAGGAGCACAGGGCCCACAAGGACCGGCCGGCCCAGCCGGAAGCGGGGGTAGTGCTGCTGCGGGTGCGGTGGTTGCCTCTGCCAGTTCTTCGGACAGTGGCCTGGCCGGTGATGGCTACGTCAAGTTCCTCTCGATTGCTGCAGATTCATGGAGTGCTTCTCCCGGCACCGAGCTTCTTTCCGGGCGGGTTGGCCACGGTTCTGCGTGGACCGGCAGCACGATGTCGATTTGGGGTGGAGTCCTTGGTTCCGGCACCTATCTAAGTACCGGCGCGACCTACGATCCTGCCACCGACACATGGGCTTCCATCACTCCGCTTGATGCACCCGACGCGCGCTCTGATCATTCCACCGTCTGGAGCGGCACCGAGTTGATTGTCTGGGGCGGCTACGGGAGCAGTGGCCCTCTTGGGGGTGGAGGCCGCTATCAGGCTTCCAACCAATCCTGGCTGCCTCTGAACAGTACTGGTGCCCCCAGTGAACGTTACAACAATGCGGCGGTCTGGACCGGCTCGCGCATGCTCGTTTGGGGAGGGCGAAACAACACCGGCATCCTGAACGACGGTGCAGTGTACGATCCCGGGACGGATGCTTGGGCGACGGTTGACCCGAGTGGTGGCCCGGCTGCACGGTACGATGCCGCCTCCGTGGTGGCTGGCGACACCGTCCTCGTATGGGGTGGCCAAGGTGCCACCGGCGCGCTGGGCGATGGCGCAAGCCTGGCCTTGACGAGTGGCGTTCCCTCCGCTTGGTCTGCCATCACCACCACCGGCGCGCCGAGCGCCCGCAGCGGCCACGCCGCCGCCTGGACCGGCAGCAAACTCATCGTCTGGGGCGGGATTCAAGGGGGAACTTATTTAAACGACGGAGGCATCTACGACCCGGCCGTTGGCCAAGGTGGCACATGGGCCGCCATGAGCACAACCGGTGCCCCGGCGGCTCGCGAGAATCACGCTGCCGTTTGGACCGGGAGCGAGTTGGTCGTCATCGGCGGCGAGGGTGTCTCCGGTTCATTGGCCGACTCACACGCCTACAACCCGGCCACAGACACATGGCGCTCGTTGAGCGGCAGCACCGGAGCTCGCAGTGACTCGTCATCTGAGTGGACTGGCAGCCAGATACTGATTTTCGGCGGGGAATCAGATGGCCAGGTGATTGGCCAGCCGATGGAGATAGATCCCACGCCTCCGGTGCATCTTTACAGAAAACAATAGATTGACTTGGGAGTCGCAAGGTGCAAGTTAAAGTGCAAACACGAAATAACACGACCAACAGGAGTTTTTGAACCGCGAATGGACACGAGGAACGCGAAACTGAGAACTGAGAACTTTTAATTTTTACTGAGAATTGAAAACTGAAAACTTTTTTGACAATGAAACAAACAACTAAACTGATCATTATGAAACAAACAACTAAACTAATTGGGATGCTGGCTTTGGGCGCGTTTGCGCTTGGCCAGGTGGATGTGGTGCGGGCGGCAGATAAAAACCCGCCGGAACGAATGACCTACCAGGGCTACCTGGTGGATGCCAACAACAGTCCATTGGGCAATAGTGAACCGGTGAACTACGATGTCGTGTTTCGCATCTACAATGCCAAACAGGGTGGCGCTGCCATCTGGGCGGAGCAGCAGACAGTCACGATCGACAAGGGCAATTTCAGCGTGCTCCTGGGCGAGGGGGCAGTTGCGTCGGATGCTGAACCCCATGGTGAACTTTCGACTGCCTTCACCGGTGCTGATGTTTCAGATCGCTACATCGGAATTACCGTGAAGGCTTTGGGAGGGAGTGATGTGGAGATATCACCACGGCTACGGCTTGTGACTACTCCTTTATCTTTCCTCGCGACGAATGCGCGATGGGCCGATGAGGCCGGTAAAATCGTCGGCACGAACGCTGTGGGAGCGCCTTTCAATGCGTTGCAAACAGTAGCCAATGGAAACGTCGGTATCGGGACGGTCGACCCAAAACAAAAACTTCAAGTTGACGGCAACATTTACCTGGGCCCAAACGATTATAATCGTGGAATTCATTCGGGCGACAGCTTGTTTCTCTCAGCCGATAATTCCGTTTTTATTGTCGCCGATACCAACGATGCTTCTGGCAGAGGGAGCGGGGACATCATTCTCGGCATGGGAACTGATATTGACACAGATGCTTCACCCGATTTTGCGTATCCCACGCAAGCCAGCGATGATTTTCCCAGGCAGCCAATGATGACATTGAAGGGAAACAGTGGCTACGTTGGCGTTAATACGAGAGCCCCGGTATCCTGGCTTCATCTTAACGCGACCACAGATGTTACTACAGCTAACACGACCGGCAGCTATGGTGTTCTGGTGATCGGTTCGACAAGTGGTGGGCACATTCGATTTGATGGCAACGAAATAATGGCAAGAGATAATGCGAGCAACGGCACCCTATACCTCAATTTGGATGGAGGAACCGTCAAAGCGGGTAATGTGACGGTCACATCGGATCGCAGGCTCAAGCGAAACATCCACAAACTGGACTATGGCTTGGCGGATTTGCTTCGATTGAAGCCGGTATCCTACGAATGGAGACCGGACATGTTCAATCTGCCGGGCACACAACTTGGTTTTATCGCCCAGGACGTGCAGGAAATTCTGCCGGAAGTGGTCAGGGCGGATAATGGCGAGGAATCACGTGTTGAAAATGAACTTTCCCTGAATGTGAATGGCATCCTGCCGGTCGTGGTTGCTTCCGTTCAGGAATTGGCACGCGAAAACCAGTCGCTCAAGAAGGAACTGGAAACGCTCAGGAGTGAGATGGCGAGCCTGAAGACTGACCTGGCCGTTGCCAACAGGCAGTCAGATCGGCTGGACAGGCTGGAGGAACTGGTGAGCTCGATTGGCAAAGGCAACAGGGACTTAAGCAGCCTCAGGAATTGAAAACTTGGCGGAGCCAGTAAAAATGTTGCGATCAAAAAGGCAATGAAAATGTCCTGTGGGGGTAACGAAGCGGTTACGGCGGCTGAGGGGTTAAAGTCGTTCCCGGACCGCCAAGTCGCCGTGGGATTGGTTGCCAATGGCAATAAGGATTTTGAATTAATGAGATTATGAAAAAGATACTTTTAGACAAAGGCTGGATGGCAGTTTGCCTGTTTTTGACAGGCTCATCACTTGCTCTTGGCCAGTGGCAGACGCAGTCTCTGGAGCTGGAGCCTGGTTGGAATGGTGTCTACATGCACGTGAACAGTACCCACTCGGGCATCGAGGCTCTGGCAAATGGTACCCCGGTTGAAGAGGTCTGGCTTTGGCAGCCCCGCCTCACTACGGCGCAATATGTGACAAACCCAGACGCCCCCTCCGATTCAAAGTCCCGTTGGGTAAGCTGGAAGCATCTCCTTGGAGATGCGTCCTCCACTCTCAAGCAAATGCCCGGCAATGCGGCCTACCTGGTCAAGCTGGGTGGCAACCAGAATTATACCTGGGATATCAAGGGCAAACCGGTGCCACCGATTTACCAGTGGACGACGAGCGGGCTGAATTTCCTGGGTCTTCCGTCGGTGGAAACCAATCCAAAGAGCCTTGAGGATTACTTTGACCAGGCAGGCGACCTGCTGCGGGTGGCGGAGATCTTCTCCTATACCGGGGGCGACCTTGGCCCGACCAACCCGGGACAGGTGTATGGGCTGCGCACAACCACGGCCAGGCGCGGCCAGGCGTTCTGGATTCGTTCCGGCACAAAATTCAACCGTTATTTTGGACCGTTCGAGGTCAGCTTGCAGTCCCCTTCCGGGGCCAGTTTTGGCGAAAATCTGGCTGGCTACCGGGTGCGCCTGCGCAACCTGACATCAGCCGCCCTGACGGTGACATTGACAGGGGTGGATTCGGAAACTCCCCCCGGCGGCGAGCCGGCGATAACTGGCCCCGCGCCGGTGCTGGTTCGTGGCGCGCTCGACACCTCGACCCTGACCTATGCGCACGCGGCATTATCCGGAGGGCCGCAGGCCTGGGTGCTCGAGCCATTTGGCGAGGTGGGGTCCGAGGTGGAAGTGGTATTGGGCCTGAACCGCTCAGCAATGACGGGTGGTGAGGGTGCTTTTTATGCCGGGCTGCTGCGTTTCACCGATTCGCTGGGACACTCACAGGTGGACATCCCGGTGAGCGGTTCGGTGGGTTCAAACCAGGGCCTGTGGGTGGGCAGTGCAAGTTTAACACAGGTTCGCCACTCACTCTCCGCCGACTCCACCACATTTGGTGATGTGGCCAGTCCGTATCCGTTGCGCCTCATCATGCACAGGGATCAGTCCGCGAATGTAAAACTGATGCAGTGTGTTTATGTCGGAACACTTCCCGGTAATGTGTCCGGTATTGCCACCAGGGAAAACCTGCTTCTGGCGGGTTCAGTGGCAAATGCCGTGCGAATCAGTTCCATTCACCTGCCGGCGAGTGAGCAAAACCTGCCATGGACCTGCACAGGTGACCTGACACAGGGGCAGAAGGTGCAGTCCACGGTGCAGATCGATCATAACGACCATGAGTCGAACCCGTTCCTCCACACCTACCACCCGGACCACGACAACCTGGTCGCTGACTTTGCATCGGGGCAGCCGGTGGGACGCGAGTCCTACAGCATTAAGCGTGACATCAAACTGACCTTTAACACCTCAGGGAATGACTTCAACTCGCTGACACGATCCAGCAAACGATTATCGGGGATCTACGAGGAAACACTGACTCTTATCGGGCTTGCCGGAGCCGGTCCAGTCAACGAAAAGAGCTACGCCATGAAGGGTGTGTTCGTGATCAATCGAATCAGCGATATCGCGACGTTAACTACGCAATAACTTAAGGATCGCAAGAGATGAAACAATCAATTCAACAAAGAGGGTTAAACACAGGAATCTTTACTGGAAGGCTGAGAACCTTCGGGGCATGTTTTGGTGTCAGTTTGATGGCGTTGAGCCAGGCGTTGGGCCAAACGCTGCCCCTGCAGATTGACCAGAAGGCGACCCTATACAATTACCAGTCATACTCGGGGGTTCCCCTGTCTGACGTATTAGGTCCCCTAGTTAAGGACGTTGGCTCCGTTGGTTCTACAGGTTCGAACGGGAAGGCGCCTAGCATATTAGATCAGCAAGGTGACGTACTGACGGAAGACGCGGTCACTACACCCCAGTTTTCCGGGTTCCTGGGCTGGAGCGCGTTAGCCAGCCCTCAGACGCCTGAAGGCCTAAAGGATGGCATCGGTTATAGTCAAGGCAATGCTGAGAACATTGGACTGCCGCACGGTGGCAGCGGAAGCTCAAGGATGACCATGTTGCGCGCCCGGGTGGGTGCCCCGTTCCTGAACCGGCCGGTCTC
>JAPKDE010000178.1 GCA_028822675.1 Dehalococcoidia bacterium | reverse complement strand
CGGAGAAGTCCGCGTTCGATTCGCGCCCAGCCCCACCGGATTGCCCCACATTGGCAACATCCGGACAGCCCTCTTCAATTGGCTTTTTGCCCGCCATCATGGCGGTAAATTCATCGTCAGAGTTGAAGATACTGATCAGGCGCGTCTGGTCCCGGGGTCGATCGAAGCCATGTTGGACGGTCTCCGTTGGTTGGACATCGATTGGGACGAGGGCCCCGAGGTTGGCGGCCCCTATGGGCCGTACTACCAATCTGAGCGATTGCAGATATACCACGACCTGGCTGAGAAATTGGTTTCCCAGGGCAATGCCTACCACTGTTATTGCAGCCAGAAACCGCCGTCCCAAGACAGTCAGGAACAACGCGACCGGCGTGTTTCGGCCAGCGCAGATTGTAATTGCCGGGACCTTACACCGGAAGAGATCAGCAAACTAAGCGAAGGACAAGAGTCCAACGTTGTCCGGTTTGCCATGCCAAAAGAGGGCATCACCAGGGTCAATGACCTGATTCGCGGCGTGGTCGAATGGCGAAACGAAACGCTGAACGATTTCATAATCATGAAGTCGGACGGTTTCCCCACCTACCACCTGGCCGTGGTTGCTGACGACCACCTGATGGAGATTAGCCACGTGATGCGGGCGGAAGAATGGCTGCCCAGCACGCCCAGGCACCTTCAATTATTTGAGGCGCTGGGCTACGAGCCGCCCAAGTTTGCCCACCTGCCCATGATCATGGGCGCAGACCGGGCCAAACTATCCAAGCGGCACGGGGCTACCGCCATTGGCGAGTACAAGGAGAACGGTTTCCTGCCCGAAGCATTGATCAACTTCATGGTGCTGCTGGGCTGGGCATTGGACGATAAAACGGATGTGGTGTCGACTCAAACGGTCATAGAGAATTTTACTCTGGACCGAGTTACCAAATCGTCAGCCATCTTTGACCAAGAAAAGCTCCTCTGGATCAACGGCATGTACATCCGAGAGTTGACGGCGGAGCAACTGGCCGGGCGTATGACGCCGTTTTTGGAGCGCGACCTGCCCAAGGATATGCTGCCCGTTGACCAAGATTATCTCCAGCGGATTGCTCCGTTATTACAGGAGCGCATCAAGAGCCTGGAGGAGTCAGCAAACATCACCTCGTACTTCTTCAAGGCTGATGAAGAGTTTGACACTGGAACCTTGGTGCAGAAGGGCATGGACCGAGACACCACATTGTCAGCATTGAAGGCTGCGCTGGATGACCTGAGCGCCACCGATGATTTCCGGCATGAGAAATTGGAAGAGATGCTGAACTCCACCGGGGAGCGATTGGAGCTGTCTCGCCGTCAGTTCTTCGGCGTTTTGCGTACGGCTGCCACCGGACGGTCCGTATCGCCGCCACTCTTTGAGATGCTAGAGGTCTTGGGCAAAGACCGCACCGTGAGCCGGATGAAGAATGCAGTTGAGCGGTTCAGCGCCGCCAGTTAGCTGTTCCTTAGGCACAAATACAGGATGAAAATAGAATGACACAGGCAGAAACCTCGGTTGACTTCGTACGCGGAATAATCGCCGACGACAATAGGTCGGGCAAGTTTGGTGGTCGGGTCGTCACCCGCTTTCCACCGGAGCCCAACGGCTATCTACACATAGGCCACGCCAAGTCCATTTGTTTGAACTTTGGGCTGGCCGCAGATTTTGACGGCGTGTGCCACCTGCGGTTCGACGACACCAACCCCTCTCGCGAGGAGATGGAATTCGTCGAATCGATCCAGGAAGACGTGCGCTGGTTGGGCTATGACTGGGGCGATAACCTTTTCTTCGCATCCGATTACTTTGGGCAACTCTATCAATATGCCACCAAGCTGATTGAGATGGGCAAAGCCTACGTCTGCGACCTGACCGGGGATGAAATCCGGGAGTACCGAGGAAACCTGACCGAGCCCGGCAAAGAGAGCCCCTACCGCAACCGGACCGTTGAAGAAAACCTCAACTTATTTAAGAGCATGAGGGCTGGCTTTTTTGACGAAGGCAGCCATACACTGCGGGCCAAAATCGATATGGCCGCGCCGAACTTGAACCTGCGCGACCCGGTGCTCTACCGGATTCTCAAACAGACTCATCACCGCACCGGCGACGAATGGCCGATCTACCCGATGTACGACTTCGCCCACGGGCAGTCTGATTCCATTGAGAATGTCACTCATTCCGTATGTACGCTGGAGTTTGAAGACCACCGTCCACTGTACGACTGGTTCTTAAACGAGCTGGATATCTACCACTCGCAACAGATCGAGTTTGCTCGGTTGAATATCACCCATACCGTGCTAAGCAAGCGCCGACTGGTTGAGTTGCTTAATGGCGGCTACGTGAACGCCTGGGACGATCCTAGGATGCCGACGATCTCCGGACTGCGACGTCGTGGTTACACTCCGGAGGCGCTGCGCAATTTCTGCGACCGTATCAGTGTCGCCCGGCGCGACAACACGGTGGAAATCGCCCTGCTAGAGCACACGCTGCGGGACGACCTGAACAAAAGATCACCTAGGGTAATGGGTGTTTTGGACCCGCTCAAGGTGGTGATCGAGAACTACCCCGAGGGCAAGGTCGAAGATATTATCTCGACCAACAACCCCGAAGACCTCACCATGGGCGAAAGAAACGTCCCGTTCACCCGGGTGGTCTACATCGAGAAAGACGACTTCCGCGAAGTGCCACCGCCCAAGTTCTACCGTCTATCTCCAGGCCGAGAAGTTCGCTTGAAAGACGCCTACTACATCACCTGCAACAGCGTGGTGAAGGATGAAACCACCGGCGAGATAATCGAGCTGCGCTGTACCTACGACCCGAACACCTTTGGCGGCACATCTTCGGATGGCCGCAAGGTCAGGGGAACTGCACACTGGGTCTCAGCCGAATATGCAGTGGACGCTGAAGTGCGTGTTTACGATCACCTATTCGCCACTGAGAACCCGGACGATGTACCCGAAGGCGGCGACTGGAAGGACAACATCAACCCCGATTCTTTGGTGGTCATGCAATCGGCCAAGTTGGAGCCGGGCCTAGACCAGGCCAAGCCAGGCGAGCGGTTCCAATTCTTGCGGCTGGGCTACTTCTGCGTCGACAAGGACTCCACACCGGAAGCACCGATCTTCAACCGGACAGTCGCGTTGCGGGACACGTGGGGCAGGATGGACCAAGCCCGCAAAAAGAACTAGGGCGCCCCAGGACATCCGATACTGGCTGCCTAGTTGGTCTTGTAGACCTGCAGGCGGTGCCGGAGGCTGTCGGCCACGTATAGGTTGCCCTGACCGTCGAGCTTCACGGCTGTTGGACCCCAGAGGAAGCCTTCCACCCCAGCTGATATCTCACGGTCTCGCCTTGCTGGTGGATCCAGCTCCGGGAACAGGTCCGCCGCGTAACGCAACCGGCCCTCTTCAGGGTTAACCCCAAAGTAGTCTGCTGCCCATTTGGAGTCCACCGACTCCCCGCGAAGCGACGCCAGGAGGCTGCCGTCGGGCGCCAATACCTTTACCCGTTCGTTGCCCCAGTCAGCCACGTAGATGTTGCCTTCTGCGTCCACGGTCAGTCCGGCTGGACGGTGGATGGCATCATCTCCCGTTAGACCGCCGAACTCCTCAATTAACGCGCCGTCGGTGCTGTAGCGCTGTATTCGGTCATTGCCCCAGTCGGAGATATAGACGTCTCCGTTGTTAGTTAGAGCAAGTCCCCACGGCCCCTCAAACTGGCCTGAACCAGAACCGCGTTGGCCCCAGCCGGAAATGAACTGGCCGTCCTTGGTGAACTTCTGCACCCGGTGGTTACCGCTGTCGGTCAGCCAAAGATTGTCGTCGGAGTCAAAGGCCAGGTTGGACGGGTATTCAAGCTGCCCTTGTTCTGAACCCTTGATGCCCCATTTGCTGAGGAACTTGCCGTCTTTATCAAAGATGGAAATACGCTGCAGGGCTTCGTCGGCAACATAGACTTGGTCTTGGCTGTCGATGGCGATGGCGCTGGGCCACCAGAACTGGCCGTCTCCCCTGCCGCCGGTGCCAAAGTCCCCAAACCAGTCCTCGTCCAAGTTGCACATTGTCACTCGCTTGGAAGGAAGACGAATGGACGTTTCAGGTCCGGCCCGGTTCAGAACGTAGATCACGCCCTGAGAGTTTATCGCTAGGTCCACGGGGTTAGTGAGACCGCGTCCGGTGGCGGCCAGAAAGCCAATGGTATGGCTGTAAGTGAATGCCTTAGTGGTGGTCATTAAAGACTCGCTAACGTAATCGTAAGTGCTTTTTTATATTGTTCGATGGACAGTTGCTTAAGCCCTGTCATTCTGAGGCCGGAGCCGAAGAATCCGGTTACACGCTGCATCAATGTTTAACCTAAGCAACGAGACCCTTCGCTTCTCTCAAGGTGACAAATACTAGCCGGCGGTTGGTGTTTGTTACTCTGCCGACCTTTCGAATAAGCCAACCCCGAGATACGAACGCCGCCAATACTAACTTTGCCGCCTGCAGGGCAGGGCCTAGGCCATTTGGTATTCTCGGGTGGCTAGGATCAATTGGAGTAGTTCTACTACCTGCTGCTCAGAGCAGGCAACCGCGTCTTCCGGCGTGAACTTCACCTCGCCGAAATTGGCGGCGAACTCAACCAACCGTTCTCGGGTGCTGTCAGTCACATGCAGACTGCCGATTAACAGCAAACACTCATCCACCAATTCGTCTGGTTGGTAGCTATTTTGACGGCCTTTGAGATGCTGGAGCATGGCCTGGACGCCAGGCTGCAGGGTGTTTCCGATAACCAGGGCAGACGAGTTAACCCGTTCTACCAGAGTGCCGGTGTCGACCCATTCCACGCCGGTGTGCCAACCTTCTACGGTGGGCGGGTTCAAAATCTCCTGGCCCATGAAATTGGCATCGCTGGCCAGGTTTGTGATGTCAGATTGGGGAGTCTTGTAACTGCCGGCCAGCCGCGCGGTGCCAACCACCAACTCGGCGGGGCTTTTGATCTTGTCGTACCAAACCGATTCCGACTTGAAGTAATCAGATAGGAACAGGGCCCGCAGCATGGAGCGAATGTCCCCGCTGGACTTGCGGTACTCCTCCGCCAAGAAGGAAGTTGCTTCCTCGTTGGGGGTGTCGGACACGAAGTAATTGTAGAGTTTGCCGGCGATGAACCAACTGGTGGCCGGACGCATGGCGATGATGTCGATGATATCGTCGCCGTTGAAATTGCCGGTGCGTCCCAAGAAATCCTTGTCGGTCTCGTCGTGGTCCTCGGGGCAGTACTCAAACTGCCAGTCGATGCGTCCTGCTGGCCAGATGGAGTCTCTGGACGCGCGCTCGGCCATGTAGTCGGCGTTGGCGATGGTCCAGCCGGTAAAGGCGCGGGCGCAGTTCTTAACGTCGTCCT
>JAPKDE010000177.1 GCA_028822675.1 Dehalococcoidia bacterium | reverse complement strand
ACTTGGTGACCGGGTGGTGGAAAATCGACTCCGGAGAGCCGGTCTGTTCAACACGACCTTCGTTCATCACTGCTACAACATCCCCCACAAACAATGCTTCTTCTTGGTCGTGAGTCACGAAGATGGCTGTGGTGTGGCTGGCTTTGAGGATGTTAAGAACGTCGCGCCGAACCTGTTCCCTCAGCTTTGGATCCAGGTTAGAGAAGGGTTCATCCAGCAGCAGAACTTCTGGCTGGGGGGCCAAGGCACGTCCCAAGGCCACACGCTGTTGTTGGCCGCCGGACAACTCATGAGGCATCCGGTTTCTCTGGGGAGTTAGACCGATCAGTTCTAGAACTTCGGAGACACGTTCTTTGCGTCCTTGGCCTTTGGGCAGTCCGTAAGAAATGTTTTCTGCTACGGATAGATGGGGGAAAAGGGCACCCTCTTGGAAGACCATGCCAACGCGGCGGTGTTCTGGAGGAAGACTCTGGCCGCCGACATTAACCGTCTGGCCGCCGATGGAGATGACGCCTTTGTCCGGCTCTTCAAACCCGGCAATCAACCGGAGCGCAGTGGTTTTGCCGCAGCCGCTGGGGCCCAGCAACGCCATAATCTGGCCTTGGGGGACGGTCAATTCTAAGCCAGCCACAGCAGGTACGCCATTGAATTGCTTGGCCAAGCCGATGCACTTCAACGCTGGGGCGTTGCTCAGGTTATCCACAGACTTTTTTCGGTCTGAAAGTTTCATCTATCCCTTTAATCGGGGAGTCCTCGCAGAAAATCACCGTTGATCTGTCTCTCTCCGAGTCTAAATAAGTGTATGCGTAGCAATTAACAATGTCAATATATAGCGAAGAATAAACGTCAGACGATATCCCTGGCAACTGTACGCATGGTTTGAGGGTAATCACAGGGTGATTTTGAGACTAGATTTGTCAAATTCAAGGAGGCTTATTTTAGGGGAATAATGGGTACATTATCTAGGTAATACAGACGTTTTAGAAGATATTCAATCAAGATGTTTCCATTGACACTATCCTTATTGGGACGTATGCTCGTGCTAAGTTAATCGTGCAGACGTTTTTTAATTGTTAATAGACACATCATAAAAATCCTGTCCTAACGAAAACCGATTCTATGAAAGAGGTATAACGCAAAATGTCTACTAGCACCAACAAAGGGATCCGTATCTGGGGAATACTAACTCTCATGTTAGCCGCTGTATTCCTGTCTGCCTGTGGCGGCTCTGATGGCGACGCAGGCTCACTAACCGTGTATTCGGGCCGTAGCGAAACTCTGGTAGGCCCACTGATCGACCGGTTCAAAGAGGACACCGGCATTGATGTGTCAGTTAAGTACGCCGGCACGCCCCAGTTGGCAGCAACTCTATTGGAAGAGGGTGACAACACCCAGGCAGACATCTTCTTTGCCCAGGACCCAGGCGGCCTTGGAGCCGTGTCAGAAATGCTAACGCCCCTAGCTGAAGACGTCTTGACTAGGGTCTCGCAATGGGCTGCGGCATCAGACGGAGTTTGGGTTGGGGTTTCCGGCCGCGCCAGAACGGTGGTCTACAACACTGAAAGACTAACCCCTGATGACCTGCCCGATGACCTGACCGGGTTTACTGACCCCATTTGGAAGGGTCGCATCGGCTGGGCACCGACCAACGCATCGTTCCAGACCATGATTACCGCCATGCGTTCCATGTGGGGCGACCAGCGGACGGTTCAATGGCTGGAGAATATTCAGGCCAATGACCCAAAGGTCTATCCCAAGAACACACCGATCGTATCCGCAGTAGCTTTGGGCGAGATTGACGTCGGACTCGTGAACCATTACTACCTGCACCGGTTCTTGGCTGAACAAGGCAATTCGTTCGGCGCCAGAAACTACCATCCACCGGCAGGCGGGCCGGGTGCGATAGTTATGGTCTCCGGCGTCGGCATTCTCAAGGAGTCCGACAACAAAGATAATGCCCGACGGTTCGTAGATTATCTGCTATCTGAGAGCTCGCAGAAATACTTCGTCGACGAGACTTATGAATACCCGCTGGCCGCCGGTATCCCTGTGGCGGAAGGCGTTTCGCCGCTGTCTGAGATCAACAACCCGGACCTTTCTTCATCGGCCCTATCAGACCTGGAAGGCACCCAAGCGCTACTCCGTGAGGCTGGCATCATTCCGTGAGCATTGGTGCGGTGGCAGCGGCTGGGCTACGGACTTTGTCCGGAGGGCGAGGAACCCCTCCGGCAGTCATCTGGGGTCCTGCGTTATTCGTAGGCGCTGTCTTGTTGCTGCCTCTGGTCTACCTGGTTGTGCGGACGTTTGACGCCGGCGGAGACATCTGGGACCTGCTCTTTCGCCAGCGAATCGGTGCCATCCTCCTCAAGACGATTTTATTGGTGGTCACCGTCACCGTGGCCTCGATCATCCTGGCGGTACCCATTGCCTGGCTCACAACGCGGACAGACCTGCCTTTCCGACGCGTCTGGGTGGTCTTGTCTGCACTACCTCTGGTGATACCCAGCTACGTGGCTGGCTTCATCGTAATCGCCGCCCTTGGGCCACGGGGGATGCTGCAACAAGCCCTAGAAGACCCTTTTGGCATTGCCCGCCTACCCGACATCCACGGCTATGCCGGCGCACTGCTCACTCTGACCTTCCTCAGCTTTCCCTACGTGGTGCTGACAGTCCGTGCCGCATTGCTAAGAATTGACCCTGCACTGGAAGAATCATCCCGCATACTGGGTCGTGGCAACTGGACTACTTTCTTCTCGGTTACGCTGCCCTTGCTCCGGCCTGGCATTGCCGCCGGCGGGTTGCTGGTGGCGCTCTATACCCTCTCGGATTTTGGAGCAGTGTCACTGCTGCGCTACGAGACTTTCACCTGGGCCATCTTCATCCAATACGAGTCGGCGCTGGACCGGACACTGGGTGCCGGAATGTCTTTGTCACTGGTGATTCTGGCCCTGGCAATTGTGGGAATTGAGTTGTTCAGCCGAGGCCGCGCCCGCTATTACAGCAGCACAACATCGGTCTCGCGCCCACCCTCGACTGTACGGTTGGGGCGGTGGAAGTGGCCGGCGTTGGTCTTCTGCAGCATTGTGGTAGCAATTTCTTTGGCAGCTCCCATGTCTGTCCTTGTTTACTGGGTGATCCGGGGAATCTCAGCCGGGGAGCCGTTCAACTTGGTGTGGACCGCCGTAGGTAACTCTGTCTACGTTGCGGCGCTGGCGGCGACTGCAGCAGTGATAGCCGCCCTCCCGATCGCAGCCTTATCAGTGCGCTATCCAGGCGTGTTCAGCGGGGCCTTGGAACGGCTTAGTTACATTGGGTTTGCTCTGCCAGGAATCGCCATCGCCCTATCGTTGGTCTTCTTCGGGGCCAGATACGCCCCGCCGCTATACCAAACCACTGGATTGCTGTTGTTGGCCTACGTGGTGCTGTATCTCTCGCCAGCGCTGGGAGCGGTTCGCACATCGCTGTTGCAGATTAGCCCCAGGATCGAGGAAGCAGCTAGAGGGCTGGGCAACAGCCCACTACGCGCCTTCTCATCAGTGACGCTCCCCGTGGCCAGGCCGGGTCTGATGGCCGGATGGGCCCTGGTATTTCTACTGGTGATGAAAGAGCTGCCCGCCACACTGATCCTGAGTCCTATCGGCTTCAACACGCTGGCCACCTCAATTTGGTCAAACGCTTCAGAAGCGTTCTTCGCCCGCGCTGCGCTACCAGCGCTACTACTGATCGCCGCGTCTGCAGTTCCCCTGGCCTTCCTCATGCTCCGAGAACGCCGGTAGGCTATAATCTACGCGTCCCAGCCTTGCTTTCATCAGAAAAGCTGATTAGCCAGCATGGCCGGGCGCTTAAAATTATTCGCCCAAAATCGTTCATTCAGGAGTAGTGCGTTGCCTCAGGACAACAACACCCTCAAGGTCATCATCCCTGGCAAGCTTATTGACGGAGTCGGCAGCAAAGCCCAAGAAGGGATGGCCGTGGCTATCCAGGGAAATTCCATCAAATGGGTCGGCCCGTCCAAAGAGGCGGCTAGCCTGGACAGTGGTGGAGCTGCTAAAGAGACACTCGAGTTTCCTGGTGCCACGTTGTTGGCAGGGCTGTTCGACATTCACACTCACACCAACATGCCCGGGGACGGCAGGACCGGCGAGCAGGTTAACCTGGACGACAATGACGAGGTTCGCCTACTACGATCAGCCAAAAACGTTACCACTGCCTTGGCCTCCGGTGTGACCACAATGTGCGACTGTGGCTCCTGGAACCGCACGGGGTTTGCCCTCAAAGAAGGGCTGGCAGAGGGTTTGGTGGAAGGGCCACGGGTCTTGGTCTCCGGGCCGCCTCTCACCGTGACCGGCGGCCACCTCTATTACATGGGTGGCGAAGCTGACGGTGTGTCTGAGGTTCGTAAGATGGTTCGTAACCTGGTCAAACAAGGCGCAGACTTCATCAAGATTGCCGCCTCTGGTGGCAGCACATCTACCAGTGATCCCTACCGCGCCGCCTACTCCCTGGCTGAGCTGACGGCCATAGTGGACGAAGCCCACAACCGAGGGCGCTCAGTGCTGGCCCACTGCCGCTGTACCGATGCCATCAACGCAGCCCTGGACGCTGGAGTCGATGCGATTTTGCATTGCTCCTTCTACGACAATGACGGCCTGTACCGATTCGATCAGAAGACCGCCGACCGACTGGCCGCCTCGGAGGTCTTCTTGAACCCCACCATGGGCCTGGGCCGCGCCAACCGAAACCGGCTAATTGGCCTCAAGAGCGAACGCGGTCTCACTGCTGATGAGGAAGAACGGCTGGAGCGTTCCAGCGCCTCTGGCGAAAACTCCCTGGCCCAGTTCAGCGCTCTGGTTAAAGCAGGCGTGAAGTTGGTTGGAGGGTCTGATTGCGGCTGGAGCTATTATCCCTTCGGCGATTTCCAGGGCGAGGTTATGTCCCTCCACGAAGCCGGACTATCCCGCATTGATGCGATTCACGCCGGAACCCGCAGTCCCGCACTCGCACTTGGGATTGGCAGTTCAATTGGCACAGTGGAAGCCGGCAAAGAAGCCGACCTGCTGGTGGTCAATGGAGACCCTACCGAGAACCTGGAGCACCTGCGAGACGTGGCTACCGTATTCAAGGGCGGAGCCAGCGTTGCCACTGCCAAAGAACGCCTGGCGCTGGGTTAGCAACATGCACCATTGGGAAGTAGGCGGGCCGATCAACATTGGCTGGCCTGACCACAACGTGCCCGAGCGCGAATACACCATCGTAGAAGTGGAAAAGCTGGGCCAGGTTTTTCGCAGCCGTGTAACCAACGGAAAGAAAGAAGGCGGCTTCTTGGTAGTCTTAGACTGCCCGGAAGTGGTCTTGGAGATGCTGGCTGACAAGGCCACCGAGGTACTGGACTTCAAGGTAATCGTTTCCAATCTGCGGTG
>JAPKDE010000176.1 GCA_028822675.1 Dehalococcoidia bacterium | reverse complement strand
CTTTTGATAATAGCTACGGGAAATCAATGCGAATACCCGGTGAAAAAAGAAGCCCCTACCCGGACGAATGCGGCGGCCGAGCCGGCGTCTTTGCGGAGGCCGTTAGAGACGGTGACATGGACCTAGCATGGTCCATGTTGTCCAAGGAAACACGCGGCATGCGGATGGGGGTTTGGGCCACACGCAACCAGATAAACATGCAAGACGCCTACCGCGCCGGGTATGACCAAGACCACCCCATGCGACCGGCCATGCTGGAAGATTTCCGGAAGACGGTGCTCAGTCTCTGGCCCCTTGAAGACCTCACAGACCTGGGCATCTCTCCCACCAACTACCTGGACGACCTGCACGCCTTTGCGTTTCTACCGTTTGGTATGCAAGATGACACCACTGAGGTGGAGCACGGCCGGGCCATGAACGGGCTGATTCTACCAATGCTGTGGGAGGGAGACGCCTGGCAGATCGATCTCCCCGGATGGCGCTTCTTGGAAGTGCCAGACAAAGCGTAGCAACTTGGTTCGGCGGGCATCGGTAGACACCAGACCACTGATACCTCCGCGTCCGATGGACGACCCGAAAGTCTGCAAACTATGCCAGCGTGAGTCCCTTCGGTTCACTTCCCATCACCTGATACCCCGCTCCCGTGGCGGCAAATTGGGCCCTCAAGTAAAGCTGTGCCCCACTTGTCACCGGCAGCTCCACGCCGTGTTCTCTGAGTCCACGTTAGCCAAAGAACTGAACTCGATAGAGGCGTTGCAGACCAACCCGGAATTCTCCGAATACCTAAAGTGGGCCAAGAACCAAAAATCCCTCACCAACTTCCGGGTGCGCCGGGCCAAGAACCGGCGTTAGATCGGCAATTCCACTGGGCATTGGTCTGGGTCTCCTTGTACTGCCGCCGGGCCAAGGAATATACTTCACGTGTTATGGCTCAGCCTCAAGACGAGCCCCAAGATGGGCTCACCAGACTACCACTATTCCCTTTGAACCTGGTTCTATTCCCCGGCATGGACCTACCCCTTCACATCTTTGAAGAGCGGTATCAGGACATGATTGGCGAGTGCCTAGAGAAGGACGCGCCATTTGGCGTAGTACTGATCAAAGAAGGGCCCGAAGTTGGCGCGCCAGCCGACCCGGAGCGCATCGGCACGTCCACTCGCATCCTGCGCTCGGAGGTGCTGGACCAGGGCCGCATGAACATCATGACCAAGGGTGAACAACGATTTGAGATCGAAGAGATCGTCCAACGGGTGCCCCACGTGGTGGGACGAGTCCGTTTCTTGGTGGATATTGAGGGCGAAGGCTGTGCAGAGCTGCTGCCCCAGATAAACGATGAGTACGTAGCCCTAGTGCGCAACCTGACCGCATTAACGGGCGGGTACACCTCCCGGGTAGAAATCCCGGAAGACCCAATCGCGCTTTCCTACGCCATCGCCGCCAATCTGGAGATGGAACCCCACCTAAGACAGAGCCTCTTGGTCACCGAAACTGCGGCCACGCGTCTGTTTGACTTGATTCCAATATTGAAACAGGGCAATGAAGACTTGCGAGAACGCATCGCCAAACAGAATCCGTTTCAAGGGCCGCGCTTAAACTAGCAAGACTTGTTAGTTAGCTTTGGCCCACGCCTCAACTAGCGTCACCTGCTAGTCGACCTTAGTCAGGTCTCCAAATAAACGCAGTGCGCCTGACTCTGGAATCATCCCTGAGAAGAGTTCAGGGTGGATCATCTCCGCCATGATCTCCAGGCCAGTTACCAACCTCGGCCCAGAACGGCTGGTGTAAGCCCCGGCATCCACCACGTAGACTTGGTTATTCTTAACTGCAGGCAATGATGCCCAACCTTTTTTGGATTTCATTAGTGGCATGTCTTCCAGCGCACGTTTCACGTCAAACCCACACTGCATCATGATGATGATTTCTGGCTGGCTGGCCACAACTTCTTCCCAGTCCAACTTCAGAGTGCCGGTGTCCTTGTCGCCAAAGCTGTTGGTGCCGCCAGCCATCTCGGTCATCTCGGGCACCCAATGGCCAGCGCACATAACCGGGTCGGCCCACTCGACATGGAGCACACTTGGGTGCTTGTCGGCGTCTTTGGCGCGTTCTATGACCGATTCAATACGAGCGGTCAGTCCTGCGGTCATCTCCGCCGCCTTGGCCTCAGTGCCCGTAGCTCTACCGATCCGGTTCAGGTCTTCCACCACATCTCCGATGTGGAGCGGGTCCAGGGAGAGTATCTCAGGCTGTTTGGCCAGCCCCACGCTTACCTCGGCAACCTGCCGAGAAGAGATGGCTCAAACCTCACAGATGGCCTGGGTAATCAGCAAATCCGGTTCGGCGGCTTTCAGCAGCACTTCGTCAATCTCGTAGATGCCTAGTCCTTCGGCCAGACGTTCCGCAATCACCCGGCTAATCTCGCCGCTGGTGGGTTCTAGACCCTCAAACACGCTATGGACCACGTGGGGTTTGTTCCGAGCTTCTGGCGGGTAATCGCACTCGTGAGTTACGCCGAAGAGCGAGTCTTTAAGACCAAGGTCGTAGACCATCTCGGTGGCGCTGGGCAAGAAAGAGCAGATGCGCATATATCGTCCTCGACTGAAATAGATCAGCCGTTAAATTCCGTCTAGGCTAGGCACGCCGGTTAGCGGCGTTTTTCGGTGTGGGAAACCAATTCCCCGGTTAGCGGCGTTTTTCAGTATGGGAGACCAACTCCACAGTGGTATCAGCAGTCGCCACGGCGACTGAACCATAGAGGGGTCAACGCTTTTTCCAGGTGTCGACTAAGCTTTGGGCGTCCTCGTCGTCAACGCCCCACATCTCAAACTTAATTCTGATGGCATCATATAGAGTCAGGTCGCCGTGGTCGGCGTCCGAATCACGGTACGACTCCACACCAACGTCCATCCAATCCAGGTCTATGTTGTCGGTGTTGGCAATCCGCTCAACCATGTTTACCGCGCAGGCCGTGATTCCGGAGAAAAATAATTCCCCGGCACCGACCTCGTCTCCGCCGCCGTCATCGGCCACAAAATGGTGGGTGCGGGCATTACAGATGGCCCGTCCCAGGGTTCCGGTGCTATAGCCTCGAACTTTGTAAGCCAGTGTTAGGTTAGCCATTGCTTCCTCCAAAATGTGCCCTAGTCGGTGGGATTAGCTAGATAATTAGTCAGGAAATTAGCCAAGAATTTGATAAATAAGTTAGTCAGACACCCGGTAAGCAAAGCAGTCAACAATCTCAATCGTCAACGGCTTCAGCGCTAGGCCGGTGGTTCCAATCACTGCGCGGCAGGGCGGGATGGGAACAAACTCACAGAATATCTCGTTGAACTTCTCCCAGTTGTCCATGTTGGTCAAGAAGATCACCATGTTCACCACCCTGCTGTAGCTGGTCTTGGCGGCGGTCAGAGTGGTCTCAACATGCCGGAAACAGGCACGATACTGGTCAACAATGTTGTCTCCCACCACCTTGCCGTCAAAGCCGGAAGATGTGGTCCCACGAACGTATACCTTGACTGCCTTAACCTTGAGCATCCGAGTCATATCTTCATCGAAGTAATCGGTGTACATGCCGGAGCGGAACGAATTCGATGGTGTGGCGTCGTGCAGGCCGTCGGCGATAATCAGGTCCAACAAGGCATCACGCTCGCCAAACGACAGCGTCTGGGACTGTTCTATGGACATGGCATCAAGTTCGCTCAGAGTGCGGGCGGAGTTTTCTACCTGAGTCAGAGTGAAACGTCCTTAAAAATCAGCCGGTATGAAACGCCGGGTATGAACCAGTGCGCTTGGTCAGGCGTGACCTGGAACATTATTTTATTATTTGGCGTGCTTAGTCGGGCGTGGCCTAGAGCAGTCCAAGTATCTTAGCGTGAGGCACCTGGCCACGCAAGACGCTTTGACACTCTCCAACCCAGCCACCTATCATTACTTCTGGTCATTAGTTCTGGTATCCCGTTAATTCTTTTTATACCCCGCAAAACCGGCGCTAAATACCCAGGGAGGCACCCATGGCAACCATCCAAGAACTCAAAGACCAATACGTTGGTCTTGACGTAGAACTACCCGCAAAGAGCGAGGAGACCATTGACCCGGCGTGCCTGCTCACCTTTGAATACGAATATCCCAATCAACATTCACAGGTTGAGATCGACACCGATGAGTTCACGGCGGTCTGCCCGTGGACCGGCCTCCCTGATTACGGCAATCTAATTATCTCCTACGTGCCCAGCAACTCCTGTATCGAGCTCAAATCCCTCAAGTACTATCTTCTGTCCTACCGGGACGTGGGAATCGTCCAAGAGCACGCCGCCAACCGTATGCTGATCGACCTGGTGGCGGTCTGCCAACCCCAGTCTATGAAGATAACCCTGGACTACAAAGTCCGTGGCGGCCTACACACTGCCGTGTCGGTTGAATACACCGCCGAGCAAGGTGGCAAGTAATCAATTATCACGGCCCTAGGGCGCCCCGGAGGCGACCCAGCCCCGGCTTTAATCCACCATGTATCAGATAAGAATCGAGTTCACATTTGACAGCGGCCACCGCCTACTGGATTACAACGGCAAGTGCGCCTACCCCCACGGCCACACCTACCGCGCGGAAGTGTTCATAGAATCCCAGTCTCTAAACGACTTGGCCCTGGTCTACGATTTCACCGACCTTAAAGACAAAGTCAAAACCTGGGTGGATGACAACTGGGATCACGCCTTCTTGGTGAACAGTCAAGACAGTGAATTAATCTCGGGGCTGGGCAGAGCGTCCTTGGTTAGACTCTATGAGTTCCAGAATGAAAACCCCTCGTGCGAGGTTATGAGTAGGGTGCTCTACGAAAAGACTGTGGAACTCTGTGACCTAGCTCCCGCCAAGGTGCGGCTCTGGGAATCTGTGAACCAATATGCCGAATACTTCGGCGCTTAACCCGACACTCACTCCAATTAACCGGCATCCTATTTAATCGTCACCCCATCTAAACCAAAGGACTAGCACATGCCCAGCTATGGGATTAGCCTGCTCTCGGGCGGCTTGGATTCGACCACCGTAACCGCCTTGGCCAAGGGCAAGACCGACCACCTAACGGCCCTCACCTTTCACTACGGCCAGAGCCACAGCAAAGAGGTGGATTGTGCTGCCGCAGTTGCCCGGTCAATCGGCGTAGAGCAAGAGTTGATGGACATATCGTTCCTTGGCAAGGTGGCCTGGTACTCAGCGCTGACCAACCCGGAGCGGTTCCCGGTGCCAGAAGACCAAGACGCTGCCACGATGGGCAACAGCATCCCCATCACCTACGTGCCTTTGCGGAATACCATATTTCTGTCCCTGGCTGCGGCCTATCTGGAGAGCCAAGTCCTCCATGCCATTGAGATGGAAGGAGTGGCCCCGACAGACCTGCAAGCACACATCTATATGGCCCCCAACGCCATCGACTACAGCGGGTATCCCGATTGCCGACCCGAGTTCT
>JAPKDE010000175.1 GCA_028822675.1 Dehalococcoidia bacterium | reverse complement strand
ATTGCCCCAATTGCCACACTAATGTTTACGCTACCTTAGATTATATGGAAGGTATTACCAGCATTCCGGTAGGCATGTTTGATGAGCCACAGGATATGAAGCCTTGGTTGGAAATTTGGACCGACGTAAAGCTTAACTGGATAAAAAACGATGGTTGTATTACCAACAGTGTTCCAGACATGGGCGTCCAGGAGCGTCTTGTCGAAGTTCTCGAAAGTTTAGAGAATCGATAGACTGTGCAGATCCAAGAGATCGGTAAGATCTTGGATAGGGAGAATGAGAGGGTCACATTTTAGGGTAGAAGTTAAGGGGCAGAGATAAAAACCCGGCCGGTATAAGGCCGGGTCAGATGGCTCTGGGCCAATTACAACCATCTTCATCCAACGCCGGGAAACTTCCACAATCCTCAACTTGCGCTAGCATGACGGCATCAGCGTGCGCGCCCTCCGTTGGAACGAACCCATTGCGCCGACCTCTAATTGCGTCCCTTTAAAAGTGACATCATCTGAAGCCCTAAGTGTAAACATCTGAAACGGGCTTTAGCCTGCGATACAAGGCTATGCAGATGTTAAGACCTAAACATCTGCACCCTATAAAAAAGTAAAGTCTTTTTCGCGGGGAGTTTCTTGCGTCAACCCTACATGTATAGGGTGAAGTGCTTATCAGGGGAAACTTGATAGCTTAAGTTCTAGTGGTTGTGACCCGATACCAAACTAAGGGTCCAGTAAAGCTACTGTCGGTTATTGTCTTTGTTCTAAATTTTCAAGAAGCTCCTGAAGCCTTTCAACAGTAGCATTATCCGGGAATGACGCTTTTATTGTTTTTGCTTGTTCAAGCCACTCCGCTTTATCGTCTGTCCATAATTCTACAGTAGGGGTAAATTGAATTTGATCGCAGAGTAAGCCCGCAGGCAAATATATCATTCCGTCCAGCAAGTCAGGTTTATTGTAAATAATAACACTGCATTTCGGGCAATAATTATAATGCAATTCATTTCCGCTGCCCCCTTTAATGGAATGCCTGTGCAATTCACCTTCGTACGAAAGTTCATCTTCAGGTATTGCGAGAGCATTAAGAGAGGAACCAAAAACTTTTTGACAAACTGTACAGTGACATTGAAACTGCATCATTGGATCAAATTCAAACTTGAATTTCACATCCCCACATAAGCACGTGCCGCTATATCCCATAATCACCTATCCAATCTACACCAGCATGCGCCAATCGTATCATTTTCTGTTAATGCGTCAAAGATTTTAATAAGTACGATCAATTCCACTTTGAATGGGATAGGTATCAGCGTAGGCAAGGTACACACCGTTGCTTAAGGGGCGGTCTATGTACCGTATACAGGTATGGTTAGAGGCTGATGCGTTATACGAATTTTCCGGCTGAGGATTTGGTGGCACGATTGGGTTAAGGCCTGATTGTTTACTGCACTTAGATTTTGGGTTTCGGTTACTATCGTTTTTCAACATACAGCCTTGAGGAGGAGGAAATGAGATGATATGTTCGCTGAAGTTCACCTCTTTCGGCGCACTTCGGATCCTTGCAGCCGCGGCCATTTTTGCCACGTCGCTATCAACGCCCTTGCTGGCCAGCGCCCAGGACGAGACAAAGGTCAGCACGACCGAGTGGCTTAGCGGCAAGGTGCCACGATTCTCGATCAAGCTCGATATGAAGGAGGCGTTCGGTAACCGCTATGAAGAGGTACGCAGCCGCCTTCTTGACCGCAATAAGGAGGGAGAGGATCTGCCTTGCTCCAGTCAGATTCTTGAAGAATTGTCATGGCTGATCCTCTACACGGCGCGCCGGTCGGATGTTGAACAACGGTTCCGCGACCTTGAGAGAAGCCTCAAGAATCCCGATCAGGAGTTCGCGTTCCATCAGTCTGAGCGGGACGGATCCTGGGGTGCCTGCCACAAGGAATGGTTCCTGATACTCGATGCCAGCGTGGACCCCCTCAAGGAGTTGGCGATTGCCGGTAAAAAACCCAAATACCCGCTCAGGTTTCTTGACTCCGTATCGACACCGGCACAGGTCACGGCGCTGTTCGAAGATCTGGTCGTCTCCCATGTTGCCCGCGACGGCTGGAACAAACGTAAGGAGTTAAACATGGTCATCAGCAGTCTCGGCCAACTTCTGTTTCTGCCATATCTTGAGCCCGTCCTGCCGAGTAGCTGGCCGCGTGAAAAATTGACAACTGCCCTGGTCCAATTCATGGACGAGAAGTGGCAGAACCCCAAAACCGCCTATTGGGGCGCGTGGTACGAGGAAGACGACAAGATCGTCAAGACCGACGACCTCAGCATCACCTTCCATATTGTCAGTTACCGCAAGGGTAAAGTGAAACGGTGGCCCGATATCATCAATAACACATTCCGAATCCGCGAAATCCGTTATCCCTATGGCTGGCACGACCGGGACACGCAGAATAATCACCATGCCTACGACGTGACCAGACTGCTCCATCTCGGCTGGCCGCAGATGAGTTTTATCCAGAAGGCGCGCACGCAGGCCGAACTTTTCATCATGCTGGCGCGGGCACAGCGGCTGTCGATGAACTTCGATGGCGAATTCGATGCCCAGCCCTACAACAGAGTGGCCGAGGCGTACTATTTCGGTGTCTCGTTTTTTGACGAGGTCGGCTATTTTCGGCCGTCGAAGCGTTTCTGGACTACCATCGATTTCGATAGCGAGCCTTTACGGCAACTTATTCTGGGCAATCTCAGAAAACTGAACAGTGAGGATCCGATGGCCGCGGCGGCGCTGAGGAAGCTCGAGGCAAAAGATTAGCCCGAAGCATCTGCCGCAGAACCAGTAGACGCTGGCCCTTATTGATTACGCTCGGTCGTCAATTACGCCCGTCAGGGGAGGCCGGGAGTTTCTCCTCCAGGCGACGGATACGTTTTTCGAGGGAAGCAATCTCACCGCGGACACTGACGAGCCCACGGGTGGCAATTTCCGAATCCACCGACAGCGATGCAATAGCCATCAGGGCGGCGGCATTCATCGCAACCTGTGCCGACTCAGAAGGCAAGGAAGCAATAGTAGGCTCACCGCTCGCCAAAGAGGCAAAGGGGGCGATGGCGGCACCCGCGGCAATACCCACCAGGAAAACGCCGGCCATCATTATGCGGCGTCCCGATACCGTTTCTCTGCTGCTTATTCCGAACATCTCATTATCCTCCAGTTCGCCCGGCTCGACGCCGCGGTCGGGTCCGTCGATGTTCAGTCGGCGAACTGTACCGGGCACCCATAGGCGGGGGTTGTCGCGGTCCGTCAGAGCGTATTCCAACCTCGCGCTATCGCCACTTTTATCATGAATATTAACCTGATGGACCAACCAAGTATTATCTGGCCTAGTGTTTCTGCTGTCTTGAGGGTAACCATTCAGAGTGAAATGGCCTATTGAATGGTGGGCCCCGTAGGGATCGAACCTGCGAGAACCTGATTAAAAGTCAGATGGCCTAACTCACCGTTTAACTACTATATAAATGTAGGCGTGATTAATGCCTCTCATTCATTTCAGATGTTACAGCAAGTTTCGCCCGACTATCACCTGCACCGACAGATACACATCGACCTCAGGTATAGAGAATTGAATTCGATTATTCTGGGCTTCCACAGTCAGCGGCTGTTGGACTTGGATGAAAAGGGTGTTTATCCTTCCTATACCCTCCGATTACAGCATGGACCAGAACCAAGGAAAACACACAATGTGTCGAGCCAGCGCCAAACGTGCCTCCTGGGCATTGGTGGTCTTCTTATTGCCTTGGCCAGCCTCGGCTGGAGAAACCCCGGAGTACGTGACGAGTTCGGACCTTCCAGCTGTGGAGGTCGTGCACCAAGTCGCCCAAGCCACAGGAACCCTGCCACGCTTTGAACTCGGGGTCATTCATTCGGAAACCTATCAGGTGCTCCCTTTTGCGGAGGGCACCTTTGAGGGATCCATCACCGGGTGGGACACCGAGCGTCTGCCAGACGAAGGCTCGGCCTTGATCCAGACTCAGGTGGTCCGAAGCGGAGACCGAGCACTCCAAATCTCCATCGGTCCCGACGACCGAAAGATCATGGGATCATGGCGCTCCGAAGTGAAGGACCCCTACCGGGTAGGCATGAACCAACCAGCTTGGCACAGGTTCAGTGTCTTAATCCCTGAGGACTACGCCATTGAGAAAGCCGACGCCTTCGTATTTGCGCAATGGCACCAGCTCAAACAGCCCGGAGATGACCGAAGACGAAGCCCGCCCCTGTCCTTTCGTATTCGGGATGGACGCCTGGACCTCATCGGCAAAGTACCCACTGCCGAACGTCCAATCAAGGGCCAACAAACATTATTGTATAGCCAGGAAGATTTCCCTACCGGGGTCTGGCGTGACTTCAAAGTCTACGCCGTGTGGTCCACGGAACCGGACGGACAGATTAAGATTTGGCTAGACGACAACTTGGTGACGGACTATCGGGGTAAAACAGGCTTCGACGCCAAGATGGGCCCCATCGTCAAGATTGGCCTGTACAGCTGGCAGCCCATTGAGGCTAAGTACTCACTCTACTTTGATGACTATGCCCGGGGAGACTCCGAGGCTTCTTTGTTACCAGCCCCGCCGGCACTGGGATCGAGTTTGGGCCAGACCCACCAGAGTCAGCTGCCGCGACTGGCTGCCATTACTCGAAGCGCAGTCCCTCGACCCCTGAAGGGAATGACAGTTGAGGACTTCGTCTTACTCTACCGTGAAGCCTTGAAGCGCTTGCATCCCGATGACCCCAGCGGTTGGAAACTTTCGGACGACGCAGTTCTGCAACGACTCCTGGAGGCTCGGATCGACATCGACCAGGACAAGGGCTGGATCTATCCGGACTGGCATTTGAGGCGATTCCTAAAAGGCGTGCCGTGGGCAGGCCCTGAGTGGACCCGTAGCTACCGTGACCTCACCATTGACGAGATGGTGGAGGACGCCATGGCCAAGGGTTTGCCTCCGGAAATGGAAGGTGACCTCCGAGCGGTGTGGCAGGCCGGCACTGGAGCCCCCGGAATGCCGGGCTCCACCATCGGAGAGCGCCTCGAAGCCGGCGGCTCCCGGCCCAACGATGAATTTACCGCGACGCTCAGAAGGCTGGCCGATGGCCCACCCCAACCCCTCGACACCCTGGGTGCGAGTCTCCAGAGCTGGGCAAGAGCGAATCTACAACTCCTGGCCCCAGCCGGAGGCTAGGGAACATGGCCCTGAGGTCTAGTGCATTGAACAGGCGTGTACGGTCGTCGAATCCTTTTGCATCGTTACGCCACCACTGGCATCAGGGTTGGAGCATGAAGTCAGGAAGAGGGTTGATACGGCTACCCCAATTGCAAATAAGATTCTCATTAATGGTTCCCTTGGGTTGTAGCCCAAGAATCACCCTGTCGTGGGGATGGCTCAACTGGGAAATGTGATGGGGGGTCACATAAAGAACATCCCCGAATGAGTGGGGCGACCTTTGATGGCGGGTTCAGCGTATGTTCGTGCGCGGCCAAAGCAGCAGACGAGAGAAGATATTA
>JAPKDE010000019.1 GCA_028822675.1 Dehalococcoidia bacterium | reverse complement strand
TCAGCACAGCTAATCCGAACATGGCACCCTCCGCAGGAAATGATACCACAGGCTGCGTTCATGACTGGACTTGCCTCCCTCCAAATGCTTTCGTTGACAAGAAAAAGAGGGCAATCTATAGTCTCAAGGCAACGCGTAACCGAGCCGCCGTCGCCAGACCGGAACACTATCCAGAACACCGAAAGGACCAACTACCTTTGAGTTCAGATCCCAACTGCGTATTCTGTAAGATTAATGCAGGCCAAGAACCGGCACGGTATCGCTACCTGGATGATGATCTGATGGTCATCGTTAACAAGCTAACCTGGGTGCCTCTGATGTTGTTGGTGATGCCCCGCAAACATATGAGCCAGATCGAGCTATGGAGCAGCGACTTGTTGACCCGGATGGGTAACATAGCAGTGGACATGGGCGCGATGTACTCACCCGGCGGCTTCCGAGTACTGTCCAACTTTGGACACGATGGCATGCAGAGCCAGGCCCACGGCCACATCCACGTGATTGGCGGTACAAACCTGGGCCCTTACGCGTAATACCACCGAACCCGCTGACTTCTGAACTCTGCAGTCAGCTTGAGAAATACAAGAACTTTCCTTTAGGAGCAATCAATTTTGGCTGAGACAATTCTTTACGAGAAAAAAGGCAACATCGTCACCATGACAATGAACAGGCCGGATTCCTTGAACGCCATCAACCGGCAACTGCGTCAAGAACTGGCCGACGCAATCATGGAGTTTGACGGTGACCCGGAAGCCTACGTGGCGGTAATCACCGGGACTGGCCGGGCATTCTGCTCTGGTCGAGACCTGAAAGAACGGGCTGAAGACAACGCCCAAGGCGTCCAGGCCAAAGCATCCGCCAGCATGACCAAGGAAAGCCCGTTCATGTGGCCGCGAACTTGGAAGCCCATGATCGCCGCTGTGAACGGTTTTGCGCTGGCCGGTGGTTGGTCTATCGCCCAGATGTGCGACCTGCGCATTGCGTCTGAGGAGGCCAAACTGGGCATCTCAGAGACCAAGTGGAGCCTGTTGCCTCCGTTTGGTTCAATCCTGCCCAAGCAAATCCCGTTATCTGCCGTGTTGGAGTTGGTCTTGACCGCTCAGCCGGTGACTGCCCAGCGGGCCTACGACATGGGATTCCTGAATAAAGTGGTACCCGCTGGAGACCTGATGGAAGAGGCCATGACTATGGCCCAACAGATTGCGGAAAACGCACCCCTGGCCGTACAGACCTTCAAGGAATTGGCCTATCGGGGCCTGAACATGTCCAACCAGGACATCTCCGCTCTGACCTACCAGATGTACGACGCCCTGCTGCTCACGGAAGACTCCCAAGAAGGCCCCAAAGCCTTTGCCGAGAAGCGCAAACCGCAGTGGAAGGGTCGTTAGTCTAGTTCCACTATTGGCACCGCGAACTAAAAAAGCCACTCTCCTACTCAGAGAGGGGCTTTTTGTTTATTATTCAGGCTTCCAAATCCCAGCGAACTAAATATTAGTCAAGGCACGATTCATTGGAACCTACCAACGGAAATGTCATCCTGAGTAAAGCAAAGAATTTACCGTACTCCACCGAACAGGCCATGCTTCTGCACCGATAGGTTCCTAGTCTCCTGCAACTTGGCAGATTCTTCGCCGCTGCGGCTAGCTCAGAATGACATTGTTGTGGAGTAGTTTTTGTTGTGAAAGTTATCTACCGTTGGTATTCCGGCAGTGTTTACGCTTTCCCGTGAATCTCAGCAACTAGAGAACAGCCAAGGCACGATTCATTGGAACCTACCAGCGGGAATGTCATCCTGAGTGAAGCGAAGGATCTACCGTCCTTAACCGAACGAGCCATGATTCTGCGCCGGCAGGTTCCTGGTTTCAGGCAGCTTGGTAAATTCTTCGCCGCTGCGGCTGGCTCAGAATGACATTATTGTGCGGCAGTGCTTTGTTGCGGGCCAGTTATTTGCTGTGTGGCGGTTTTTGCTGAGCCTTGCCGTTAATTGTCGCTGAGATCTTTACAACTGGTACTCAGGCAATCTGAGTAGCTGCTTCGCAATTACCAGTCGCAGGACTTCGTTGGTGCCCTCGCCGATGATCATCAGTGGGGCATCGCGGTAATACCGCTCCACCGGCAGATCCTTGAGGTATCCAACACCGCCATGGACTCGCATTGACTCCATAGCCACTTCCAGACAGACTTCGCTGGCGAATAGCTTGGCCATGCCGGATTCCAGGTCCACCCTCTGGCCGGTATCCTTCTTGGCTGCGGCGTCATACACCAATAACCTGGCAGCTTGAATCTTGGTAGCCATGTCGGCCAGTTTAAGCTGGATTGCCTGGTGCTCTGAGATCTGTTTTCCGAAAGTCTCCCGTTGTTGGGAGTATTTTATGGCAGCCTCAAAAGCTGCTTGGGCAACACCCACGGCCCGGGCGGCTACGTTGATTCGGCCGGTCTCAAGACCGCTCATGACCATGCCAAATCCGGCACCTTCTTCCCCGCCAATCAGGTTGTCTGCCGGGACTGCGAAGTTATCGAAGTTCAATTCACAGGTGTCCAAGCCCCTGTAACCAAGCTTATCTAGGTCACGCCCAACGGTGAACCCTTCGCCGCCTTTCTCCACCACAAAGCAGCTGATTCCTTTGTGTTTGGGCTCTATGTCTGGATCAGTTCTGGCCAACAGACAGAACATGTCGCCGTAGCGGCCGTTGGTGATGAACATCTTGGTGCCGTTGATGGAGTATTCTTCACCGTTTTTGATGGCCGTGGTCTGGAGGTTGGCCATGTCCGTGCCGCCGCTGGGCTCAGTGAGCGCCAATCCACCCCGTTTGCGGCCTGAGGCCAGGTCTGGAAGAAATTTCTGCTTCTGTTCTTCCGTCCCGTAGTGGGTTAGAACGTAGGTCAAGATGTGATGGGTGCCGATGGCCCCGCTCAGCGTCATGAACCCCTTGCTCAGTTCTTCAAAAATCGAGGCAAATGTGGTGTAGTCCAGGCCCATGCCGCCGTACTCTTCCGGCACGGTGATGCCAAATAGGCCTAATTCTTTCATCCGGTCTATAAGGTCGTGAGGAACGGTGTCTTCGCGGTCGTGTTCAGCGGCCACCGGCTCAACTTCGCGCTTCACAAAATCGCGGACCATATTTACGATCTGGGCTCTGGCTTCAGGGGGTGTCGTCGTCAACTGGGTCTCCTTGTTCCTGGGGAAATGGCTCTGACCTGGGGCGATAGCTTTGAATCGAAGTCTATCCCAGGGCCAAAACATGGGTCAAATGGTTTATAGCTAATCTTAGGCTTGGCGAATGGCCGCTTGTGCCGCGGCCAGCCGTGCCACCGGCACTCGGAAGGGCGAGCAACTCACGTAATCCAGCCCGGCTTCGTGACAGAACGCTACGCTGGCGGGGTCGCCTCCGTGCTCGCCGCAGATACCAATCTCCAAGTTCGGCCTTTCTCGGCGTCCTGCCTGGACTCCAATCTTGATCAGTGCGCCAACTCCGTGGGGGTCGATGGACGCAAAGGGGTCGTTTGGCAGTACACCTTCATTGATGTACGACCGCAGGAACTTACCCTCGGCGTCGTCTCTGCTGAAACCAAAGGTCATCTGGGTCAGGTCATTGGTGCCAAAGCTGAAAAACTCAGATTCCTTGGCGATCTCGCTGGCGGTCAAAGCGGCCCGGGGAGTTTCAATCATGGTGCCGAATTTATAGTGTACTTTGATGTCTAGGCGTGCCTGTACCTGGGATGCCACCAGGCTCAGATCCTGCCGCAGCCGGTGCATCTCTTCAACGTCCACTGTCAGGGGAATCATAATCTCTGGGCTGACGTGAAGACCCTCTTTCACCAGGTGGGCGCCGGCGGTGATGATGGCCTCCACCTGCATTCGGTAGATGGCGGGGAAGCTCAGGCCCAGGCGGCAACCACGGTGTCCCAACATGGGATTTGACTCCCGCAACGAATCCACTAGATGCAGAAAAGCCTCCCTTTCTTCTAGCTCTTTCGCTGGTGCGCCTTGATGGCGTAATTCCAAAAACTCCGTCAGCAGAGTTTCGTAGGGAGGCAAGAACTCGTGGAGCGGTGCGTCTAGGAGGCGGATAATCACTGGCCGGTCACCCATGACCCGCAAAATGCCGCTGAAATCAGCAGTTTGGAGTTCCTTCACCTGTTCCAAAGCGTTGTAGAAGTCTTTCACCGACTGAGGTGCTTCTTCCTCGTTCTCCGGTCGAAACACTCGGTCATTACTCTCTCTGCGCCAGGTCTCAGCGGACTCGGCATTTAGGAGCATTTGGCGTACCGATGGCAGCCGTTTTGGGTCCAAGAACATGTGCTCAGTGCGACAGAGGCCGATGCCTTCTGCACCCATGACCAGGGCTTGTTTGGCGTCTGATGGTGTGTCTGCGTTGGCCATGATGCCCAGCTTTCGGGTTTGGTCGGCCCAATCCAGTAGTTCCAGTGCCTCAGGTATGTCTTTCAGGCTGGGGTTTATGGTGTCCATTTCGCCCAGGTAGACCGACCCCAGTGCGCCGTCCATGCTGATGCGCTCGCCTTCGTGCACTGTCTTGCCCGCTGCCGTGAACAGCCCTGCTTCCAGGTCTACCTGGATTGCCTCACAGCCAACGATGCAGGGTTTGCCCAGTCCTCTGGTCACCACTGCCGCATGGCTGGTTACGCCACCTCTGCTGGTGACTACGCCGACCGCTGCTGTAATTCCGTGGATGTCGTCGGGTTTGGTCTCCGGGCGTACCAGAATTACGTCATGTCCGGCTTCAGCCAGCTCGGCCGCTTTGGTGGCGTCGAAACAAACTGTACCGGAAGCTGCACCGGGAGATGCTGGAGCGCCGCGGGCCAGAAATAAATCTTCTAAAACTTCATCAGATATATCATCCGAGAACTGGGGCACCAGCAGGTTGGAAATCTCTTCTGCGTCCACTCTGAGGATCGCTTGGTCTTGGGTGATTAACCCTTCCTGGGCCATATCTACGGCTGTTTTTACCGCAGATAAGACGGTGCGTTTGGCGTTTCTGGTCTGCAACAGGAACAGACGGGCGTTCTCAATGGTGAACTCCACGTCCTGAACGTCGGTGTAATGCTGCTCCAGATCATTCGCCAGCTTCATCAGCTCCGTGTAGCACTCCGGGAGGACGCCCTGAAGGCTGACGATGGGTTTCGGGGTGCGAACACCGGCCACTACGTCTTCGCCCTGGGCGTTGGTCAAGAATTCACCGTAGACCTGGGCCTCGCCGGTGGATGGGTCTCGGGTGAAGAGGACGCCAGTGCCGCTGCTGGGTCCCAGGTTGCCAAAAACCATGGCCATGATGGTCACTGCGGTGCCCATGTCATGGTCGATTTTGTTGTGGTCGCGGTAGAAGATGGCTCTGGGAGTGTGCCAGCTTCGGAACACGGCCTCAACGGCAGCCACCAGTTGTTTCCAAGGGTCAGTGGGCGGCTCTGATCCGGTGGCGGCTTTGGTCACCGCCTTGAACTGGGCCACGACCTCTTTCAGTTGGTCCGCAGTAAGCTGGTGGTCCAAGGTTACTCCGGCCTTTTCTTTTTGCGCGGACAAAACCGCTTCGAAAGGCTCTGGAGCCACGTCCATAACCACTTCTGAGTAGATCTGGATGAAGCGACGGTAAGCGTCATAGGCCGGGCGCGGGTCGCCCATCATGGTGGCCAACCCCTCGACTATCTGGTCGTTGATGCCCAGGTTAAGGATGGTGTCCATCATTCCGGGCATGGAGATGCGGGCGCCGGAACGGACGGAAACTAATAGGGGACTGGTTGTGGAGCCAAAATTGCGGCCAATGGACTTTTCCAGTTGCTGAACGTTGTCCCGAAGCGACGCTTCTAGGCCTTCTGGCAGGGTTTGGTTGCTGCTGAGGTAGTCTCGGCACACCTGGGTAGAAATGACAAAACCAGGAGGGACGGGCAGCCCAAGACGGACCATTTCGCAGAGGTTGCTTCCCTTGCCGCCCAGGAGGTCTGCCATGGTGGCGTTCCCTTCTTCAAATCGGTAAACAAGCTGCACTGCTTGTTTCGTGTTTGTGGTCATGGGCACGTCCTCCCAATGGCCTGTTTAAGGCCCCCTTGGCCAAGGAATATCCATAGTCTCAAACAATCGACTATAGGATGAAAAACCTTAGTCTCAACCAAGGGACTATATAACGTACCTAAGGATTAAACAACCACGACAAACAAACAATATGGCCGGTCATCCACGCCTAGCCATTACGGAAAGCGTTGATGAACCGACCATATTATTGCAATTTACGTTGTAGGTGGTCTGGACTTACACCAGTCCACCTGATGCCCTCAAGACGACATAACAGTCAACCTGATTAGTGGTTAAACCTCGCGGAACTGACGCTCCGGTTCCTTGAGGTCAAACCCGTGGGCCCAAAGCTCGTCGAGCTTGGCTTGTTCCTCGTCCGTAATCGCCGGAGTGTCTACCGCGTTGACGTACTCGGTGAGTTCCGACATCTTGGTGATGTTTGGTAACACGGATATGATGGCTGACGGTTTCAAGACGAACTGAATTGCCGATTGGGCCATGGTCCTAGTGTCTTCTTGCACCAGGAATCGTACGCGATCGACCTTTTGCATGGTCTCCACCAGCCACTCGTTCTTGCGGTGGGCACGGTGGTCGTCGGCATCGAAGACCGGGAAGCCGTGGTCAAACTCCCCCGTGAGTGTGTTGGACGCGTGGGGCACCCGAGATAGCAGGCCGACGTTATTCTCTTCAGCCAGTTCAATGAATCGCTTGGCGGGGTCCTGCTCCATCAGACTGTAGATAACCTGAGAGCTTTTTACCTGGCGATCGGCGATGGAGTATTCACCCTCTTCTTCCCAGCCAATATCCGGGCCGATGGCCACGCCGAAGTAGCGAATCTTGCCTTCGAATTGGAGCTGTTCCAACGTCTCGAATAGCTCATCCTTCCGCAAGTCATCCAGCTTGATGTTGTGCGCTTGGTACAGGTCTATGTAGTCCGTGCCAAGGCGGCGGAGACTCTGCTCGCAGGCGAATTTGACGAATTCTTTGTCAAATTTCTGGGGCCGTTCTTTGTGTCCGTCCCTGGGAGTGGGATCATAAAAGTCGTAGCCAAACTTGGTGGCAATGACTACTTCATTGCGTCTGTGACCAAGGTATTTGGCCAGGACCTCTTCGCCAAATCCCTCTCCGTAAGTGTCGGCAGTATCGAAGAAGTTTATGCCCTGCTCAACTGCGTTTTCCAAAAGAGACTGTTTGTCGGCATCTTCAATTTTGCCCCACCAGTTGGTGGCCACAGTCCAGACTCCAAAACCAACTTCGGACAGCACCAGTTCGGTGCCAGGCAACTTACGAAACTTCATGAATATTACTTCCTTAGTTAAAGAGGGCAGGTCGGCTTATTTCGCGCTAATTTCAACGGGGATGATTCCATATTGGAGTAACCCCGTACCAAGGCCAAGCCGCCCGTGTGTTTTTAATTTAGCCTGCGGATATTTTGTTGTTATCTTGTGCTTACCCTGCAGTAACAGTTAGACCCAGGCTGCCTTTAACCTCTTCAACCTGCTTCTGGAACGCGGCATCATCCAACACCGGTTCCATATTCCCCAGTTTAACGTCGGTCAATACCTCCACCCACGATGTGCAACCGCCATATTCCGGTAGGTAGGAGACGGTCACTGGTTTCTCCAGCTTGTAGACGCGCAGCAGCATTACTGACAGCGGGAGCATGGGCTTCCAATGGAGCTTTGACTGGGCGTAGGCAGTCGTCCAGATATAGTGAGGCTCCAGGTCGTCTACTTGCTCCTGGTCTGAAATCTCCAGCACCTCTTCGGCTTTGGCCCAATAGGTGAATGTGACCTTGGTGTCATCCTGGGTTTCTTCCAGCATCTTGCGTAAGGCTGGTTGGTGTGAGGGCTGCAGCAAATCTTCCTTCTGGTGAAGGTAGGTTGGATAGAATAAAAACTCGTTGTGGATTACGCGGAAGTCTTTGCCTTCCTCATGGATACCGCCTTTGCGGAGCAGGAGTACCTGGTCGCCTTGGGCCATGGCATCAACGGTGATTGCCCATTCTTTGAGCGCCATCTGGCATTTTTCGGGTAGCATTCGATCCATCTCCGGCGCCTTTGGGCAGTCTGACTTTGAAGTCTGCCAAAGGCCATAAAATTAACTCAGCGCGTATTAACGAGAACCAGGGCTGGCATAAAACCTACCAAAACCCCAGATAATTTAGTAGAAAGTACTAAATTGTGAGCCTTAAGGTCAATGGTATCACCGGCCCAACATCCGCTCAATCCCTTTTAAAAGCCGGCCTTAAAGCCATCGTTTTAAGCGTGAAACCAGTTAAATACCCGAGAGTTAAAACCTAGCTGATGGACTCAGGATTGGAGAAGGAAAGTCTCTCTGCCATGAGGAATTCGCGGAATGCCCGTTGTGAGGGTGAAAGATAGCGGTCTTTGGGCTGAATCAGAGTAAGGGGGCGTCGGCACTCCCATCCCTGTACATCAAGGACTGTCAGCATATTGGCTTTCAGTTCCGCGGTAATGCCCAGTCTTGAGATTATGCCGATTCCGCCGCAGGCCGAGGCCGCTTGTTTGACCGCCTGGTTGCTACCCAGTTCAATGGCAATCTTTGGCACAACCCCAAGCTCGCGCAAGAGTCGCTCGGCGGAAAGGCGAGTTGCTGATCCTTCTTCTCTCATGATTAGACCATGGTCAACAATCTGTTCAACGGTGGGGTTCACCATGCTGGCTGCGGGATGGCTGGGCGCGGCGACCATGACTATCTCGTCGTCTTGAAAATCCACCATCTCCAGTTCGTTGGAGTGCTCTTCCACGTGGTCTCCCACCATGCCCAGGTCCATGTCTCGGTCCAATATCCGTTGAATGATGGCCCTGGTGTTGCCGATCACCAACTCAACGTGGATGCCCGGATAAACCTGGCGGAATCGACCTACCACTAGGGGCAGAACATATTCCCCTGGTGTGGTGCTGGCACCCAATACCAGGTGCCCCGTTTGTAGGTCTTCCATCTCCTGGACCGTGTCCACCAACTGGCTAGAAAGGGCAAATATCTGTTGGGAGTAGGCCAGCACCGCATCGCCGGCTTCCGTGATTCGGAGCCCTCGGGGGCGACGGTGGAAGAGAGTGATTCCCAGGAATTTTTCCAATTCCTGCACCTGAATAGAAACAGCAGGCTGGGTTATTTCCATGGCCTCTGCGGCCCTGGAGAAGCTTAGATGCGTTGCAACCATCTGGAAGATATGCAGTTGATGGAAGTTCAACTGCCCGCCGGAGGATCCGCGGTTTTCATTGCGCCTGGATTGATTGGCCATAACCGTTAACCCGTCTATATTAAGCGTTTTATATCAGGCGTTCGAGCCTAAGCAATCGCGCTAGATTTCCCGTGGTTACCCTAGCTACCTCTTCAACCGGGACGCCTTTGATTTCGGCCAGGGTCTGGGCCACCGATTGGACGTGTCGTGGCTCCGTCCAATTGGTCCGGTATTTCTTAAAGGGCTGCGGCGCTGCGTCCGTCTCTAGGACAATGTTTTCTAAGGGAATGACCTTGGCCACTTCCTGCAACTCTGGCAACCGAATCAAAGGACGGGCAAGGGAGATATAAAAGCCGCAGTCAATGGCTTCTCTAGCCGTAGCCTCGTCACCTTGGAAGTAGTGCATCGCGCCACCAACCTCGCCGGCGTTCTCTTCCCGTAACACCTTGAATGCTGCGGGATGCGACTCACGAGAGTGGAATATGACGGGCAATTTGAGACTGCGGGCCAAACGGATGTGCTGGCGGAAGACTTGATCCTGTGTTTCATGGTCAGGGGATGCAGGCAGGTAATCCAGGCCCACCTCGCTGATGCAGACCACTTTAGATGACGACTTGGCCATCCGCTCCAGCTCTGCGTAGACCTGTTCATCCACCGGGTCATTAGCTTCCATGGGGTGAATGCCTACCCCGGCGTAAAGGGGCTCGTGCATCTCTGCCAGGTTAATGCAGTTTTGTGTGGATTGGAGAGTGGTACCAGCGCAGACCGCGAACGCAACTCCAGATTCGCGGGCCCGGTCCAAAATCTCCGGCATCTCCGCAAGGGGGTACTGGTCCAGATGGGTGTGACAATCCCCTAGCAGAATCTGTTCAACCATTATTTGTTACCTCGAGGGTGAGGTTGAATTCATTTAAAAGGTTCATCAACGCACATCCCCAAAACCTAGTTTAGTTATTCGGTGTCAAGGCTAAACCTTTGAATTAAAGAGGAATCATACACCACGGTCGCGCGCCTTGGTCCAATACCTTCCAAATCCGTAATACAACGACAGTATATTGCTGATTCAGTCGATACATATCCTAGGAAAAATAAAGCTTATAGTTCCCTGAACTAACTTGAACTAGAGCGCTAACTAGAGCCGGAATCACATAGAACGCGGCTCAGATATTTGGCCAAGGAAATTCGGCTGATTTGCCTGTTACGAAACTCGTTGACAGCCTCAAATGCGGATGTTAGCATAATTGTTGACCAAGTTGGTCGACAATGTTAAATGGCCCTTCGGATTAGTCTGATTATCCGTAGATTTAGTCTCAGATTAGCCCCATCAACCTCAAAGTGCCCTGATTCAATATAGGAGATTCAATGACCACACCCAAGGTCATTTCAAGAAACGCCACTTCCAGCGAGCTGGACTCCGAGTACAAGTGGGGTTTCACAATGGATATCGAGTCCGACCTTGCCCCCAAGGGGTTGAGTGAGGATATCGTCCGGCTGATTTCCGCTAAAAAAGAAGAACCTGAGTGGCTCTTGGAGTGGCGCCTCAACGCTTACCGCCACTGGCTGAAGCTAAAACAGCAGGCCCCTAGCTGGGCCAACGTTGAATACCCGCCCATCGACTACCAAGACATCTATTACTATGCGGCACCGAAAACCGACGGGCCAAAGAGTTTGGATGAAGTTGACCCGGAGATTTTAGCTGCCTTTGAAAAACTGGGCATCCCCCTTCAAGAGCGGGAGCGCTTGGCTGGAGTGGCCGTTGACGCAGTTGTGGACAGCGCGTCAGTAGCCACCACCTACAAAGCAACGCTGGAAAAGCAGGGCATAATCTTCTGCCCGATCAGCGAAGCGGTCAAAACCCACCCGGAGCTGGTCCAGAAATATCTGGGCTCCGTGGTTCCATTTGGTGACAATTTCTACGCCACACTGAACTCGGCTGTTTTCAGTGATGGATCATTTGTCTACATTCCCAAGGGCGTGCGCTGCCCCATAGAGTTGATGACCTACTTCCGTATTAACCAGGCTGACTCCGGTCAGTTTGAGCGGACGCTGATCATTGCTGAAGAAGGCTCCTACGTCAGCTACCTGGAAGGCTGCACTGCCCCCGCTCGCAAGACCCACCAACTCCACGCCGCAGTAGTGGAGCTGGTGGCCTTGGACGACTCTGAAATCAAATACTCCACCCTGCAGAACTGGTTCCCCGGGGACAAGGACGGTAATGGTGGGGTCTACAATTTTGTGACCAAACGTGGCGTTGCCAAAAAGAACGCCAAGATATCTTGGACTCAGGTTGAGACCGGCTCGGCCATCACATGGAAGTACCCCAGCGTGATTCTGGACGGCGATAACTCGATTGGCGAGTTCTATTCCGTTGCCTTGGTCAACAACCATCAGCAAGCCGACACCGGCACCAAGATGATTCACAAGGGTAAGAACACCCGCAGCACCATCGTTGCCAAGGGTATTTCCGCTGGTCAGGGCAATGCCACCTACCGCGGTCTGGTGAAGATTCTGCCCTCTGCTGAGGGAGCAAAGAATTTCACCCAGTGCGACTCCCTACTTGTTGGAGACAGGTGCGGGGCACATACCGTGCCTTATATAGAAGTTAAAAACCCAACCGCCCAGTTGGAGCATGAAGCGTCGACCTCCAAGGTTAGCGATGACCAGCTCTTCTACTGCCAGCAGCGTGGAATGTCAGTCGAGGACGCTCACTTTATGATTATCAACGGATTCTGCCGGGGTATCTTCCAGGAACTCCCATTTGAGTTTGCCATGGAAGCCTCCCAGCTACTTAAGGTCAGCCTGGAAGGAGCGGTGGGTTAAATGACTACCGCTTCCAATAACTCAAAACCCTTACTGACGATCAAGGGTCTCACTGCCATGGCCGGCGAACTGGAGATTCTCAAAGGCATAGACCTTGAAGTCTTTGCCGGTGAGGTTCACGCCATCATGGGGCCCAACGGCTCCGGGAAAAGCACTCTGGCCAACGTTTTGGCCGGCCGCCCTGACTACACAGTCACCGGCGGAACGGTCTTATTTGAAGGACAAGACATCCTGAAGTTGGAACCGGAGATTCGGGCTCGCCTGGGCCTGTTCCTGGCGTTCCAATACCCACTGGAACTCCCTGGAGTACGGGCCTGGCAATTCCTAAAGGCTGGTGTCGACGCCAAGCGCGTCCATAACGGCGAGGAAGAGATGAGCGCCCGTGAGTTTGACCAGATGCTTAAAGCCAAAGTGGCTGAGGTACAGATTGACCCAGACTTGGTCAAACGGGCCGTGAATGAAGGTTTCTCCGGCGGCGAAAAGAAACGTAACGAAATCCTTCAAATGGCCGTTCTAGAGCCCAAGCTGGCGTTGTTGGATGAGACCGACTCCGGTCTGGACATTGACGCTCTAAGAATCGTCTCCGACGGCGTCAATCTTCTCAGGTCACCTGAGAACGCAGTGATTCTGGTGACCCATTACCAGCGCATACTCAATTACATCACGCCAAACTACGTACACGTGCTGTATGACGGTTGTATCGTACAATCCGGCGGCCCTGAGCTAGCTCACGAGCTGGAAGAAAAGGGCTATGACTGGATTAAAGACGCCGTCGACGCAGCCGTC
This sequence comes from Dehalococcoidia bacterium, assembly GCA_028822675.1. The sequence continues at coordinate 10,435 of JAPKDE010000019.1, read as the reverse complement.
TAAATCATTCCATAACACTGAGACCTCATGACCTCCGCACCTGCTAAACACGCCCATTACTTTGCTGATTTCCAGTCCCTGATCCAAGGACCGGGGACTGATGCCCCTGCTTGGCTTCAAGACCTGCGTGACAACGGCTGGTCTAAGTTCAGCGAAACCGGTTTTCCCACGGCCCGCCGTGGCAATGAACGCTGGAAGTACACCAATGTCGGCCCCATCGCCAAAATTGATTTCAGTCTGGCTGGTCAGCCTATTGCAGCCAACGGCTCAAAGGCGCTGGTGCCAGACTATAAGGTTGCCGGCACAGCAGCCTTCGACTTGGTCTATGTTGACGGCCATTACTCGGTAGAACTGTCTTCACCGTCCACTGGTTCAGACGGCGTGACTGTTGCAAGTTTGGCGTCGGCCACCGCTGACAGCAATGCTTCGATAGAAAGCCAGCTTGGACGACTCGCCCCGCCAGATAACGATGGCTTTGCCGCGCTGAACACTGCCTTCCTACATGACGGCGCATATGTTCACGTAGCCGACGGCCATTCAGAAAAAGTGACTGTTCGCATCTCCTACATCACATCCCATGATGCCGAATCCAAAGTCACCTACCCTAGGACTTTGATAGTTGCCGGTCGCAACACAGATATCACTGTGGTGGAGAGCTATACCGGCCCCACAGACGTCGTCTATTTCACCAACGCCGTAGCGGAGATTTCCGTTGGCGAGGGCGCTAAGATCGATCATTACCGCCTCCTGTTGGAAGGCAACAAGGCCTTCCACGTTGGCACCAGCCGGGTCAATCAAGAGAAAGACAGCAGCTTTAGTTCGGCGTCCTTCACCCTGGGCACGTCACTGGCCAGAAACGACATGGAAGTGCTCCTAGACGCACCCGGAGCTTACTGCTCATTAAACGGGCTCTATCTGACCGCTGATAACCAACACATAGACAACCTAATCAGCATTGACCACGCCAAGCCCCACTGCACCAGCCGCTTGAACTACAAGGGCATTTTGGACGGCAGGTCCAGGGCAGTGTTTGGTGGCGAAGTGATGGTGCGCCGCGACGCCCAAAAGAGCGACGCTGAGCAGACCGACAAGAACTTGGTGCTTTCCAATCAGTCTGAAGTCGATAGCAAACCCAGCCTGTTGATTTATGCCGATGACGTGAAATGCAGCCACGGTGCCACCGCCGGCCACATCGACGCAGACACGTTGTTCTACCTGCGCAGCCGGGGGTTGGACCTGGACGCGGCCAGCCGGATGCTGGTTCACGCCTTTGCCAGTGAGATCATCGACACCGTCAAACTTGAGCCACTGCGGGAATACTTAGACACCCTATTCACCGCTGCAATACCAGATAAAAGCCTTCCTGTGGGCAACCTAAAATGACCACTGGAGACCGCATCGCAGCGTCGGCGTTCGACGTTAACAAAGTACGGGGAGATTTCCCGATCCTGAACCAGACGGTCAACGGCCATCCGCTCGTCTACCTGGACAACGGGGCCACGTCCCAGAAACCCCAGTCGGTCATTGACGCCATCGTCGAGTACTACATCACGACTAACTCGAACGTGCACCGGGGCGTCCACACCCTGAGTCAACAGGCTACGGACGGCTATGAAGGCGCGCGGACTAAGATTCGTAAGTTCATCAACGCGGGTGATGACAAAGAGATAATCTTCACCAGGAACACCACCGAAGGCATCAACTTGGTGGCCCATTCCTACGGCCGAAAAAATATCGGCGCTGGCGATGACATCATCGTCTCCAACATGGAGCATCACTCCAACATCGTGCCGTGGCAGATGTTGTGCGAAGAGACCGGAGCCAATCTGCTGGTTGTCCCCATTGACGATGCCGGCGAACTGGTGATGGAAGAGTATAAGAAAATGCTCAGCCCTCGCACCAAGCTGGTTTCGATCACCCATGTCTCCAACGCGTTGGGCACCATTCTTCCGGCCAAAGAGATTGTGAAGCTGGCCCACGCCCAAGGCGCACCAGTTCTGCTGGACGGTGCACAGGCTGTGCCCCACATGCCAGTGGACGTGCAGGAACTCGATTGCGATTTTTACGTGTTCTCCGGACACAAGTTGTTTGGCCCCACTGGCATCGGCATCCTCTACGGAAAAACAGAGTACCTAGAAGCCATGCCTCCCTTCCTGGGTGGCGGCGAAATGATCAAATCGGTCACCTTTGAAAAGACCATCTACAATGATTTGCCCTATAAGTTTGAGGGCGGCACACCTGACATCGCCGGGGCCATTGGGCTGGGAGCGGCCATCGATTACGTGACCAACCTAGGCTTCGACCAGATCACAGCCCATGAAGACGAACTGCTCCGGTACGGAACCGAGGCTCTTTCTGCCATTTCCGGTGTAAAGATAATCGGCACCGCCGCTCACAAAGCAGGAATCCTGTCATTTGTGATGGAAAAAGCGCACCCGCATGACATTGGCACCATTCTGGATGAACATGGCATTGCAATCCGAACCGGACACCACTGCGCCCAACCGGTGATGCAGCGCTTCCAGATTCCGGCGACCGCGCGCGCCTCTATGGCCTTCTACAACACCAAGGAAGACATTGACGCGCTGATTAAGGGCATCGACCGTGTCCTTGAGGTGTTCAGTTAATGGCCGGCCTTAGTGACCTGTACCAGGAGATTCTCCTGGAGCACAACAGCAAGCCCCATAACTTCAAAACCCTTGAAGAGGTGAGTCACACGTCGGATGGGTTTAACCCTCTGTGCGGCGACCAGATTTCGCTTTTCTTGAAGGTTGTTGACGGGGTGATTGACGATGTCGGCTTCCAGGGCACTGGCTGCGCCATCTCCAGAGCTTCTGCCTCCATGATGACCCAGAGCATCAAGGGCCAGACCCTTGAGAAAGCCGAAGAAATTTTTGACGCTTTCCATTACATGATTACGGAGCCCGGTGGCGAACTGGATCTGGACACCCTGGGCGATCTGGAGACTCTTTCCGGTGTCAACGAGTATCCCACTCGCATCAAGTGCGCCATTTTGGCTTGGCACACCATGAAAGCAGCCCTCTCCGACGACTCAACAGCCATCTCCACCGAATAACGGGCACCGGCGCAGCTGGGTTTTCATGGGCGTATTCTTCCATAAGATTGTTTCGGTCGAATGGATAGTGCCTTGTGCTAAGATTTATTCAATCCTGATTTTAATTGGCCTACTTATTTAATGCCTCAACAGCCTGATGTCCAACTGGACGGTCTCTACGGCGATCTGGTCATGGACCACTATCGCAACCCCCGCAACCGCGCTCCCCTGAGCGATGCCGCTGTGGAGTCTGAGGAGTTCAACCCCTTCTGCGGAGACCGAACCACCCTGCAATTGTCATTGGACGAACACGGCAACGTGAGTGATGTCAGCGCAGTGGCCGAAGGTTGCTCCATCATCCAAGCCGCCACTTCCATGTTGTCCGGGCTTCTACATGGCAAGTCGTTGGACGAGGTGGGAGAGCTGGGGGAGAAGTTCCGAGAGGCCATGAAGAACGGCGCTGCAGCTGATGAGACTGGCCTGGGAGACCTTTTAGCCCTGCAAGTGGTGAGGATGTACCCGGTGCGCATTAAATGCGCTCTGCTGCCCCTGACGGCCTTGGAAGAAGGGATCAAAGCCTATCGGTCAAAAACGCATTGATAACACTCTACTATTGGGCCAGCCAAGTCCTGAACTCAAAGTTGTAATCAGGCCCAAGGCTCACTAGTACTCGCTTAGCGATCCAGCCAAGTCCTCGACCAGAAGTTGTATTCAGAGAGGGCGGTGTTAGGCTCAAAACCCTTCAGATCGCTGCTGAATACCCAACGTGACGCCGTGGTCACCGGGCTGAACAAATAGGCCTGGTCCAGCACCCAGCGTTGAATCTCCACCAACTGCTCTCGGCGCGCTACGTCATCGAACTCCGCTGACTGCAGCTCAATCATCGTGTCCAATTGTGTATCTTCATGCCCGGCCAAATTCCAACGGCCCTGGCTGTGTAGCAGACCAAACAGGTAGCTGTTGGTCGTGGAAGTCGGCGGGACGGCGCCCACCGCCAGTTGGAACTCGCGTGCCGGACCCATGACCAGGTCATTGAACTGCACTGGGTTCATCCGTCGTATTTCCGGGTTGAACCCCACTGCAGTCAGGTCGGCCATCAGCCTTTCTTCCAATACCAAATTCTCGCCGCCGGTGCGTTCGATGCGAACGGTAACCTCAAGGTCAACCGGCAGCTTCTGACCAGAGTCGATCAGCAACTGACGGGCCTTGCCGGGGTCGGCGAAGAAGTTTTGGCGCATCTCCTGGCGTTCCAGCAACCAGTCTGACTCCTGCACCGGGATGCCAACGCTGGCGAATCCCTGACCTGACCAGACGGTGTCCAGGTAGTCCCACGGGTCAATGGCCTGGAAGATTGCCTGTCGCACGGCAGTCTCCTGCAGATTGGGCATCTGCGCGTTCATTGCCAGCATGATCCCAGAACCGGATCTACGGGAAACGACCGACTGAAAATCTGAATTGTTCTTGCGGACCAAATCCCACTCGCTGGGGTCAACAGAAAGAACGTCAACCAGACCCGCCTTGAAAGCCGCCACCTTGTCCAGAGCAACTGATCCAGGGGAATTAGCTAATGGATCGGTGCGCATGACAGTAACGTTTAGCTGGTCTAAGAACGGCAGACCGCCCTCAAAGTAGTTGGGGTTCCGAATGAATTCCATGCTCTGGTCAGAGTCGGTACCCTGCCAAATCCAAGGTCCTGTGCCAATCACCGGTGCGGCCTTCAAGTCGCCGTATTCAGCTACAACCTCAGGGGCCACTATCTTGACGTGGCCATCAGCCAGGGCGAGTAGGGCATCGGCATCTTGCAGCGACAATTCAATTTGGACAGTTTGGTTATCTAGAGCCTTAGCGTCTCCAATAGAAGACAACAGCGGGGCGTTGGGCCAGCCTTTGGTCTTGAGTCGGTTCAGGCTAAATACAATGTCGTCTGCGACAAGGGTCCGTCCGTTTACGGGCGGTAGGTTTTGCCAGCGGACGTCCGGGCGGAGAGTGAACACGTAGGCCAGGTCGTCGTTCAGGTGCCAGCTCTGGCACAGGTCGCATTCTAGCAGCAGGTTTGGCTGGTTGGAGCCTTGACCCGACTTGAGGCGTAACAGCCGGCTGTAAGCCAGTCCTGGGCCCAGAGCGGTCAGGGTTTCTTGGACCTCTTGGTGCACATCCAGATGGGGAATTTCAGCGGCGGCAACAACCGTCAGTGTGCCGCCGGTGGATCCTGACGGAGCGGGCGCAATCACTGGAGTGGGTGGGGGCAGGGGCACGCCATTGCTGTCGGTGGTGCCAGGCAGTGGAGTGGGGCTGGAAGACGAACAGCCAATGGCGAAAATTGCCACTCCCAAAAGTAATAGGCGTTTTATAGAGAAGAGTTTCATGGCCCCACCGTCCCGGATCTAACACATTGGCCCCAAGCTGTATTGCGTCTAATAGAGGCTTGGATACGGAGTTGTGGTCCCGAAATCTGTCAACGGGACTAACACCCAATTATAAGAGTATGTCCGGGACGGCCCATGAGGGTAGGCCATGCACGGTACGGCGAAAATACCCTAGTTCACCCCGGTTTAAATCACCTGGAGCGTTGCTACTTTCCTGACCGGATAAGCCCTTTCAGGTAGGCAATGTGGCCTTGATGCTGGTACATCTCTCCGACCACCTGCCGGAATATTCTGCCGACGGACATTTCCGGGCGGGCCTCTCTGGGGACCACGTCCATCTGCTCTGCGGTGACGGTTTTCAAGTAGTTAAGCGTGGCAGCTCTAACTTCAGCGCCGTACTTCAGCATCTCGGCGAGGTCGTAGGCTGGGAAGTCGGCCACCTGCTCTAGGGTGTGGCCAAAGCCGTTGTCCCTGGCTGGTAGGCCAAATTTCTCGTCCCAACCGTCCCTGGCCCAAATCTCAGTCTCGCGTTGGATGAAGAACTGGAACCACATGTCTTCGACCCTGGTCATGTGCCACAGAATCCAGCCAATAGGGTTAGCCTCCGGGCCGGCACGCCACATCAACTCCTCCGGTGTTAAGTCCCCTAGGGCGTCCAGGAGGTATTCCTGTTCCCCATTGAATGCGTCTTCGATAAACTCGTTTAGTGTCATTTAATCCTCGCTCTTGTCCGGCTGAATATTCGTGTAGAAACTTTTCAGAACCGCCTGAATAAGTGCTGGCCGGGTTAATTTCTAGCAGGCCACATGATACACCCCGCCAGCCTGTCTGCGGTATGCTAAACTGCACTCAACGCACGCCTGCGTCCACCTGAAAATACCAACTTAGAACTATTAATTTAGGACTACTACCGGGAGCAAATAAATGGCAGATAATCTGATCACTCCAGAGGTCCGTGCCCTGATCGGCACCGAGTCCGAACCCGAACGAAACCGATTTGGCCTCAGTGAAGAGATGGCCTACGATGTGGCCGACGCCACTGAGGACCCGAACCCCCTTTACATCGATAAAGCCAAGGCCGAGGCCAGCCGGTTCAAGGGACTGCTCTGCCCGCCGTTGGCCACCTGGAAGGACATTGCCCCATCCATTGGCTATTTCGGCGCCGGACAGGAGTCCCACTTTGACGTTCCGCTGCCGTTCAACAGCTACGGTTTAAATGGCGGTAGCGATTGGCAATTTCTGCGTCCCGCCTACGTTGGAGACTGGGTAACCCGCCAATTCAAAGTGGTGGACATCTTTGAGAAACAGGGCCGTTCGGGCCCTCTGGTATTCATCGTTAGGCGTGAGACCCAGACCAACCAACACGGCGACGCCATTAGCGTGGCCGACCGTGTGAGCATCCACCGGAGTCGCCCGCCCGGTGAAGACGTGCAGGCGGTCAATGACGCCGGTGAAGGACTGGAATCGGTGGTGATTTCGCCCCCCGCGCCAGACCATACGGTACCCAGGACAATTCATACCCCCGGCGAACAGAGGCATTTTGAAGATGTATCGGTGGGCATGGAGTTGGACCAAGTGATTAAAGGCCCGCTGACAACCACTCACCTGGTGCGTTGGGCGGCGGCCAATGGCAACTACGCCCGGATTCACTGGGACCTGCCCTTTGCCCAGATTCACCAGGGTCTTTCCAATGTTGTGGTGAACGGCTCCCTGAAGAACCAATATCTTGGGCAGTTGATGATCAAACTGGCCGGGCCGCAAGGCTGGTTCAAGCGGTTCTATGTGGAACACAGGGGGATGGACTATCCCGGCGACATCATCACCGGCTCAGGCGTTGTCACCGCTGTTCGTGAGGTCAACGGCTACGGTTATGTAGACTGCGAAGTGAACCTGACGAACAACCGGGGCGACACCACCGCCACTGGCCGTGGCACGGTTGTGCTGCCCAAGAAGGGCCAGAGCCTACCCTTAGTCTGGGCAGTGGAAGACTGATGCCAGCCGACCTGCTGAACGGTTTCCGGGTGCTGGACATGGGCTCGGGTATCTCTGCTCCCTGGTGTGCCAAAATTCTGGCCGACTATGGGGCGGAGGTCATCAAGGTGGAAACACCGGGCTCTGGCGACTTGGCCCGCCGAATGGGACCCTTCGCCGGTGACGACCCAAACCCGGAAAAGAGCTTGACCTTTCTCTATCTGAACACGAACAAGAAGAGCGTGACCCTGGATACGTCCAGCGTCAGCGGCCGTAAATTGTTGGACCGTCTTCTGGCTGATGCTGATGTTTTAGTGGATAACTACCCGCCGTCCGTTAGCAAAGAGCTTGGTCTGGACTATGCATCCCTGTCTGCGGTGAACCCTGGACTGGTTGTTACGTCTATCGCTCCCTTCGGTCAGACCGGGCCGTACCATGATTACCAAGCAACGGACATCGTCACCTACGCCCTGAGCGGTCTGATGTACCACTCTGGAGACTCAGACCAGCCTCCGCTGCGGAATGTCTTGGACCAGTCGTTCTATGTGGCTGGTGCCAACGGTGCCGCGGCGACCCAAATAGCCCTCTTTGCCCGAGTCAGTACCGGCGAAGGTCAGCATGTGGATGTGTCGGCTGCGGAGTGTCTGGGTGCGCATCTGGTCCAGCCCTTGCCGTACTACAACTATATGGGTGCTGTGAAAGGACGGCGTCCGGTACGCGGGGCTGGCTTTGAAGAACTTATGCCCGCCCGCGACGGCTATGTTGCGCCGTCAGTACAGGGCTCCCGTCCGTGGGAAGTCATCGCCAATCTCATCGGACTGGAAGAACTGCTGGACGAAAAATTCTCCACCGGCGCGGGGCGCGTTGCCCACGGCGAGGAGTTGAAAGAACTGCTCACCAAAGGCCTAGCCCAATGGGACCGAATGCCGCTATTCCTGGCGTCGGGTGAAGCCCGTTTGGTATTCGGCATGGCCCAGGACGCCGGAGACCTTTTCAATTGCCCGCACCTGGAGGCCAGGGACTTCTTTGTTGAAGTAGACCATCCGGTGGTCGGACAGACTAAATACCCCGGAATGGCGGTGCGGTTGCCCGGAGAGCCACTGACCGACTCCCAACCGGCCCCATTATTGGGCCAGCACAATTCGGAGATATTTGGTCAAGAGCTGGGCTATTCAGCCCAAGACCTGGTATCGCTCCGTCAACTCGGCGTCATCTAAAAACATCTGCTTCCATATATAGAAACCAGGATAAAGAGAGACCAGACTCATGTCCCCAGCTTGTTCCGAAAACGCACCCTTGAAAAACATCAGAGTGATGGACCTCAGCCGGGTCTTTGCCATGCCCTTTGCCGGGGCCAACCTGGCCGACCTCGGCGCTGAGGTAATCAAAATTGATACCTGCCAGACCCAGTTCATGGACACCACCCGAACCATCACTGGCCCCTTCCCGGATAACGAACCCGGCGAACGCTGGTGGGAGCAGGGCGGAACTTTCCAAAACCTGAACCGTGGCAAGCGGAGCCTGACACTGGATCTCAGGAACGAAGCATCGCAGCAGATAATCAAAGACTTGGTTAGCGTATGTGACGTGGTCTTGGAAAACTTCACCCCCAGGGTGATGGCCCGGTTCGGACTGGACTATGCGAGCCTCAAGGCCCACAAGCCAGACCTAATCATGGTGTCTAATACTGGCTACGGGCATAGCGGACCCTGGAGCAACTTTGGCGCTATGGCCTCGGCACTAGAGCCAACCCACGGCACCGGCGCGTTCATGGGATACATGGAACCGGGACCGGATGGGTGTTTAGTAGAAGGCGATGTTCCCAACAAGATGGGCAACTCCTATTCCGACTTCCTAGCGTCGTGGACGGCTCTCGGCGCTCTGATGGGGTCGTTGCTGCGGCGGGCTCGAACTGGTCAAGGGCAATGGATCGATTTGGCGATGTATCAAACGGGTACTTCGGTTATTGGGGCTGGATTACTAGACTTTGCGTTCAACGATCGCCGCACCCAGCGCATCGGAAACCGCCATCCATTCCTATCGCCCCACGGCGTCTACTCCTGCCAAGGGCACGACCAGTGGGTAGCCATCGCGACCCGTGACGACGCCGACTGGGTGGCGATCTGCCAGGCCATTGGCCAGCCAGAGCTAACTTCAGATGACCGGTTCGCCGACCCGATAGCCCGGCGGCAGCACCAAGAAGCCCTGGATGCGATCATCACGGCTTGGACCTCGGCACAGACCTCTTATCAGGTGATGGAGACATTGCAGCAAGCGGGACTGCCGTCCGGCGCAGTGCTGACGGCCAAACAGGCGCTGACCGACCCTCAGTATATTGACAGAGGGTTCTTTGAGACGGTTCATAACCCGCCTGAAGTAGAACTACGCGACAAGGGTTACGTGGGCCGAGGATGGAAATTCTCTAAAAGCGAAGCCCGGATCAAGGGCCCGGCGCCCCAACTTGGGGAAGCCAATGAGTACGTATTGGGCGAGCTATTGGGCGTTGACCAGGCTCGGATGCAAGCGTTTACTGAAGACTGGACCATTGGTAATCTGCCAGAGGGCGGCGGAGCTCCCGGGTCGGTTCCCCTTGATGAGCAGGTTGAGATTGGCTCGATTGTGGCCTACGATGCCGATTACCTGGGATTATTGCCGCCGGAATAGTCTGGCTGACCCGGCGGACGGGTTTGGCCGATCCAAGGAATGCCAATAGACATAAAGCATTTTTGAATTACACTGGTTGACGCTTGACACTTTGGAAAATCGACTAATATAATTGGGCATAGATTCTCCGCATTCAACTGCGTACTTCATTTAGTGCTCCTAGCATCACCCCTTATCCACTTGATTGGCTCGTCCAATGGGGCGGCGGCAAGGCTAATTGAACACCCAGTAAGTACCCCTCCTCAACACCCTTTCTTTGCGTAGGCAAATGCCGACAAAATTTATTTTCGTTACCGGGGGAGTAGTCAGTTCACTAGGCAAAGGGATTAGCGTCGCATCAATTGGACGCATCCTGAAAAGCCGAGGACTCTCCGTCTCC
>JAPKDE010000018.1 GCA_028822675.1 Dehalococcoidia bacterium | reverse complement strand
TCGGCTCATTTGTCTCGCAACTATTAAATTCATTGCACACAAGGCAGTTGATAGAACTACCTGATTTGCTACCAACGATTTAGATTGTTGGTAACGATTGCGGACAACCAATACAGGTTGAACGTAGGTTGATTTGCACTTATACCCGGCCTCGCCGATTGGCTGTATAGCCAAAAAGTAGGGCCGGGTATAACATCGAAAGGCGTATATTTTTAAGCCCAAATAGGGCCGTGGCCGCACAGCACTGCGGGAAGGGTGGTTATCATTACGGACAAGCCTAAAAAGGTGCTCGTAATCGGTTCAGGCCCTATTGTTATTGGCCAAGCAGCAGAGTTTGATTACGCAGGTACTCAGGCTTGTAAGTCTCTTCGGGAAGAGGGCGTGATCACGGTTCTGGTCAACTCCAACCCGGCCACCATAATGACCGACCCAGGCATTGCAGACCGCGTCTACATTGAGCCGCTCACCGTTGAGGTCCTAGAGAGGATCATTGAACGAGAGAAGCCCGACGGCATCCTGCCCACACTGGGCGGCCAGACCGGTTTAAACCTTGCTGTAGCCCTGGCAGACGCCGGCGTCCTAGAACGCCACAATGTGGGTTTGCTGGGCACACCTTTGGAGACCATTCGGCGCTCCGAGGACCGAGATTACTTCCGCACTTTTCTCCATGAGATCAACGAACCAGAACCCGAAAATATCAGTGTAAACACCATCGAAGAGGCCTTGGCAGCCGCCAAAGAGATGGGCCTTCCACTGGTGGTCCGGCCTGCCTATACCCTGGGTGGCAGTGGCGGCGGAATTGCCAACACTCAAGAAGAATTTGAGACCTTTGCTCGTACCGGTCTAGCAGCCAGCCCCATTTCCCAGGTCTTGCTGGAACGCTCTCTGGTCGGCTGGAAAGAAATCGAATACGAGGTGATGCGCGACAGTGCCGACAACTGCATCACCATCTGCAACATGGAAAACCTAGACCCTATGGGCGTCCATACCGGTGACAGCATCGTAGTGGCCCCCAGCCAGACATTGAGCGACCATGAATACCAGATGCTCCGCACCGCCAGTCTCAAGATTATCCGTGGTCTGGGCATTGAGGGCGGCTGCAACGTCCAGTTTGCCCTGCAACCCCATCCAAGAGTCTCCAAGGCCCTGGGGCAAGAATGGTTCCCGGAGTCGCCTTACTACGTAATTGAAGTCAACCCTAGAGTCAGCCGTAGCTCCGCGCTGGCCAGCAAGGCCACTGGTTACCCCATCGCCAGGGTTGCCGCCAAGATTGCCGTGGGAAAGAAACTGGACGAGATAGAAAACGCGGTGACCAAACAGACCACCGCTGCGTTTGAACCAGCCCTGGACTACTGCGTGCTCAAGATTCCGCGGTGGCCCTTTGACAAGTTCCCCCACGGTGACCGCCGAACCACCACCCAGATGAAGGCCACCGGCGAGGTCATGGTCATTGAGCGATCTTTTGAAGCTGCGCTGCAAAAGGGTGCCCGCTCTCTGGAACTGAGCGGGCACAACTTACTCTGGGAGAATCCGGAATGGCGCTCTGAAGGCGAATTGTCGCTGGACCGCCTCCCCCTTGGTCCCAATGACGAACGGATGTGGGGATTGATGTCGGCGCTCAGACAAGGCGCAACCGTCGATGAACTAGTCAACCACACCTACATCGAACCCTGGTTCTTGAATGCCTTTGAACGCATTGTGAAGATGGAGCGTCGGCTGCTGGGTGAAGAACTCACACCAACCTTGCTCAAGGCAGCAAAGCGCATGGGTTTCTCAGATAACCAAGTGGGCACCCTGTCAGACATGCTGCCGGAACAGGTGCGTGACCTCCGACATGATTGGGGACTAAGACCGGTTTACAAGACGGTGGACACCTGTGCCGCCGAGTTTGAGGCCGTCACTCCCTATTACTACAGCACCTACGACGAGGAGAATGAAGCGCTGCCCTTGGAAGGCAACAAGGCCCTGGTGATTGGCAGCGGCCCCATTCGCATTGGCCAAGGTATCGAATTCGATTACTGCAGCGTGCATGCCGCCACGGCCCTCTCCGAAGCCGGGGTTCGCAGTATAATGGTCAACTCTAACCCTGAAACTGTGTCCACAGACTTTGATACGAGTGATCGCTTGTACTTTGAGCCGCTGGATGAAGAATCAGTTCGGGACATTCTGGAGAACGAAGAGGTGGACAACGTGTTTCCGCCTTCCGTTGTGCAATTTGGCGGCCAGACCGCGATTGACCTTTCCCAGTCTTTGGCCCGTGCCGGGATGCCCATTCTAGGCTCCAGTGCCGAGGCCATTGACATGGCTGCCGACCGGGAAAAATTTGAAGACTTCCTGTCCCGGTTGGGTATCCCTCAGCCTCCCGGTGCCGCCGTAACCTCCGTTGAAGAGGCGTTAAAGGTGGCCCAGAACATCGGCTACCCGTCCGTGGTCCGACCTAGCTACGTCATCGGCGGTCGTTCCATGGAGATCGTCCAAAACGCGACCGAGCTGATCCACTACCTCACGGCTGCGGTTGAACTGGCTCCAGACAAACCGGTGCTCATTGACCGTTATCTGGAAGGAAAAGAGTGTGAGGTTGATGCCATATGTGACGGCGTTGATGTTCTGATACCCGGAATTATGGAACACGTGGAGCGCGCCGGAGTCCACAGTGGCGATTCTATGGCCATCTACCCCAGCCTGAATCTCAGCGCCCGAGAGATTGAGACCATAGTCGATTACACCACCCGCATCGGGTTGGCTTTGGGCGTACGGGGTCTGATGAACGTCCAGTTCGTCATCCACGGCGGGGCTGCCTACCGAAGCCCAATGACGCCGCAAGACAACAGCGAGCCGACCACAGTTTACATAATCGAAGTAAATCCCAGGGGCAGCCGGACCATTCCGTTTATATCGAAACTGACCGGTGTCCCGGTGGCAAAATTGGCCACCAGGGTGATGCTTGGAGAGACCCTGAAAGACCAGGGGTATCCCGGTGGACTGTGGCCGGAACAAGACCTGGTGGGAGTCAAAGCCCCCGTGTTCTCAATGGCCAAATTGGTGGGCGTTGACTGGCATCTGGGGCCAGAGATGAAATCCACCGGCGAGGTCATGGGAGTAGACCGAGACTTTCAGAAGGCACTGACCAAGGCGCTATTGGCGGCGAATCTGAACCTGAAACCAGGCACTGGCGTACTGCTCAGCATTGCTGATCAGCATAAGGCAGAAGCGGTGTCCCTGGTGCGCAACCTGGCTGATGCCGGTTGCCTACTTTACGCCACAGAAGGCACCGCAGCGATGATCTCTGCCATGGGTTTGCCGGTAAATATGACCACCAAGAAGCTCAGTGAAGGCCACCCCAACGTGGTTGATGTGATTGAAGATGGCAGCGTGAGCGCTGTGGTCAATACCATCTCCGGTTCACCAGAGGTCATGCGAGACGGGTTCTATATACGCCGTGCCGCCGTGGAAAAGCACATACCGTGTTTTACTTCTATGGACACCGCCAGAGCCGCCGCAGAGAGCCTACGGTCAGAATCGGCGGCCTATCACATAGCAACCATCGGTGAGTACCTAGAAGCCCGTTAGGGCCAGCCAGCCGCTTCCGCTTTCGATTCTAGAAAAGGTTAAGATTATCCAAATTTACACCAGGCTTGAGACCCATTCCTGAAACAGTTTTCAACTTGACAGGTTCACGTTTGGTGACCGGTGTTTCGACTGGCAGAGTGCGTTTGAGGCAACCTTCTATGAGAGACGACAAGCTACAGGCCAAATGATTGGCCCGTTCTTTGGAATCACTAAGCAGTTGTTCATTAATGCAAATTGTTGTTTTCAATTGTTGTCAAAGCCAATCTGAAGCATCGTTGTTACCTGAACTCGTATTTAAAGCAGTGGTCTAGTATTACCGTTCAAGCATTCCTTCCGCGATTGTAAGAGTCCCCCAAGAGGACCCGAAATCAACCCAATAGTCCCATCTCTAAGTCTTTGGCCCTGGGTCACCGAACACTTGGCCTTGGAGTGATTCTAGAATCACTCCATAGGCTCCGGCCATCGCAGCCCCTTCATCGCTAATCTTCCTTAACCGTACTTTGTCACCATTCTTGAACTTAGGTTCGTTCGGCATTAATTCAAACCTCGAAATTTGGCTTGGCCAGGTTAAGGCCAGCCGCCACTACCAGTCCATCTCCCGGCCCAGGCCTTGGGCTTTGGCGCAGTCATAGGCTAGCTTGGCAGCGGCTACGTCGGCCACTCCGGTGCCCATGATCTTGGCGTAGACTATTTGGCCTTCATTGTCCCGGCCGCTCACAGCGCCGGAGACAACGTGCCTCAACTCGTGTACCTTGCTCCACTGAATTAGCCCTTTGTCCACGGCGTTGCAAATATCACCCGCCTCGATCGCTGCTTGCTCAGTTGAGTCCACGATTATCTTATCGGCTCGAGTAATGGTGGCTTCGTCAACTTCTCGCGCACGCCAGGTGGTGGGTCCGGCGCCAATGACGGTGCTGCCGTCTTTCAGCCAAGCCCCTTCGACAACGGGGTCCATGGTCGCGGCAACGCAGAGAACAACGTCGCAATCGCGCACAGCGTCCTCGTTGGTGGCTGCTGCGGAGACATCGATGGCCATGGTCTCGGTCATCTTGGTGGCAAACGCTTCACGGCGGTCCTGGGTTCGGCTGAAGGCTTTGATGCTCTTGATGTTACGAACCTTGGATACCGCTTCCAGTTGGGTTGGGGCTTGCCCGCCAGTGCCGATGATACCCACGGTCACATCACCGGCGTTGGCCAGGTGTTTTACGGTGACTCCAGTGGATGCACCGGTGCGGAGTTGGCCCAGCCGGTTGGCTTGGGTGTAGAGAAGCAGCTCTCCGGTGTTGGCGTCATAGAGGCTAACTTGGAAAGAGTAAGAGCCCTTGACCACTGTATAGGTCTTGACCCCCAGCAGGCCCATGTGGAATAAACCACCGCCCATTACGGATAGCATTCCGCTGTCGGCGATTATCTTGCGACGGGTCATGTTATGGACCTGTCCGTTGCCGTAGTGCTCCTGCATGGACTCGATGGCCTCAAGCATGCCGTCCATGGTCACGCACTGGGCCACGTCTTCATCTTTGAGAAAAAGGGTCATGGAAAAATTCCTCCGGTGTGTCAGCCTGAGCGTAGATACGCCGTTGGCCGGATATTGGAGGGTAGTATACGACTGGACAGAGGACGTGGCTATATCGGAACAGGGTGAATATGGACTAAACAGCTACGGAGATAGCTTGAATGCCAAGCGTCAAGGCCCAATTTCACAATAGAGAAGAGGCTAAGATCATTGCGCCGGTTGATCTGCGATTTAGACAGGAACGGGAGCCAGAGTTACCGGAAAAACTGCCGGTTTTTCTGGATGTAATGACGCCATTCAGATGGAATATTGAATTCGTCAAAAATCGCGTTGACCGGGCAGACCGACACACAGTACGAGCAGTCAATACAGGTGGCCGGATCAATGAAATACTGCTCTACCGCATCGGTTGTAGAGATACAATCAACCGGGCAGACTTCCACACAGGAAGCATCTTTAACCCCGGTACAAGGTTCTGTTATTACGTAGGGCATTCCAATCTCTTGGCATAAAAATTCGGGGATTGATTCCCATCATCGAATGCGATGATACCCTGAAATGGAACCATTAGCTCTTATATTCTCAAATCGACAACTTATTTTGTCAAGGGATAGTATGTGATATATTATATTTGTTGATTCGTGGTGCTCAGTAGGGGGATGAATTGGAACTCAGGGAACTCATCAGCTTTTACCATGTTGCCAGAGTGCGTAGCGTCTCCAAAGCAGCTCGTACATTAGAGCTTGGGCAACCAACTGTGACCACCCATTTGCGGAAACTGGAAGATGAGTTCGGAATCACCCTCTTTGACCGTATTAAGCGTCCCATTCAACTGACATCAGAGGGCGTTACCCTGCTTGAATTGGTAACCCCTGTTGTAACTTCAGTGGACGCGCTCAAGACCCAGATGGACTACTCCGAACGGCGTGGTTCTTTTGTCGTCGGGGCCTATCCAGACTTGGTGACCCACCACCTGCCGGCTGGGATTCAAAAGTTCCGTGAGGATTACCCAGACGTCCGTATCCGGTTGTTGGCCCGGTCCTACAACCCGTTGATTCAACTGGTCCGCTCCGGCGAAATAGACTTAGCATTTTGTTCCACTCCTCCGGCAGATGATTCATCTTTAGAATTTAAAGAGTTGTTCGGCTACAACACAGTTTTGCTGACCCCTCCCGGCCACGAACTGCTGCATGGTCAGCCGGTCAAACTTGAAGACATTGCGTCATTCCCACTGATTTTGACTGCGCCGGATAGTCAGTTGCGCCAAAGAGTGGAACAGGCTTTCAAAAGCCGGGGTCTCACGCCAGACGTTGTATTAGCCCTGGATGACACCGTTTCCATGAAGCGTTACGTTGAGATTGGCATGGGGATTGCAATTGGAAGTGATTTTACCCTGCACTCAGAAGACCACAACCGGTTTGGTGTCGTCCGCTTGGACCACCTGTTCCCCGGATCGGTCATTGGAGTTTGCACCCTAAAGGGTAAATTCGTCGGTCAGGCGGTCAGAAACTTCATTGAGATAATGTCTGACCAGATTAGAGGCTTCCACTCGGAGCTTTGGTCTTGGGAAGAAGAACACCCTGGTCGGGTTGGGCTAGCTGGCGCACAGGCTGAAGACGACTAACCAGTCGAACGATGGGCCTACAAAACCCCGTCTTTAGGGCCCGCCTCTTCAGAACCATTATCCGGCGGTAAGACCTGCTTGAGACGCCGCGCCAATTGCGACCGAGCCAACAACAGGTAACGGCCGCACTCCTGGCAAGTCATTCCAATGTCGGCGCCCAGTCTGGTGACGGTCCAGAGCGACCCGCCACAGGGGTGGGCTTTCTTCATCTGGAGTACGTCGCCAATCTTTAACTCTAGGGCCATCCCTTTCCGTCGGCTTCAAGAACTTCGTTGATGCTCTCGCGCAATTTGTTGGCCTCCCGGGCTGCGGCCTCCGCAAAATCGTCCTCGTCGTTCTCAGCAGAAGCGTAAATAATCCCCCGGGACGAGTTAATCAGTGCTGCCCGGCCCCGGCTGTCGGTGCCCTGTCGTACCGCCGCTTCCAAGTCGCCGCCCTGCGCACCAATCCCTGGAATCAACAAAGGCATAGTCGGGCAGGCGGCTCTGATCTCAGCCAGTTGCTCTGGGACAGTCGCCCCGGCAACCAACCCCAGGTTCCCTTTGGTGTTCCACCGCTGGCAGGATAGCGCCACATTTCTGTAGAGCGGCATGACTCCATCATCAGTGGTGATCTGTAGGTCTTGAAAATCAGCAGAACCAGGGTTGGAACCACGGCACCAGACAAACACCCCCTTTGACTCATCATCCAAGAACGGCAGCACGGTATCCTCGCCGCCCCAGGCATTGATGGTCAGAGCGTCGAAGCCCCAAACCTGGAACATGGCCTTGGCGTAAGCCTGGGCTGAAGGGCCTATGTCGCCGCGTTTGGCGTCACCCAAGATGATTGCGGAAGGCGCAACGTCGCGGATGTGGCTGATGGTCTTCTCCAAGTCACGCAGACCTGGCAGCCCCAAAGCCTCATAAAAAGCCAGGTTCGGCTTGAAGGCACAGACGAGACCGGCAGTGGCATCCACAATCGCCCGGTTGAACTCGTATACGTCAGGAATCGGCATTCGGGCTGGATCCGGGTCCAACCCCACACAGACCAAACTTTTAGTTGCTGCTGCTGCCTGTTCCAACCTATCGGTAAAGCCGCTCATCGTTCATCCTTATAGCCGTGTTGGCGAGTGCAAAAAGTATACACGAACCCACGCTGCGCCAAGCCAAATTTGGTCGATTTGATAAGTCGTCGTATTGACGGGAATCAAATTGGATTGTTTCCATTTTGTTACTATGATGTAGTTTGATTTAGGAGGCCGAAATTGGACTTGGGAAGCGACTTGGTTGAGGGAATATTTCTGGAGCGGGTCAACCGTTTCCTGGCCATGGTTGAGGTAGACGGCAAGAAAGTCGGAGTGCACGTTGCTAATTCCGGCCGCATGAAAGAATTGTTTGTTCCTGGCTGGCGAGTTCTGGTACGGCCCGTTGCCGGGGAGCACCGCAAGACCAAGTTTGACCTGGTGCTAGTGGACATGGGCACTGCCTTGGCTTCCGCCGACTCCAGAGCGCCCAATGCACTGGTGGCAGAGGGTGTGGAAAGCGGGCATCTGAACCAGTTCGCAGATTACCCCGACGTGCGCCGCGAGGTGACCTTTGGCGACAGCCGTTTGGATCTGATGCTAGAGGGGCCAAAGGGCCGGTGTTACATCGAGGCTAAATCAGTCACGTTGGTTGAAAACGGTGTTGGTCTCTTCCCGGACGCCCCGACCGTTCGCGGGGCCAAGCACCTACGCACGCTGGAGACTGTGATTGAAGCCGGTCACCGGGCGGCTGTGATCTTTGTCATCCAAAGACCCGACGCCAGCGCATTCGCCACCAGTGATCCGTCCGACCCTGTTTTGGCCGCCGCCCTAATATCCGCAATGGCAGCCGGTGTGGAAGCCTACGCCTACAACTGCGTGGTTACCGAACGGGAGATTCGCTTGGACCAGTCGCTGCCCATCCGCCCCTACGCTGAAGCTGTGGGCAATGCCTAAATCGACACCGATGGGTACCCAGTTGCCGACGGGCGCTCGGTTGATGGACGTATACCAGAGACTTTTCGAAGCCTATGGCCCGCAACAGTGGTGGCCGGGAGACGGGCCGTTTGAAGTTATCTCTGGGGCCATATTGACCCAATCGGCAGCATGGACCAACGTGATTATGGCCCTGGCCAAAATGCGGGGTGCCGGTTGTTGGTCGTTTGAGGCCGTGCACGAAACACCGGAACCAGAACTGGCGGAACTGGTACGTTCGTCGGGCTACTTCAATGCCAAAGCCAGGAAACTAAAGGCCTTTGCCGCCCACGTGATAGTCAACTATCAAGGTGATTTGGACCGGCTGTTCAACCAGCAGACCGTTCCGATGCGGGAAGAACTGCTATCCATCCACGGAATCGGCGAAGAGACCGCTGATGACATCATGGTCTACGCCGCTGAGAAGCCGTCATTCGTTATTGACACCTATACACGCCGAATCATGGACCGACTGGATATGACCCCTGATGTGCCCCGTCACAAATACCGTGACTATCAGACGATGTTCCACGAGCACATAAAAACCGATGTGCCGCTGTACAACGAGTTCCACGCCCTTTGGGATCACCACGCCAAGATGGCCTGCGCCAAAACTAATCCCACGTGTAGAGATTGCTGCCTACTGGACATCTGCCCCACTGGAAAAAAGCTCACGGCTGAAACCCACCAGCTAAATTGACGCCTGTCACGCTCGTGGTTATGATGCGGCTATTATCCTAGTCCCTGAAAATTGGAGGCATCATGCAAGTTGTTCGCATCTATACCGGAGACGATGGCGAGTCCCATTTCGAAGATATTGATCTGTCCTACGAACAGTTGGAGACCTCTGAAAGGACGGCCATTGAGAACGCTGAGCATCTTTACTTTCGTCGCTACCAGCCCGGCGATTTTAACGATTGGCATCCCGCCCCGCGCCGCCAGTATTCCATAACGCTTGAAGGTCAGGTTGAAGTCGGCCTGGGCGACGGCACCAAACGAGTCTTCGGGGTTGGCGACGTACTGCTGGCAGACGACTTGACCGGCCGCGGCCACACCACCGCTGTCTACGGCGATAAAGTCCGAATCTCAGTGGCCATCCCCATCATCGATTAATAGCTGGATTCGAGTCTAATCATAGAAAATACCGGAGATACAGATGCCCTTTGCCAAGATTGACGACACCCTTGAGATGTACTACGAGGACGACCAGTTCACCGACCCGTGGCGCGGTGAGCCAGAGACGATTGTCCTGCATCATGGCAACTCCAAGAACACCAAACTCTGGTACGCCTGGGTGCCGCTGCTGGCCCGCCAGTACCGGGTGATTCGGCTGGATGCCCGTGGCTTTGGCCAATCATCGGTTCCGCCAGAGGGGTACGACTGGTCGCTCAGCAATTGGGGCAACGACCTGCTCAAGTTGCTGGACCAACTGAAGATCAACAAAGTGCATCTCATTGGCGAGACCGTCGGCGGCACCATCGCCCTGCAGTTTGCCTATGACCACCCGGAGCGGTTGCACACACTGACCACTTCCACCTCACCCTACAAGTTTGCCGGAGTGGAGATGTACCAGGGGTATTACAAACTGGTCAGTGAAGAGGGCGTGGCCGCCTGGGTGCAGAAAACTGCCGAGAGGCGGTTGGAGCATGGGAAGTCAGACCCAGCACATCACCAGTGGTACATCGACCAGATGTCGCAAACCTCCCAGAGAGTGGTGCTGGAGTCATTGGCTTACCTGGCAACCCAGGACCTGACCGACATCCTGCCCCAGATTAAGACACCAACCATGGTGCTGGTCTCGGAGCAAAACGCCAAGGACAATCCGGACCGCACAACAGTCTTTGCCGAGAAACTGGGCAATGGTCGGCTTGTGGCAATTCCCGGCACTAGCGGCTACGTACAACACTCTGCCCCGGAGGCCTGTGTGCTAGCCTGGCGGCAGTTCATAGGCGAGATCAGCACCAAGTAACTCGCAGTTCTTGAAGACAAAAAGTCCCCTCACCCATGCTTGGGTGAGGGGCTTTTTTATTTTGCTTCCAGAATATGGCCTAGAGCAGAGACCGGGATTGGCCTCCGTCCACATTGAGGCAGGTGCCGGTGATCATGCTGGCATTCTCAGAAGCCAGGAAAGCCACAGTGTCGCCGATAGGCTCCGGCCAGCCGAACTTCCCGGCCGGTAGGTTCCGGTCGATGAAATCGGCCACCTGTTCCGGAGTGCTGTTCTGCTGGAACCGGTCCCAACTGCTGCCAGGAAAGTCGATCGATCCCGGAGCAATGCAGTTGACTAGCACGTTTTCTTTCATAAGGTTCAGCGCCAGGTGCTTGGAGAAGGCGATGAGGGCAGCTTTGCCGGTCATATAGTCTATTGAGCCGCCGTATTCCCGGCCATAGATGGACGAGATGCTAATTACCCGGCCCCATTTCTGCTCTCGCATGTGCGGTATCACCAGTGAGATGAGTTCAACGGCGCTCATAAAGTTGAATTCCATGCCCTCACGGAAGGTCTCAACCCCGGTTTCTTGAAAATCCGCCGTACCCTTTCTGCCACCGGCGTTATTTACCAATATGTCCACTTCACCAAAGGCCTTGATCGTCTCGTAATGGAAATTCTTAAGGTCCGCTTGCTTCATCACGTCGGCCTGCACGGCCATGATCTCGTACCCCTTGGCCTTGAGCTCGGCCACGGTTGAATCCAGGTTCTCCTGACCACGGGCGCAGATCGCGACCTTGCAGCCCTCTCTGGCCAGAGAGTCGGCCGCCTGTTTCCCCAGTCCGTGACTGCCCCCGGTAATCATTGCCACTTTGCCTTGCAGCGACAGATCCATTTTCGCCTCCTGTCTTGGTTAATTAATTTGTTGAAATTGATTGCTGAGATTATAGATGCAGTCGGGCCGGTTGCACCACATGCCAGAAAAAGGGCAACTAAGGTGTGCACGTCGGCTATAATTGCGCCCGGCCAGCCAAGAGAATTTTGGCCTTAATAATCAGACGGGTAGGTGGGCTATGCAAGCACTAGAGGGAATCAAGGTTCTGGATTTTTGCCGCAACGCACCGGGCATGTTCTGCACCACGGTGCTGGCCGACCTTGGCGCTGATGTCCTGATGATTGAGCGGCCCATGGACGAAACCCGTTCTGCCTACGAGAAGTTGGTTGCTGGTATCGACGGCGAAGATGACGAGCGTCGCCATGCGTCGTTCAATGCGTTGCAACGCAACAAACGCAGCATCGCCCTGACCCTAAAAGAACCCGATGCCCAGAAGATTTTTCAGCAACTAGCTGAGACTGCCGATGTGGTGGTTGAAGGGTTTCGGCCCGGTGTGATGGACCGCTTGGGTGCCGGCTATGAGAAGGTCCGGTCCATAAACCCCAGGGCAATCTACTGCTCAGTCTCCGGTTACGGACAGGACGGCCCCTACTCCCAACTGGCCGGGCACGACATCAACTACATCTCGTTTGCTGGTGCGCTGGGTCTGATTGGTCCCTATGACGGCAAGCCGTCGATCCCACTTAACCTGATTGCCGACTATGCCGGCGGCGGCCTCTGCGGCGCGGTTGGCATTCTAGCGGCGCTGATGGCCAGAGAGAAGACCGGCGCTGGGCAGTACGTGGACATAGCCATGAGTGAGGGTGTGCTCTACATGCTCTCTGGGTTGATTTCAGATGTCCTGTCTAGGGGAATATCGGCCGAACGCGGCGGAAACCGCCTGAACGGCGGCGCTCCTTACTACAACGTTTACGAGACCAAAGACGGCAAGTACTTCTCCGTCGCGGCCATTGAGCCCTGGTTCTGGGAGAACCTCTGTCACGCTCTGGACCGGGACGACCTGCTGCCCCACCAAGACGCAGAAGGCCAGAAGAAAACAGAGGTTGAGCAGGCGTTGGCCCAGGCTTTTTTGACCAGGACTCGGGACGAGTGGTTTGAGACGCTGAAGGACGCAAACATCTCCGTTGGCAAGGTCTATTCCTTGGAAGAAGCCCTTGATGATCCCCACGCGCAACAACGGGGGATGGTGCTGGAGATTGAAGCGCCCAATATCCCGGAGGGCAAAGTAAGGCAAGTGGCCACTTCCATTCATCTTTCCGAGACTCCCGGAGAGGTAAAACACCTGGGTTCAGTCACCGGACAGCACACCTCCACCGTCCTGGAAGGGCTGGGATTCGACTCCGCTGTGGTGGCTGATCTGATACGCCGAAATGTTGTGCAATAACCTGGTGAGGCAGACTTAGCCCAGCGCAAAATTAGCCTCAACCCGTGCTATACTATGCCCGCCCAAAGAGGGCTTGAATCGCACCTGATTGCGTCCAACAAATGGATGTTCCTCGAATATTGCGGGCTTATCACTATCAGAAATGAGTAAACTTCAGTTTACGAGGAGCAGTAGTTGATCAAGAGATTTTCAGTCCTGTACGTTGGTCAGATTGACCTGGAAAGCGTGGGAGCCGATGGCACCGCCCCCGACGACCGCCGTTACACCAACGAACAGTTAATCCAGACCTACAGCAACGCGATGTCCTTGGCTAAACAGATGGATGAGTCTGGGTTTTACTGTCTGTGGGCCGCAGAGCACCACTTCCAACGGGAAGGCTACGAGTGCATTCCCAACCTCACTTTGTTGGGCACTCATCTGGCCGCCCATACCAAGAACCTTAAGTTTGGCGCGTCGTTTAATATCTTGCCCATGTGGCACCCGCTTCGCTTGGCTGAAGACTTCTCCCTGGGAGACATTCTCACCGGTGGACGGCTGATCTTTGGTATTGGCCGGGGCTATCAGTCCAGAGAGGTTGAGACCTTTGGCTCGCCGCTCATTGACCAAGATGCCAATCGTGAGCTTTTTGAAGAACAAGTAGAGATTATTCTGAAGGCCTTCAACCAGGAGTCCTTCAATCACCACGGAAAGCACTATGACATTCCCCCAGATGTTCCCTACCGGGGCTATCAGCTAAAGGACATCACCCTTGTGCCCCGGCCCATCAACCTGCCTGTTGAGATCTGGCAGCCCATGACCAGCGGCCGCAGCATTGATTTCATTGCCAAGAAAGGCATCAAGGGCATGACCGCCCTCAGTGGCGAAAAAGTAGTGGAGCAATTCTTCACGGCCTATAAAGATGCCGCCGCAGAAGCGGGCCGCTCGGTGACCTTGGGGCAGGACATGTCCCTGGGCTTTGGCTTTTACATAGCAGACACACAAGAAGAAGCTATCGAAAAAGTCCGTCCCTATCATGACGAGCGCTACAAGTGGTTCTCACCCTTTGGCCTGGTCCGTTACGTTGACGAAGAAGGTCGGATGTGGGGCAGTCCCGGTGCACCGGCCCGTACACCCATGGTGGAAGATGGAGTGCAGCAGAAGGCTTGGCTTTGTGGGCCTCCGGAGCATTTCATTGAGACACTCAAGGATATGGAAGAGAAATACCCCGGATTGGAGGACGTATTCCTCCAGTGGCCGGAGGGTATGCCCTGGAGCGAAATGAGCGCCCAATTGGAGATATTCTCCAAAGAGGTTATCCCGGCGTTCAGCGGTCGCGGTTAATCAGGAAAACTAATATCAAGTAAATTCCAAAGTAAATAATCGGGGCGTGGCGTCTTAGATCGTGCGACTCGCCCAGTACAGGAGCGGCCATTGGCGGACCCAGAACACGTAACCCTGGTCAGATCCGGAGCCAACGCCATATCTAGGTGGCGGGAAGCCACCTGGCGAAGGCCCAACACCGAGCTACCCCGTTATAGCCTTGGCTACCGCCTTGAAGACCGGGGCGCCGGTGAGACATTTGCACCAGACTACCTCTACGGTCGTCCGTCGCTTGACCTGTCCAGAGCTATGTTGAACGCGGCCAAGCTGATGGGGGCCGACCTCTCCCATGATGACCTGAGCCGAGCTGATCTCACTGGCTCAGACCTCCGCCAGGCAGACCTCTCAGGGGCCAATCTTCAAGGGGCGCACCTGTGGCGCTCGAACATGGCTCGTTCCAATTTCAATGAAGCATTCATGGCCGGTTGTACTCTGGGTCGTACGAACCTCTCCAACAGTGTGATGAAGGGAGTGGACTTAAAAGGGTCTGATATCTCATTCTCCAATCTGTCCTATACCGACTTGGAACGGGCCGATCTTTCCGGAACTAATCTCAGCCAAACAGACCTTTCCTGGGCCAACCTAAGCGGGGCCAATCTACGCAACGCTCGGTTGGTTGGCGCAAATCTGGACATGGCTGACCTCACAGGAGCTGATCTCCAAGGCGCTATCTTCATCAACACCAAGATGAGCAGCACCAGCTTCAGCCAGGCGACCTTCGGGCTGACCACCATCGCGAATTGTGATCTGACCGGCGTGATTGGCCTCAGCGATGTGCGCCATGTTGGCCCCAGCATGATCGGGTTGGATACCATATCCCGGTCCAAGGGGCAGGTCAACGTCAAGTTCCTTGAGGGTGCCGGTGTCCCGCCATTGTTGATCTCCGCCCAAGACACACTTAGAGACTCTGGAATGACCTTTAAGCGGGCGCTGTTGTTGGGTTCACAGAGTGACGGTGAGTTTGCCGACAAGATCAGGGCGGGTCTGGCGGAAGCCAATGTGCCAAGTTGGATTATCTGTGTCGATGATGAAGCGTCGTTGGCCTCCGGGGCAACCAACCTGGACGACGCCGTGGTTTATGATCGGGTAATTCTTCTTTGCACCGCTGGGTCTTTGGAGAACCCGCTCACCAGCCGTCAATTTGCCAGCCTAGCTAGCAGCCCGGGGCCAACGATTAAAGAATCGATTATTACGGTGGCTACCGACGATATCTTCTACAAACGTGAGGACCGGCTGTGTTCGGGATTGCGCGATGGTGCGGTGGTTGATTTCCGTGGCTCAGAGGATGAAGCCCGTTTTGGGGAAGCCCTCACAGACTTGATTAAGAAGTTTGAGGATTCACCTTTTAACTTCTAGCCAGTTCTTCCAAGACACTGGCAGGTTGTTTGGTCCAGGTTTATTCCACTGGCGTCCCTTTGGCCAACATCAGGCAGGCCTCGCCCCACTGGACGGAGTTGCCCAGTTCCCACTCGTCTCCAGACCCCACCGGCTGCAGTCTTAGCCCTTCGTTGCCGCCGTAAATCAGCAGCACAACTCCCTCCCCGGAATCCTCTGCCAGCGCCGACTTGGCCGCACATGGGCCTTCTGAACTCCAACCAGTTACTCGGCACCACAGGTCTTCGCCCATGGGGTTAGTCGCGAACACGCGCATGACTTCTATCGGGTCGGTCAACAGGTCAAACATCCGGTGCAGGTCCAGGGGACTGTTCTCTCCGCCGACCACTTCCACTTCAACCAGCATCTATCTTGGCTCCCATCAGGGTATTGAAATCCTCACCATATTATCATCTGGATTGCCTCTAGGCTCCCGGCAAACGCGACTATAGCGTTTCAGGCGCATCTCAATTAGCAAGGAATAAAAACGGAATCACTAGGGCCACAAAGGCGGTACCAAAAGACCACCCGATTGGACCGCGATAGTCAGATGTTAATAGCTGGCTGAGATATACCAAGGGTATAACCAATGAAACAGGCCTATGGATCGATTCCTTCAACCAATTCCTTCAATACGATTGGCGATGAATAACGCCGGAGATGGCAAATGCTAAAAACCATAGAACTGAGTATCTTTGATGAGGTTAACCTCTTTTTCGATAACGCTGCAGATCGACTGGACATAAACCCTGGCCTACGAGAAATGCTGAAACGACCCTGGCGAGAATCGCTGGTCCAAGTCCCCGTGCGGATGGACAACGGCGAGGTACAGGTATTCAGCGGCTCCAGAATACAACACAACGCGGCCCGTGGCCCTTATAAGGGCGGCGTCCGTTATCACCCTCTGGCTGACCTTGACGAAGTACGGGCGCTGGCGTCTTTGATGACCTGGAAAACAGCGCTGGTGAACCTGCCGTACGGCGGCGCCAAGGGTGGAGTCCAGGTGGACCCGGGCCAGCTTTTGCTTACGGAATTGAACCGGCTCACCCGCCGCTACACGCTGAATATTGAGCACCTGATTGGCCCCAACCGTGATACACCCGCCCCAGAT
This sequence comes from Dehalococcoidia bacterium, assembly GCA_028822675.1. The sequence goes on along the minus strand of JAPKDE010000018.1, from coordinate 6,839 downwards.
TGGGCACCAACGCCCAGACGATGGCCTGGATGATGGACGCCTACGGGCAACTGCACGGACATACCCCAGCCATCGTAACCGGAAAGCCGGTGGAAATCAGCGGCTCCTACGGCCGTGAATCGGCCACCGGACGCGGCGTGGCGTACCTACTTGAAGAGGCCGTGAAAGACCTAGGGTTTAAATCCCATGACACCAAGGTCGTGATTCAGGGCTTTGGCAACGTTGGCTCGTGGTCCGCAAGAATCATCCATGAGATAGGCTACCGCGTAATCGCTGTCAGCGGCGTCGATGGCGGGGTCTATAACGCTAGCGGCCTGAACATCCCGAGACTGTTCGAGTACCAAGATAAGACCGGGATGTTTGATGGATTCCCCGGAGCCGAACCAATCTCGAACGATGAACTGTTGGAACTGGATTGCGAGGTGCTGGTACCGGCGGCCATCGACAACGTGATCACTGATGTGAACTCCAGAAACATCAAAGCCCAGCTAATCTTGGAGGCGGCCAACCACCCAATCACTCCGGAAGCAGACCGCATCTTGAGCGAGGGCGGAGTAACGATTCTGCCGGATATCTTGGTCAACGCCGGCGGTGTAATTGTGTCCTACTTCGAGTGGACCCAGAATCTTCAGGAGTTCCGCTGGGAAGAAAGTCGAATTAACGAAGAGCTCAAGAAGACTATTCTCCAAGCCTATAACGAAGTTTGCACCCGGAGCATCAAAGAAAAGATCACCCACCGCCAGGCGTCGTTTGAAATTGGCGTCCAAAGAGTGGCCAGAGCAGTGGAACTACGCGGGTTTGTGTAGGCTGAGCAGCGGATGGTGACTAGGCGGGCAGTCAAGAACCAAAAGCCCCCAACCCCCTTTATGAAAGGGGGCTTTTGGTTATTTTCCCCTTTTGGCTATTGCCTGCTGACCGTTCGTATTGACACTCCTTTTGGCTCTACGTATCATTCCTTCAAATGAGTACCCGTGCATTTAGGCACAGGATTCTTAGAAAATTTGATAATCGCTGAGGGGGTACAACGTGGCAATTGGAATAAAGTCCTACCGTCCCACAGTTTCCGGGTCGACCCACATGGTTACGGCCGGTCACTATCTGGCCACAGCATCGGGTTACCGTATTCTGGAGCAGGGTGGTAACGCCACTGACGCCGGTGTAGCTGCGGGTATCACACTCAACGTGGTGCTTCCCCAGTGGACCAACTTTGGCGGCGTGGCCCCCATCATCGTCCACGATGCCCAGAAGAACGAGACCATGGAGATCAGCGGCTTGGGTCGTTGGCCCAAGGCTGCCAATATTGACGATTACTTGGCCAAATACGGCGGAGACCTGCCACCCGGTATCCCTCGCACCGTGACCCCCGCGGGAGCCGACGCCTGGCTGACCGCCCTAAAGCTTTACGGGACCATGACCTTTGAGCAGGTTGTTACCCCGGCAATGGAACTGGCCGAGGGCGGTTTCCCTGTTCCTGCTACTCTAGCTGCCTATTTTGCCAAGTCCGCCGGCGACGGGATTACCCACGAGTCCGACGAGCAGACCATGTGGCCTTCCACCGCAGAGATTTTCTACCCCGGTGGACGTCCCTTCAAAGAGGGCGAGATTCTGGTCCAGAAAGACCTGGCCCGCAGCTTTCGGCGCTTGATTGAAGTCGAGCAAAAGAACGCCTCTCAGGGCCGGGAAGCCGCGATCCAAGCGGCTCGGGATTTCTTCTACAAGGGTGAGATTGCCGAGGAAATGGTGAAGTTCCACCAGGAGAACGGCGGTCTACTGACCATGGAAGACCTAGCCGATTTTCACGTGGGCGTGAATCCTCCGGCCCACGGCACCTATAAGGGGATTGATGTCTACACCTGCGGCCCCTGGTGCCAGGGCCCGGTCAGCATCCAGGCCCTGCAGATACTTGAGGGCATAGACTTGAAGGGCATGGGTCACAACAGCGCCGACTACATCCACTCGCTGTTGGCAGCCTTTAACCTGGCCCTCAGCGACCGCGAAGCCTTCTATGGCGACCCTGACTTTGTGAAGGTTCCCATTGAGGGGCTGCTTTCGAAGTCCTTCGCCGAAGAACGCCGGTCAACAATTGATATGAAGAAAGCCTTCCCTGAAATGCCGGTGGCGGGTGACCCGTGGAAACACCAGGGCATGGAATCGCCCAACGGCACCCCAGCCCGCCCTGAGCCGGTGGGCGGCGGCATGCAGGCTGACACCAGCTACACCGCTGTTGTTGACCGCTGGGGCAACGCCTTCTCGGCCACCCCCAGTGACACCATTGCCTACAACCCCATCGTGCCGGGCCTGGGCTTCATCGTCTCCGGACGGGGTTCCCAGTCGTGGTTGGACAAAGATCACCCCAGCTCCATGGAAGGGGGCAAGCGTCCTAGGCTGACCCCAAATCCGGCATTGGCCATGAAGGATGGCAAAGTATTGCTACCCTTCGGCACGCCGGGCGGCGACGTCCAGCCCCAGTCAATGGTTCAGCTGTTCTTGAACGTAATTGAGTTCGGAATGGAAGCCCAAGAAGCCATTGAAGCGCCCCGCGTTTCAACCTGGGGTTTCCCCAACTCCTTCTGGCCCCACGCGTACAACCCCGGATTCGTAGGTTTGGAAGGTCGCATCGACCCCGATGTGATTGAGGAACTGCGCGGACGCGGACACAACGTAGAGGTCTGGGAAGACTTTACGTATCGGATGGGTTGCGTATGCGCTATCCACGTCGATCATGAAACCGGCAGCCGCAACGGAGGCGCTGACCCGAGGCGCGACGCCTACGCCATGGGCCGATAGCTCCAACCTCAGTAAGCAACAAAAGCCCCGATCCTTTGCAAAGGATCGGGGCTTTTCTGTTAGCTGGTTTTCTTGTCCCCTTCCCCACACATTGGGAAGGGCTAGGGTGAGGGCTGAAAGCTAATAGCTAATTCCTACTCGGCAGTCCGACCGCCGTCTATGACCAGCTCGGAGCCGGTGACGAACGATGACTCGTCTGATGCCAGATATAGGGCTCCGTAGGCTACGTCTTCTGGCCTTCCAAGCCGCTTTAGCGGTGTGCGGTTTAGGCGGTCTGCCCGCTTGGTCTCATCGGCCAAGAATCCCTCGGTCATGGGCGTCTCGATGGTCCCAGGATGTACAGAGTTGGCCCGTATGCTCTCTGCCGCGTACTGGATGGCTGTAGACTTGGTCAGCAGGCGCACCGCGCCCTTAGAGGCGTTGTAGGCGGATGTCACACGGCTTCCGACCAGACCAGCTACTGATGAGATATTCACTATGGAGCCGCCACCGGCCTTCCGCATGGCCGGGATAGCGTACTTGGTCCCCAGGAACACACCCTTGGCATTGATGTCCATGATCTGGTCCCATTCCTCTGATGAGGTCTCTTCAACGTTGTGGGCCCGGTAGATGCCGGCGTTATTGACCAAGATATCCAGCTTGCCAAAGTGGGACACAACCTCGTCAACAGCCTTCTCCCAGGCGGCTTCATCGCTGACATCCAAGGTCACGAAGATACACTCTCCGCCTGCTTCATTGATCTCGGCCTCTGTCTTTCGGCCCTCGTCTTCCAACATGTCGCCGATGACCACCTTGGCGCCCTCTTTGGCGAATAACATGGCTTCAACTGCGCCCATCCCGCGGGCACCGCCGCTGATTAGGGCCACTTTGTTTTCCAGACGCATTGCGTTTGCTCCTATTTTTTTGTTGCCGGTCCAATTATCAGAACGGGCCGGTATCATGCCCACCTAACTTTGACCCTGAACTAGCCTGAAGGCAAGGCCCGTTGGCAACAAAAAGAAAGGCCCGAGAAAGTTTCGGCGCTTTCTCGAGCCCTTCAGTAAAGGGGTGGAATATCGGAATTTATCTTGATGGGAAAGGTATGTATGCCTCGCCGGATTTGCTTAGCTGGCAGATACGGAGTAAATCTGCGAGTCTGGCCAATTCTGGAGGAGCCACCCGTCATTTCTTTCTGGCTACGATCTACCGGAATCGGTCTGTCGGTTTCGTGACGTGCGATTAGAAATAACTGTGCGATAGATCACATTACTTTGAGGCTCACGCTTAGATTGACCGGACTTTGGGCCGTCGATAGAATGGATTTACGGTTTATGAATCTCCCTACAGCAACACGCATGCCAACTCCGCACGCGCCATCCGCTCTCAGGCGCAATATTGCAATCACATTGGCCTTGATTGGATTAGTCTTTCTGCTTGCTTGCGGTAGTTCCGGACAGGCAGCCAGAGACTTTGAGGTTGTCCAGTTCAACGGCGACACCTTCCGGCTGTCTGATGAGGTTAAGACTCAGGCAGTGGTGCTGAACTTCTGGTACCCCAGTTGCCCGCCATGCCGCGAGGAAATGCCCGCCTTTGAGGCCGCTTGGCAAGAACTCAAAGATGAACCAGTGCGTTTCTTAGCCCTCTACGTTCCGCAGGGCATTGATACTGAGGAAGACGCACGGGATTTCATCGAAGAATTTGGACTGACATTTAACTTTGCTACTGACCGCTTGGCTCGGATCGCCGAGGCCTACGAACTGCAGTATTTCCCCAAGACCTACTTCATCAACAAAGATGGCGACATAGTCGCAACCCATATCAGCACCCTCGAGGCCGAAGAAATTATCAAACAGGTCCGGGCGCTACTTGGAGACGCAACGTCCTAGTCTGCCGTTGTGGTGGTCTGACGCTGTATCTCAAAACCCCATGGACGTTTTAGACTGGATATTATTGGCCATCCGCTGGGGGCACGCATTGGCGGCGGTTTCTTGGGTTGGCGGTGGTATTTTCTACCTCATGGTGCTTCGGCCGGCCATTCAACAGGCCAGGGGACTCCCGCCGGAAACCAGCCGGGCCATTGGGGTCGAGTTCCGGGGTCTGGTCAGCACTGCCATCGCTGTGTTGCTGCTCACCGGGGTGATCTTGTCAGTATCAAGGCTCACTGAAGACGTCATCACCAGCCCTTACGTGGCAGTGCTGGTGGTCAAGATCGTTCTGGCCCTCTACATGTTTTACGTTGTGCGTTTCATGCGGCAGAACAGTTACCCTGAAGAGCCGGAGTTGCCTGAATCACGTTGGCAGCGGTTAACAAGCAGGCTCACTGGAACAACGGCGCTTTTGGTTATCGGGGTGGTGGTGATAGGATTATCAGACGTGTTGGACGGCTTGCTGGAAAACGCCTTGGCTTAGCGAATTAATCGTTGACTCGGGAACCCGGTGGACTTTGGATTGGAGTATTGATGAAGAAAGACTTGATGCAGATATTGGCCTGCCCCGTGTGCAAGGGCGAATTGGAATTGCGTTCCGAGTCCGAAGAGGGCGACGATGTGATAACGGGCAGCCTGCACTGCGCTGCCTGTAATGAGTCATACCCTATTGAGGGATCGATTCCCAATCTGCTGCCGCCAGACCTCCGCCGGGAACTGGCGTAGGCCCCGACGTAAACGGGAACACAAAAAACCTGCCCTTCGACATAAGGACAGGTTTTTTGTTTACCGAGAATCTCGAAGATTAGTCGGCGGGCTGGGCCATCGCCAGAGCATCGTCCCGGCTTACGTCTTGTTGGTGGACTGCCTTGCCGTGTTCTTGGACTAATTTTACCAACTCATCGTCGTTATCACCGGTGATCTTCTCTCCGCACGGACAATTAACTACCTTAGCCATGATAAAACCTCCTAAGGTGTTTGAATTCGGATTTGGATACCTCGCTATAATACGAAATTGATTTTGGCGAAATCTTGGCAAACGTTTGGCGGAAAATGGGCATAAGGGTTTACGTCACAGGCAGGGTCGCCGTTGAAGTGGACGGCCAAGTGGTAATCAATGAGCGCGGGTTTCGAGGAAAGCAAGACCGGTTGTTTTTTGTATACCTGGTCTGCGAACGAAGCCGTCCGGTAGCCAAAGAAGAGCTAGCGTCGGTTTTGTGGCCCGATGAGCAGTGGGAGGCCGCAATCAGCGCATTGACCAGCCGCCTAGCTGGGATGCTTTCTTCAGAAGGGCTTGAAGACCTGGGTATGTCCTTCTCTCGCCAGTATGGCCAGTACCAACTCCGGTTGCCCAGTGATGCTTGGATCGACATCGAATCGGGTAATTCCGCATTGGACCGGGCAGAGGCGGCAGTGCGAAACGGTGAAGCAAGAAACGCCCTGGGACCGGCTGCAGTAGTGGCCTCAATTGCCCGGCGGCCATTTCTGCCAGGTGTGGAGGGTTTTTGGTGGGAGAGTTTGCAAGGCAAGTTGGATCGTCAATTGGTCAGAGCACTGGATTGCTTGGGCGAGATGCAATTGGAGATCGGCGAGCCGCAGACCGCCTTGGAGTCGGCATTGGAAGGCATCAGGTTGGACCCCTACCGGGAACGGACACACAGGTGCCTGATGCGAGCCTACGCCGCAACTGGCAACAAGGCTAAAGCCGTGGCCGCCTACCATGAGTTTAGAGAGTTGCTGGCGAATGACGTTGGAACTGACCCCGAGTCCGAAACTGAAGCTCTTTATCTAGAAATCCTCGGCTAAGACAAGTGGCATAACTCTAAAAGAAAAAGGCCCCGGGAACAGATCGTTCCAGGGGCCTTTTGGGTTTCTGATTGAGAGCTTTCGGTTAACCCTCGCCGGTTAGGACTCGGACCACCAATGGTGCCAATTCTTCTGCTCTGGCTTTCAGGGCGGGTCGGTCCATGTTCTCTATGGGATGGGGGGTGAAAATGGTCGGATAGTCCGGCGCTCCCCACATCTTGGCCATTCCCTGGGCGGTGGGAATGAAACGGTCGGTACAGATCGTTGCTGAAGGTATACCTGCGTTTTCCACGTGAATCCCGTCGTGCACACTGCACGCACTGCAGGAGCCTCAATCACCTA
>JAPKDE010000174.1 GCA_028822675.1 Dehalococcoidia bacterium | reverse complement strand
GCTGTGACCATGAAGATATCTACGCCTTCAAGGTCTTTGTCCGGATCCATGAGACCGGAGCGGTCTTCAAACCAAATCTCCCGCTCGTAGATGTTGGGTCCTTCCCACTGAGCCAGAGCGCCCGATAAAAAGAGCATTCCCTGCCTGGGTATGGCTACGTATTCGAAGTTTCCACCGGCCGACGCTGGTTGAAATAGCATCACCCGTTTTATTCGCGACATCTTTGCTCCTACTGGTGATTACCAGATGATGTAATACCGCTTGACTAAATGCTAGTCACTTTCTTTTGATTGCTTATTCTATAAACCGGTGAAAACTGGCAAGCTGAGGCTAAATCCACCGGTGATTCACGTTTGTTCGTGCCTTATTGTACAGGACGATCAACGGCCCAAAAACGAAATTTACTACCTGAGTCGCCCGGTTTTTGGGTGACTGATAACGGATATCCGGTCAGTTTCTGTCTAATATCCGCCAAAGTCACATCTGCTTAAGCATATTCTACGCCAGAAAAACCCAATTGTCATAAAGTGGTCGCCAGGATATGTTTAATTGTTAGGTAGCCTTGATTCAAGTCCGTCAAGGAACCAAAACCCGGCGTTATTTGCCCTTAAAGTGAGGAATAAGTTCTTTGGCGATGACCTCAAGATGTCGCTCTCGGTCTTCTCTGGGACAGCTGATGCTGAAGACGATGTGCCGCGCTCCGGCATCGATGTACTCCTGTAATTGTTCGATGCAGTTCTCCACGGTACCAAGCAAGCAATATTTACGGACGATGTCCAAGAACTCCCCGCCGTATAGGTATCTCCCGCCAAGTTGTTCTGCCGCTACTTCCGCTGCTTCTTGTTCAGTTGGATAGATAGCAATGTAGGGGAAGTGGGCCCACTGGAATCCAGTCATGTCTCGTCCGGCGTCAGAGGCGATCCCTTTTATCTTTTCAACACTGTCACGGTATCTGGGGGCATCGTAGAAATAGGGCATCCAGCCGTCGCCAAAAGTGGCGGCGCGAACCATTGCCGCATCCCGCCGGCCGGAGACCCATATCGGAGGATTGGGCTTTTGGGTCGGTGTCGGGTTGATCATGGCGTCGGTCATTTCGAAATGCCGCCCAGAGAACGTAACTCGTTCCCCAGTCCACAGTCGTCGCACTACCTCTAAGCATTCGTCAGTCCGGCGTCCGCGTTGGTTGACCTTTAGTCCGGCGGCTTCGAACTCCACCGGGAACTCGCCGCCAACACCCACCCCCAGGGTCAACCGGCCGCCAGATGCCACGTCCAGAGTGGCGGTCATACGTGCCAGAACCAAGGGATGGTAGAAAGGAGTCAGGATAATAGATGACAGAACACGCAGATTGTCGGTTGCGCCGGCGGCTACAGCCAATACTGGTAGGGTAGCGTGGGTGGGACCCGGCGGGTCTCCGCGCATGAAATGCTCACCAGCGGAGAAGTATTCGTATCCCAGTTCCTCCATCCACCGTGCCTGGCGGGCGGTTTCACTGACTCCAAGCGCAATTCCAGCGCCAAAGTGCAGATCAAGTTCTTCCATCATTTACCCCCATTTACCACTGTGTTTACGCCTTTTGGTTGCGTACTTGGTTACGTTTCCGGAGTTGCGGTTATTCTAACGCAGTAGATTGGCCCAGTTCCTTTTATATGTGACGGCTTCTACTAGAATTTGACCGTCAGACATTGAACGGCATTCACTTGACATGGGCCTGAGTGATTTGCCACCGTTAAATCAGGACTTAATTTCGATTCATGAAGGGCAAACAAACTCCCGGAGTAATATGATTTGGTAGTTTTGGTTACAGGCGCCACAGGTTTTCTCGGCCGGAGAGTGGTGCGCGAACTTCTGAAGCGCGGTCATGAGGTTCGTTGCCTGGTCCATACCCCTGGGCGAGAGCGGATGTTCCCCCATCGGGACGTTGAGGTCCAATATGGCAGCATCGGAGACCCAACCGCTCTAAAGAGCGCGTTCTATGATGCCGAATCAGTGATTCACCTGGTGGGGGTGATTCGACCGACCCGGCGAAATTCGTTCGACACCGTCCACCGAGAAGGCACAGCCAACGTGCTGGCGGCCGCCAAGCAGGCTGGAGCCAACCATTTCCTGCACGTCAGTGTCATTGGCGCCGCCAACGACCAGACCTACCCCTACCTATATACCAAGTGGTTGGGAGAGCAGGAAGTCATTAAAAGTGGAATGCACTTCACCATATTCCGACCCTCCATGTTATTTGGCGAAGGCGACGAATTTATAAATGCCTTGGCCGGGATGGTTCGGTTGTTTCCCATAGTCCCTGTGATTGGTTCGGGAAAGAACCGATTGCAACCACTGGCCGCCGACGACCTGGCTCGCTGCATAGCCATCACCCTGGGTCGCGAAGACCTTAAAGGCAGGACCATCGACCTGGGCGGCAGCGAACGCCTGAACTACAATGAACTAGTGACTGAAGTGGCCAAAGCCATGGGCAAACGGCGGCTGCGGTTTCATCTGTCGGTTTGGCTCATGCGTGCCGTTGCGGCCGTCTGCCAGGGGATCATGCCCCGGCCGCCCATAACCACTGAGCAGATCAGGATGTTGGGCATCCGTAGCGTTGCGGAGATGGGGGAGGTGGAGCGGGTATTTGGGTTTACCCCTCAATCTCTGGAAGGTAACATTGACTTCGTAAATTCAGTAGGAATAGCAGACGGCATCCAGATGCTTCTGGGTGGGATGCCAAGTCGCATCCGAGACCACTAAGCATTTTTAGACCCCTTCGCAGCTGCTAACTAACCTACCAATCGAACCTTCTTTATCGCCCCGTTCTTAGGAGCCACGTGGACTATTCTCAGTCAATCTCCCGCCTGATAAATCTGGTTGATCACGAAAGAAACACGGTCACTGGACCGCGTCAAAAAGCCATCTATGACCTTGGTCGGATGGAGGCGTTGTTGGATAGGTTGGGCAGTCCGCAACACCAGGTTCCGGCAGTGCACATAGCCGGTACCAAGGGCAAAGGCAGCACGGCGGCTCTGTGTGATGCAGCCCTACGCGCTGCCGGTCTCAGCACCGGGTTCTACTCTTCACCACATCTCCACACTTTTAGGGAGAGGATCAGACGCGACTCAGAACCTATAAGCCAAGATAAGTTCGCGGCTTTGGTAGAAGGACTTTGGCCCATTCATGAAGAACTCAAGGCTGATTCAGAAGTTGGGCCATGCACGCTATTTGAGTATCTGACGGGCATGGCCTTTCAGTGCTTTGCCGAAGACCGAACTGACGTGCAGGTTATCGAGGTTGGTTTGGGCGGCAAATTGGATGCCACCAACGTGTTGGACGCCGGAGTTTGCGTCATCACGTCGATCAGTTTGGACCATATGGCAATTCTGGGGGATTCAATTGGCGAGATAGCGGCCGACAAAGCAGGAATCATCAAACCGGGCTCAACAGTGATCATCGCCCCGCAGACGTCAGAAGCCCTTGCTCCCATCTTGGCTGCCTGCCAGGAAAAAGAGGCCGCTCCCATCTTGGTGGGCCGGGACGTGACCTGGGAAGAAGGCCATAGCGGAACCGACGGCCAACGGTTCACCATCAGGGGCCGTAACGGCGAATATGACCTGCAAATGCCGCTACTGGGTGACCACCAATTGGAAAATGCCGCATCTGCGGTGGCGGCACTGGAAGCCCTGGCCAGCCAAGGTATTTCTGTGAATTCCAAAGCGATGGAAGTAGGCTTTGAGCGGGTTAGCTGGCCCTGCCGGATGGAGGTATTATCGCGGTCCCCACTCTTGGTGGCTGACGGTGCCCACAACGTATACTCTGTTGAGAGCCTATTGAAATCTCTGCCCAAGTACCTCAATTACGAAAAGCTGATCTTGGTGGCCGGGTTTTCCCGAGACAAGAATGTGGAAGGTATGGCCCGAGCTTTGAATGAGAAAGCAGATCTGGTCTTCGCCACCGCCTCTCGGCACCCGCGTTCATTGACTCCGGATGAAGTAGCCGCGCTGTTTGATGGACCAGTGAACACGGCAGAAACGCCCGCCGAAGCCCTCCAGATGGCCCTGGACTCGGCGGGGCGAAAAGACTTAGTACTGGCGGTTGGGTCTCTGTTCCTAACCGCAGAGATCCGGGAATCGGCTTTGGGAATTGAACCAGAGATATATCCAGACATAAGCTGACCAAATTCACTGACGTCATAGGCACCGTTGACAATAATTGAACAATCAGGAGCGTTTCCAGTGGCTGATGAGCGGGTAAGGGTAGTAATCACGGGTATGGGGGCCATGACTCCCCTGGGCGAGACGCCTGAAGAGTATTGGAAGAACCTGGCCGCCGGTACCTCCGGCATCGGCCCCATGACCCTCTGTGACCCGGAAGGCTATCCCTGCCAGATTTCCGGAGAGGTCTCCGGTTTTGACCCCGCCACTTACATCAATGGTAAAGAAGCCCGCAGAATGGCGCGGTTCACTCAGTTGGCCGTCGCTGCGACACTCCAGGCGGTTGAGGCTGCATCCTACGATATCTCCAAGGACGACCCTTATAGAGTTGGCGTGATTCTGGGCAACGGCAACGGCGGCTTCCCGACTCTGGAAGAGAACTGCCGGATATTGGCAGAACGCGGCGGAATGCGAATGTCGCCCTTCTTCTTCCCAATGATTCTACCCAACATGGCTGCCGCTGCAGTGAGCCGGTACACCGGCGCCCACGGGCATAACTCCACAGCCACCACCGCCTGTGCTGCGTCTAACCAAGCGCTCGGTGACGCCATGGCCGTTATCCAGCGGGGCACTGCTGATGTGATGCTGGCCGGCGGCACCGAAGCCGGCATCAGTCTGTTGGGTCTCTCCGGTTTTGCTGTGATGCGAGCCCTTAGCACCAGAAACGACGACCCGCAGAAGGCCAGCCGTCCCTTTGATGCAGGCCGGGACGGGTTCATTCCCTCTGAAGGCTCAGTGATTATGGTGCTGGAAAGTTTAGAGCACGCCCGGGCGAGAGGGGCCAATATTCTGGTGGAATTGGCCGGTTTCGGTTCAACCAGTGACGCAGGCCATCCGGTGCAGCCGGAAGAGAACGGAACCAGCGCCGCCGCCGCCATGCAATTGGCCCTGGCCGACGCTGGTGTCCCTTTGGATCAAGTGGATTACATTAACGCCCACGGAACATCCACACCGTTGAATGACACATTGGAGACCGTGGCCATAAAGAGGTTGTTCGGAGACCTGGCCTTCAAAATACCCATCAGCTCAACGAAGTCGATGATTGGCCATTCTTTGGGTGCTGCGGGGTCACTGGACGCTGCGGCCTGTGTGAAGACCATCACTGAAGGCATGATTCACCCCACCGCCAATTACGAAAACCCGGATCCAACCTGCGACTTGGATTACGTACCAAACCAGGCACGGGCAAAAGACGTGAAAGTGGCGCTCTCCAACGCATTTGGCTTTGGCGGCCAGAATGCGTGTCTAGTATTTCGCAAGTATGTTGAGTAAATAGATGACAGCGGATCATTGACCCTTGGTATGGCAATCCGGCTAAAATGGGTGGGGCAACTTAGGGGCCACGTGGGGTAGTGTAACTTTTAGGGTGAGGGGCAAATAAAATGGCCGAACGGCTGGTATCGGGAGACCTCCTACAAGAAGACCAAGATGTGTCTTTGCGTCCT
>JAPKDE010000173.1 GCA_028822675.1 Dehalococcoidia bacterium | reverse complement strand
GCTTGCTGTAGGGCCATGGTCGACTGGGGCAGCCCACCCGGTCCACGGCCAATGCCCAGGTCAACCCGCCCAGGCGCTAGGGACGCCAGGACGTTGAAATTCTCTGCAACTTTGTAGGGGCTGTAGTGCTGGAGCATCACGCCGCCGGAGCCAACCCGGATACGGTTAGTCTTGGCCAGCAGGTGGGAAATCAAAACCTCTGGAGACGAACCCATCACCCGGTCTGAACTGTGGTGTTCGGCCACCCAATAACGGTGGTAGACCCAGCCGTCGGCCTTGGTGGCCAGTTCGATGGTCCGTTGGAAAGACTGCGCAGCGTCCTCGCCCTGGTGGGAAGGGCTCTGGTCCAAGATGCTCAGTTGCAGGCTGGGTTGTTGGCCGTTGGTACTCATGCGTTCTCGGAGTTGGGTGCTAATAGTGGGCTACTAAAATTGGCTGCCGTTTTTGGCTGCCGGGACGGGTGCAACAATATTAACCCTTTTTTTATTGTCGGTGGGTAATCATTTTGCTATTCCCACGCTGGCCCAACGACCGTTACAATCCAATGCAGTCGGGTGGGTTCAGTCTGGATCCCTTTAGATTGACGCCTGTCCTTAATCGCCGTCACTTTTGAGAATTTTTTTACCAAGATGCAGATGCGCCGTCCAAAAATCCATTACGCCTGGATCATAATTGGCCTTTCGGTATTGCTGTACCTGGGCGGTGGTTCCATCACCCAAGCCTTTGGCGTGGTGATTCTGCCGCTGCAAGACGAGTATGGCTGGAGCCAGGGTTCAATAACGCTGGCCTACGGCATCTCCGCCATCATGAGCGCAGTGCTCGCCCCAATCATCGGCATTGCCACGGACCGGTACGGTGGTCGTCCGGTTTTGATCATCGGGGTGGTGTGCTTCTTTATTGGTACGGCTATCTCGGCCATGGCAACGGATGTTTGGCACATATGGGTGGCTTACGGAATATTCCTCGGTACCACCCAGAGTTGCCTCAACGTAGCGTTGATCACCACCGCCACCTACTGGTTTAAAGAAAAGTTGGGCGTTGGGGTAGGACTGCTGCAGTGCGCCCAGGGAGTGGGGCCTGCCGGCACCACCCTGCTCATCGGCATCTTGCTGGCGAATTACGACTGGAGAGTAGCCTTCTGGACGTTGGGCATTGGTTGCGGCATCACCATGTCCATCGTAGTGTATTTCTTCCGCAGTAGGCCGTCTGACATCGGCATAGACCCATTTGGTGGCGCCTGGGCTGAAGGGCGGAACGAGCAGTTCAGCCGTGAGATTCGCATGGTCAGGGATAAAGTCCGTGCGGCGACCATCCAGTCCACCGCCGCATTCTGGAAATTGGTGATGATCCATTACCTGGGCTGTGTCTCCCACGCAATAGTGATCGTCTACATCGTCCCAATCGCTGTGCTAGCAGGGGTTGGCCCGGTGGCCGCAGCGGGGGTTCTCAGCACCCTGGCCTTGGTGAGTGGGTTGACCCGGTTCCTGACTCCGGTGCTGGCTGACTCCCTGGGTCCGCGGGGCACCATGGCCGTCATGTACGTGCTACAGGGATTACCGGTGTTGATGCTGTTTTGGACCCATGACACCTGGACTTTCTATTTATTTGCCGTGGTCTTTGGGATTGGCTACGGCGGAGAGGGTTCAGCCTTTCCCATCATCAACCGTCGTTACTACGGCGAGGGGTCATTGGGCCGATCATTTGGCTGGCAGCTCTCCGGCGCAATGTTGGGCATGGCCACCGGAGGCTGGATTGGCGGTGTGCTGTTTGGGTTCTTTGGCGATTATGTTGTGACGATCAGCCTGTCCGTTGCCACAAGCCTAATCGGTGCGGTAGTTATCATGTCCATGGACACCACCGACCGGGTGTTGATCCTAGACTGGGAAGAAAATCTCCCTCCCGACGCCAGGTCAACACCCCTGCCGAGTCCCGCAGACGATTAGCAGCCTAGATATTTGGTCGCTGCTCGTACCAGCGGGCATGCTGTTGATAGGTGTAAGCAGCCTGGATTACGCCGGGTTCGTCAAAGGCTTTTCCCGCTATCTGGAGTCCCACGGGCAACCCCGTTTGGGTGAAGCCGCAGGGAACTGAGATGGCTGGCAACCCGGTGACGTTAAACGGCGCGGTAAAGCTTTTTCCCTGGATGGTGGCGATGGGGTCGTAGCCTTCAAACGCCGCTGCTGGTTGGGTCATAGTCGGAGTTACAAAGAAGTCGACCTTGGTCAGCGCCTGAGCGAATTCCCGCTTGCTCCACTGTCGGCACCGCTGGGCCTGCAGGTAATCACCGGCGCTGAGCATGCCGCCAATCCTGAACCTAGCCCGGACGATCTCGCCGAAGTCCTGGGGCCTAGTTTTGAGATTGGGCTCGTGGAAGGCGTAGGCCTCACTGACCATGATGATGGTGTTGGCCGCCCGCACGTATTCCAGGCTGGGCAGTTCTATCTCTTCTATTCTGGCACCCAGGCTTTCAAGCTCGGCTACGGCCTTTTCAACTACGGCAACCACCTCTGCGTTTACGCCAGGGTCGTCGTCGAAGAAATAATGCCTCGGCAGACCAAACACCTTGCCCTTGATGTCTTCACGGAGGGACAGGGAATAATCCGGCACTATCGAGCGGCTGCTGGTGGGGTCTTTGGGGTCGTGGCCTGCGATGGCCTGGAGCATATATGCGCTGTCTTCAACGGTGTAGGTCAAAGGGCCAACGTGGTCCTGGGACCAACTCAACGTTACAACACCGGCACGGCTGACCCGCCCGTAGGTGGGCTTCAGACCTACGATGCCGCAGAGTGATGCCGGGCCGCGGATGGACCCTCCAGTGCAGGACCCGAGACCACCCATCGCTTGACCGGATGAAACCGCAGAAGCTGTACCGCTGCTGGAGCCGCCGGTGATGTGGTCCAGGTTCCAGGGGTTGCAAGCTGGTTCAAATGGGGTGGTCCAGTCCGGGCCTCCCAGGGCAAATTCGTGCATGGTCACCTTACCCAGCAGGATTGCTCCGGCGTCGGCCAATCGAGCGGTTGCGGTTGAGTCCTCGGTGGGCACTCGGTCAAAGTCCACCTGGGAGCCGGAGGTGGTGCGGATTCCCGCCGTGTCGTAAAGGTCTTTCAGCACGATGGGTATCCCGTGCATGGGCCCCTTGTAATGGCCGCTGCGAATCTCCGCTTCGGCGGTGCGGGCCTCACCCATGGCCCGGTCATTCAACAAGGTTATGAATGAATGCAGTCGGTCTTCAGTCTCGTCGATCCGATCAAAGAAAGCCTGAGTCAATTCAACGGGGGAGAGCTCACCGTCTTTGAGCATTTTGCCGGCTTCGTGGATTGTCAGTTCGTGTAGTTTTTTATTTGTCTGGGTCATGTGTCCACCCCTATAAACAGATTAAGAATGCCCGATCAATTCAATTAAAAAGACGCGATTAATAAAATCGGTTAATCGGGATGGAATTCCACAACCATTTCTTCAGACCCAAATTCTATGGAGTGCATCATGGCCGTGTATTCCATGTACAGCTCGTAGATGGGCTTTAGGTGGTCCAGCTCCGCTTGGTCCATTCCAAGACCTGCACGGTCTGCCATGAGCTTGAACTCTTGCATAGAAATCTCGGGTTTGTTCTCGCTTACCATAGGGTTTACTCCTATTTGCTTGATAGAGGCTTAAAAAGATAGGTGATTATACAACTGGAATACCAGTAAAACGCCAGAGGCCTGAAACCAAAAATCCCCGCCAAGTGGCGGGGGATTTTTATTCAATTCGAATTACGGTCTAGGAATACTTGCCGCCAGTCTGGGGAGTTGTTCCCTCTTTGCCCTGATCGGCCATCTCCAAGCGGGTGGTCCGTTGCCAGGTACGCTTCAAGTCATCTTGGATGTCGAAATGCAGCGTGCCCAGCCCCTGAACTTCCAGGTCCACGGTGTCGCCGTCCATCAGCGCGCTAAGTCCGCGGTGGTTGGTACCGGTGGCAACGACGTCACCGGGTTCCAGTTCGTGAATGGATGTGACCCATTCCATGATTCGGGGAATCTTGTGGGCCATATCGTCGGTATTGAAAGACTGCTTCAGATCTTCATTAACCCACAGTTTGATGTCCAGGTTCTGGGCATCTTTAACCTCATCGGCGGTGACCAGGTAGGGTCCCATGGGCGCAAATGTGTCTCTGGACTTCATCTGATAGAAGGTGTTGCCTCCAGCTTGTAGGCCGCGGGCGGAACCATCAATGAAGTTTATGTAGCCAAAAATGTAGTCGTAGGCATCTTCGGGTTTAACGTTCTTGGCCTTTTTGCCAATCACCAAGGCAATCTCAGCCTCGCCTTCAAAGATAGAGGCGGGAATGTCTGGAAGGATCATCGTGTCACCATTGCCAATAACCGAGTTCGGCGACTTCTGGAAGGCGTTGATGGGGGCCGGTTCTGCCCTGGTGCCATCCTCCATGTAGTTCACTGCCATGCAGATGATGTTGGGAGGCTTGGGCAGGGGTGAGCGAAGTCTTACTTCGCTTACGGGCTTGCCCTGGCCGCTGTCCGCCGCCTGTTGCAGAGCGGCGCGGTGCTGGGAAAAGTTCTCAATTATCTTGTTAATTAGGTCCTGAGGCGAGGTGTGTTCGATGCCGCTAACGGCCCCGGAAACATCGACCACAGTGTCGTCTTTCACTACACCTAAAACGAAATCGTCAAAGAATACAAGTTTCATAGCTCTCCTTAAATGTCTTCACTATTTTCTCACGGGCTGGTGTTTTTACCGGCCGGTCCAGTGTAGATGGGGATGGGCCGCACGGGCCGTCTAGCGGGCATATTACTTAACCAGTAGGCTTGTGGCAAGCTTGGCAGCGCAGTCGAGTTTCTCAAAAATCTGAGAAGACGAGTAATTGAGCAGACTATCCGCAGGGGTTCCTACGTGGGGTATAGTAGGGGCAATCCGACTAGACCAACAAGTTTGCACCTAGCTAGGCCAGCGCTTAGCAGGCCCGTACTTCGTCCGTACTTCAAAGGAGGTTAGCGACCACATGACCAGCTATATCAGCCACCTGGAATGCACTGTCTGCGGCAAAAGTTACCCCCACGAGCAACTAATCGGCATCAGCCCGTGCTGCGAGAAAGTATTGTTCGCCCGCTACGACTTGGCCAAGTTGGGACGTGAGGTTGACCGCGACAGCCTGGTCTCTCGCCCCGATACCATGTGGCGGTACGCTGAGTTGCTTCCGGTGAACAATCCCGACGACATTGTGACGCTGGGCGAGGGTGGCACACCGCTGATCAAGACCAACAACCTGGCCAAGCAGCTGGGCATGCGAAATCTCTACGTGAAAGAAGAGGGTCTAAACCCCACCGGCACTTTCAAGGCCCGTGGTATTTCTGCTGCGGTTTCAAAGGCTATGGAACTAAAGGTGAGCGGGTTCACCATGCCCTCTGCCGGTAACGCGGCTGGCGCCGCAGCGGCCTACGGGGCGCGGTCCGGCATGGAGACCAAGGTGTTCATGCCCCAAGACGCGCCGGATGCCAATAAGAAAGAGACTCTGGTGGCCGGGTCTGAATTAAACCTGGTGCAAGGCCTGATCAATGATGCTGGACGGGAAGCCGTGGCGGTGGCCAAGGAATTGGGATTTTTTGACCTTTCCACACTAAAAGAGCCGTACCGAGCGGAAGGCAAGAAATCCATGGGCCTGGAAATGGTCCAGCAACTGGGTTGGAAAA
>JAPKDE010000172.1 GCA_028822675.1 Dehalococcoidia bacterium | reverse complement strand
TCAGAGATGCCCTCCAGGTCCGGATGGACGAAGTGACTGAACGTTGGGGCGTTAAAATCTTACAGGTGGAAATCAATGAAATTGACCCGCCTGCCGGTGTGAAGGCCGCGATGGAGCGGGAGAAATCAGCGGAGGCCATCAAGACCGCAGACATCACTGAGTCCGAAGGCACTCGTCAGTCTCAGATAAACATTGCTGAGGGCGAGAAGCAGGCCGCCATTTTAACAGCTGAGGGTGCCCGACAGGCGGAAATTCTACGGGCTGAGGGTGAGCAACAGGCTGCGGTTCTCAGAGCGTCTGGTTTCAGCGATGCGTTGGAACGCATCAACGGTGTTGCTGCTACGGCTGATGGTAGGACCATGAGCCTCCAGTATTTCGAGACGCTGAAATCCCTGGGTGATAGCCCGTCTACCAAATGGATCTTCCCCATGGAGTTCACCTCCATGCTGGGTAACTTCCTGGGTATGGGTGGTCAAGACAACGGCGACAACAAGTCCAGCTAACTCTCAAGTTAGCCAAATTAAAAACCCCTCTTCCGTTAACCGAAAGAGGGGTTTTTTGTGTTGAATCTTATTCTTTCTTGGGTTGTATCATCCCGTAGTTTCCATCTCCCCGCAGGTATAACACGCTGTGCTTGTTGGTTTCAGAGTCTAGGAACATATAGAAGGAGTGGCCCAAAAACTGCATCTGAGCCGCCGCATTATCCACGCTGGTGGGTTCCATATCAAATTCCTTGAGCCGGACTACCTGGCCGTCGGAAAATTCTTCATCTACTGCTGCTGTCCCATTAGCCGATAATTCCGCCGACGGACTGGGCTCGAGTCCTTCCGGATAGGTCCTTTCCGCATCGTTATTGGCGCCGCGGCTGGCCTGACGGCTTCTTTCGCTGCGGTAGGTGTGGCTCTTGAATCGCTTGACCTGCCGGTCCAAGGACTGGGCTACCGAGTTTATCGCTGAGGTTGTCGTTGCTGCCCGTTGTTGGGCCCTCAGCAAGGTTCGGCCCACATGCAGCGTAACCTGCGCTATGATCCGGTCGTTCTGCGAGCGGGTGGCCTCATAGGCTAATTCCACTGTGACGTTTGAAATGCCGGGAAGGTGGTGGTCTATCTGGTCTAATTTGCTCTCCACGTGCTCGCGTGTTTTATCGTCTATATTCAGGTTTCGTCCGTATATGTGTAGGTCCAATTCCACACCTCCTGATATTGCCTGATATTGATTGACGCTGACTTGGTCTTTTATAGGCCTATTGGATAGAGGCCCAACCGCAAAACTTTTTTAATGGTAGTTAGACACTGAACGATAGATTGGTCAGTTATTAAGGACAAACTTCAAACTACCCTCAGCTTGAGGGCCATCTGGCCTGAAAATCTCTTATCTATTTTGATGCTTAAGAAATGAAAAAGGCCCAAGGTCGGACTGTTAATCCGGCCCTGAGCCTCTTGATCTGTCCTTATGGGGGGCCGGTTTCTCCGTTTAGTTCGGTAGTTTGGGCAAAACCAGGATGCCCTCCTCCGGATCGCCGAGGATGTCCGTATTTGACTGCGCGTGAAGCTGCCCTGTATAGGCATTTATGATCGCATCACAGGTGTTACGGTCCAGGTCGTCGGCGTGCTTTTCCATGCCAGAGACCAGGGGCGTTAAATGGCCGATCATGTAGCTAACGCTGATGGCGCTGTTCTTTGGCGGCACCTTGTCGCCAAAGAGCAACATCTTGGTGGCATGGGGATACACTTCAATAACTTTGTGGCCGGCTTCCTTCAGCATGTTACTTAGAAGGATGCCCCGGTAAATCAGGTCCCGGATTATGGAACCCTTGTTGGTGTAAAAACAGCTGATGCCCATCTTGGCTAGCTCAAGTTCAAGCAGGCGGCCTTTTCTGTTTGGCACAGAAAACTGGCAATCGCAGGTTTTGTCCAGGCAACAGAAACCGGAAGGCAAGTTTAAGGGTGCGCCAATGGCCACCAAGTCTGGCTTGATTTCTCCAACCAGCTTAATCAGCTCATCGTCTTCTAGGAAGCTGCCAAGTTGGGACAGATGGGATTCTGAATCTAAAATTGCAATGGAAGAGGGCTTCTTTTTAGATGCCCTTAAATCAACACCTAATATTGACATTAAAAGTCTCCACGTCCGTTAATCGGATGATTTGGTCTCCCTGTCTCCCGTCGTGAGAGGAACTATCCTCAGGGAAAGTCCTGTGGAGTTATCTGGCCGCACAAACTCATCGATTAGTATCGAGTAAAAGTAAATTAATATGAAACTGAGGGAACCGTCTATTGTGCGTTGAGCCAGTTTGCCGAAGAAAGAGATGAATCCAAAAACTCTAAGGCAGCAGAGTAAGGATCGGTCTCTTTCGCTGCTATCTTCTCCAAAGTAGCATTTAAGGCTGGGTCATTTTCAACCTTATCGCGCAGACGCTGCGCCAACACCTCTTCCACCGCTTCCAAGAACTCGCGTCTCCGTTGATGACCTCGGCGTTCGTTAAGTTCGCCGCTAGTGGTTAGGAACTCCCTGTGTTCCTCGATTTTGTTCCAGAGTTCGTCAATACCCTGCCCTGTGTGAGCCGTGGTTAACAATACAGGCGGGCTCCACTTGGGAGTGTTGGTGGCCATGTGAAGCATACCTGTGATGGCCGTAGCCATCTGGTTGGCCCCGTCACGGTCAGCCTTGTTTACCAAGTAAATGTCGGCAATCTCCATCACTCCGGCTTTCAGTGTTTGAATCGCGTCTCCCGACTCCGGGTTCAACGCCACCAAGACAGAGTCTGCCACACTGATGATTCCCAGTTCGGTCTGCCCAACGCCTACGGTCTCAACCAGTATTAGGTCAATACCAGAGGCGTCCAATGCGCGAACCATGCTTTTGACTATCCGAGGTAATCCGCCCGATTGTCCCCTTGTTGCCACGCTGCGGATAAACACGCCGGAATCCAGATAGTGGCGTTGCATACGAATTCGGTCACCAAGGATGGCACCGCCACTAAAGGGGCTGGTTGGGTCGACAGCAATGATGCCTACCGTGGAACCTGTCTGCCGTACCAGTTGCGTCAACTGATCCACAATGGTGCTCTTGCCTGCGCCGGGTGGACCAGTGATTCCCACCGTGTAGGCGTGTCCGGTATGCCTGTCCACCACCTTCATTGCTTCGGCGGCTACCGGGTCTCCCTTCTCCAAGAGAGTAATCAACCTTGATAGTGCCCTTTGTTCGCCAGCCAACAGTCTTTCAGCAATCTCAGACATTGGTTAGGCTCTCCGTGGGGCGGTGCTTGGGATGAGAGCGTCCATACGTGAACTTGAAGCGAATTTAGCACCAGCTAGGCATAGCGTCAAGGTAGAGATTTGCATAATAGATGTTGATGAATATTGCATGTTAAAGATGGAATCCGGGTCCTAGATTGGTATTGGTTTTGACCAGGTAATCAGCAATTACTAACCAAATATATAGATGATTATCCTTGTTGGTTATGTAAAGTGTACGATCTCTTAAAGTTATGATTGAACCTATTCAGTAACCATCTTAGGTGAACAACGGCGAATTGCGGTTATTGGATGAATTTCAAAGGGCTAATAATCGAAAACGGTTCATCGAAAAACTAATCGCAGATGGGGATATGATCCAGAAGACCGGCTTGAGTTGCCGTTGTCTCCCAATTCCGCACTAACCAAAACAATGCGTCCACCGGCCGGACTTTTACCAGACTTGTTGGTCTCCCGTTTGTCTAATGGTGGAATTGCTGGTTATCGAATCCAACAGCGTCGGCGGCAATTAACAGGTCAGGTCGGTTGCCCCAGCGCTTTAAGAACCGACCAAAGTTCTTTCTGCTCAACTCGTCGCGTTGATTGTCGTCCAATTCTGTCCATTGACGGTGTTCGTGGCGGACCAAGGGCAGAGTGGAGTCAGCCACTACCCGGAATCCCTTGTCCTTGAATTGGAAGCAATAATCAATGTCCAAGTTTCGGTAGAAACGGAAGCACTCCCGCATGAGACCAACGTTGTTGACCTCTTCTCTGCGAAATGACATGCAATAGGCCTGCATGGCATCGGCGTCGCCGTCGTCAACCTCTTCATGGAAATGCTGCATGTCTGGGGTGCTGAGGCCCCAGGGCCCATAGATGCCAACGGTGGGGTCACTCAGTGTTTTTGAAATGGAATCCAGAATATTCCCGGTAATCTCAGCAGAACCGTCCATGACCACAATATTGCGGCCTCGGCTCTGCATCAGTCCGATATTCTTGCTGGCGGCGTCACCGATAACGTGATCAGCGTGAACCACCCTCAATTCCGGATGCTGGGTTAGCATCTCTTCCAGAAGTTCACCGGTACCATCTGTGGAGCCGTTGTCGATGACAATGGCCTCAACCGAATGGCCGCCGGTATGGTTGAGCATGCTTTCAATGCAACGTTTAACGTCGCTTGGGTAACCGTAGGCGTTCAGTATGAAGGTGAAATCAAGTTCGGCTGGCTGGTCCAAAATGGACTCCACCTCACGAGATGACGATACTGATACCCATTTCTCCTGTCGTAGTTCCAATGGAGTTTTTGGGCGGACTTTGGTTCCGCTGACTGTGTCCTGAATCAGGTATCCGTCCGAGGAAAGTTGACCCCTGAGGGAGTCGGCAGTGGCGTAGTCGGACTTGTCTCGGTGTCCGCCCCTCACGGTCAGCGTTTCTGTGATGTTGGCATTAACTGCGTTCTCTGCCGGGGCCTTGTCTAGATCCAGGCCGAACATCTGGTCAAATTCCAGTAGCAGGTCCATCTTGGCCCTGCCGGGTATCTCAGAGCGGACCATCTCCCAAGTCATGGCCAAGGCGCTGGGCAGGTCTAAGTCGGATTCGACGGTATCCCAGAACCGTCGGCGATATTCTTCAATCTCGGTTGCGTAACCGACAGCCTCTGGTTCTTGGCTCCAGAGCCAAATCCGGTGGCGCAAGCCCGTTAGAGCTTTTTCTGCGGCCTTCAGTGATGTGAACGTGAAGTTCATGCGGTGGCGATACCTTACTGTCATGCAGAGGTACCGGAACGACAGAGGGGAGAACCCACGGTCGATCAATTCTTCAATGAGGAAAACGTTGCCGGCGGATTTGGACATCTTGGCGCCGTCGGCCAATAAGTGCTGGGCATGAACCCAGTAATTTACGTGTTGTTGCCCAAATGCGGCTTCGCTCTGGGCAATCTCGTCTTCATGGTGCGGGAAAACGTTGTCGACGCCACCGGTGTGGATGTCGAAACTTTCTCCCAGGTACTTGGAAGCCATGGCGGAGCACTCTATGTGCCAACCGGGGAATCCTTCCCCCCATGGGCTGTCCCATTTAACGTCGCGGCCCGGCTCTGCGGCCTTCCAGAGGGTGAAATCTCTTGGGTCGCGTTTCAGCGGATCAGCCTCGGATCGGACACCTTCTAAGAGGTCACCGCCAATATTGTTGGAAAGTTTACCGTAGCCATCAAACGACGGAACGTCGAAATAAAGGTTGCCACCCTTCTCGTAGGCATGCCCGTTGGCAATCAGTTTTTCATTGATTGTCACCATCTCTGGTATATGATGGCTGGCCCACGGGAACACCGTTGCTTCCAAGATGTTCAGCCGCTTTTCGTCTCGGAAGAATCGTTCGGCGTAAACGTCGGCAATCTCCCCGATGGTCTTGCCTTCAGCAAGGGCGGCCATAATCATCTTGTCGCCGCCGGCCTCCGCCAATT
>JAPKDE010000171.1 GCA_028822675.1 Dehalococcoidia bacterium | reverse complement strand
GAACCTACTGATTAAGAGTCAGTTGCTCTGCCATTGAGCTAGCGGGCCGTTGATGTGCCGTGGAAGTTGTTTGATGATTTACCTTGTACACGCTATCAACAATCCTGGGACACTGTCAATTTGACTGGAGCAGTCTAATTCGCTCTTATCTTGCCACGTGTGCGGCGAATGACTCTATAACCCGTGTTCCAAGCGGTCGATTAGGCGTGACGGAAGGTCGGCAGAACGCATCTTTTTCTGTGTCTTTGCGATGTCGTAAGTCACCCGGTGTCGCTCTATATTAGACTCAACTGAATCGTAAATGGCGTAGCTGGGACGCGGGTCTCGGTCTCGAGGTTGACCCACTCCGCCTGGGTTGATAATCTTCCGATTGTCATTTAACGCCACCCGTTTGTCTTCTGGGAATTCGTTGAATTCCGGCTCACCCTCAACTTCGAAACAGACAAATGGAATGTGAGAGTGTCCAACCAGGCAGTACGGTGTCTCCAGCAGAGCCAAGGTGCCAAGGGCGGAGTTCCGGTCTAAAAGGTATTCAACTATCGGGTCGCGAAGGCTACCGTGCACTAAAGTGAACGGCCCCTGGACTTCGACAAAAAGCATGGCAGCCAGGAAATCGCGGCATTCGGAATCCAATTGATCGGCGGTCCACTCAGCGGCAGTCTTGGCGGCTGCGTTGAAATCATTGGCATCAATCAGCCCAATGGCAGCGTGGTCGTGGTTACCGGCCACCGATACCAAGTCAAATTCGCGTATTCGATCAATGCACGCCTTGGGATCTGGGCCATAGCCAACCAGGTCTCCCAGGCTCCAAATTGTGTCGAACCCGCCACTGCCTTGGGCGTCTTTAATAACGGCCTCAAGGGCTTCTAAGTTGGCGTGGATGTCAGATAAAATCTACGCCCGCATAATCAGCGGAAATCCTGAAGTAAGTTTCAGTGGTGCGAAATCCCGTACGATGACTCGGTTATTATAACTGCTGGTTCTCGGTAATGGCTCACGCAATATCAGCTTAGAAATTCTGATTTGTGGGCTTCAATTCGTTCTTAAGTTATTCAAAAAACAATAATAAGGAAATAAAAATGCCGAACGATAAACCCATCGTCAGGGTGATTGGCACTGGCGGGAGCATCGCCGGAGTCGGGCCCGACCGCATGGACTTCATCCTCTACCCGGAGATCGGAGACCACATCACCATTCAGCAATCCCTAGACCGGGTGCCTGAGATCAAGGACATAGCCGAAGTGAAGTCCGAAGACCTGGTCAGCGTGGGCAGTACAGCCATTGGCGCGGCTGAGTGGCTGGGGCTAGCGCGCCGTATCAACACGATATTCCGAGAAGAACCAGACGTTTCCGGCGTGGCGATCACCCACGGCACGGCCACTTTGGAGGAGACTTCGTATTTCCTGCATCTGACGGTTAAATCGTCAAAGCCTGTGGTGATTACCGGAGCTATGCGTCCGCCCACTGCCCTGAGTACCGACTCTGATTTGAACTTGCTGGACGCTGTTCGTACGGCTTCCAGTCCCAACGCAGCCGGCTTGGGCGTGCTAACTGTGCTGAACAACGAGATTCAGTGCGGCCGTGACGTTACCAAGGCAAGCACCTTCCGAGTGGAGACCTTTAGGCCTAATGAACTGGGGTTCCTGGGCTACGCCGATTCTGACGGGAAGGTGGAGTTTTACCGGGCGCCGATCCGACGTCACACCGTAAACACTCCATTTATGGTGGACGACATGACCGACTTGCCACGAGTGGACATTGTCTATTCTTACGCCGGCGCTGACGGACTGCTGGTGGACGCGGTGAGAAATAACAAGTCTGACGGACTGATCCTGGCTGGTTTTGGCGGCGGCACTTTCCCTCCGGCGGTGATTGAAGCAGCTTTGAAGTTAGTGGAAGACGGCATACCTGTTGTTTTGGCCACCCGTTCGACCGCCGGGAGGGTGGTCATGACTCCTAAGAAGGAAGAGCAAGGATTTTTGGTCTGCGACAACCTGTTGCCACCCAAAGCCCGGATACTTCTGATGTTGGGTCTAACCCTCACCAAAGACCGAAAAGAATTGCAGCAGATGTTCTACGATTTTTAACATCTCCGGAACCAGCAAATAATTCCTAACTGTCCGTCAAATAGCAGCCAAAATATCGTATTTACTGGACATTGTTACCGTAATGGACACCGGTGTATACTGCCAACCTCGTATTTCGGCATACTGACTATTTACGCCCCTCGAATTGATTACATATGAGAGAGTCATCAGGGAAGTGAGAGAAATTGGCTGAAGCTGTAGACCCACAAACAATCGCCGACCCTGAGCAACAGCGCACCAAAGATTCGGTGATGGCCACCACGGTAATTGGCGCCCACGCGTTGGAACACATGTATGGGCGGGCGTTCTTGGTGCTGATCCCTCAAATTTACATCACATTGGGGCTAGCACCGATACAGGCAGGCCTCCTTGATGCAGTGAGGCAGCTCTCTGGCGGCGCCACCAGCATGTCTGGTGGATTCTTCGTAGATATGTTCCAGCACCGCCGGGCCCATATCCTGGCGTTTAGCATGAGCCTGATTGCCATTGGGTATTTCTTGGTTTCCATTGCGCCCACCTACGGGCTGATACTGGCGTCTTTGGCTCTCGCCTCGGCTGGCACGGCACTATGGCACCCACCGGCATTAGGATTACTGGCCCAGCGGTTTCCAAAGCAGCGCGGTCTTTTTATTTCCATGCACCGCTCCACAGGAAATATCGGTGACTGGCTAGGTCCGTTGATTGTCGGTGGATTATTGGCCGTGGTGGGATGGCGCTGGATAATGGGCGGTGGCACTCCCGTGCTGCTCGGCCTGGCCGTAGTCATCTTCTTCTTGTTGCGAAACGTGAGCGGTCCCAAGATTGAAGGTGTCGATTACAAAGCCAAGTTCAAAACTCAGATGCGCGACATGCGCGAGTCGTTCCGCGGCACTGGCATGTGGTGGATCTTCACCGTCTCGGCCGTCCGTGGAATGGGTGACCGGTCTCTACTCTGGGTCATACCTCTGTATCTCTCTGACCAACTAGGGTTGAGCAATTTCTGGGTTGGCTTCCACGTTGCTCTACTTGCAGCTCCTGGGATCTTTGCTGGGCCAATGTTTGGGGCATTGTCCGACCGGATCGGCAGAAAGCCCATCATTGTGTTCATCATGGCCTCTGCCGTGATCTTCCCGACGACCATGGCCCTGGGCGGCGACGGTCTGGGAATGACCGCTTCAGTGGTGATGTTCGGGGTGTTCTTGTTCTCGGTCAACTCTCTCACCCAAGCAGCGGCAGTAGATGTGGCTTCAGGTAAGGGACTTGAAGGGACGTTCATCGGGCTGATGTGGGGCAGCAACGCTTTCTTCGGTGCGATTGCTTCTGTCATCGCCGGCGTATTGGTCGAATATGTTGGTTGGCATTCAGCGTTCTACTTCGCGTCAGGGTTGTTCTTCTTGGGCTTCCTGGCATCGCTGGCTCTGCCCAATGGCACATCGGCCAAACAACCGCAACATGCGCATTAAATAACGCACTAAAGTCGCAATAAAAAAGACCCGGCTTTTGTAGCCGGGTCTTTTTTATTCTTGTACGCTATTAAAGCTGAACTATCCTTCTGTGGCCAATGCATGTTCGTATTGCTCCGGCGTGTTCAAGTCCCAGAGCACCGACGGGTCATCTATCTCAAACCGCTCGGTAGCATCAGCATGACGCCGCACCACGGCCAACAGGCCTTTGGTTTCTTCTTCTATTACCGCCATCTCAGGAAGCAATTTAGCTGACAGGAAGATTGGGTGGCCACCCTTACCGCCGTGAGTTGGAATCGTGATCACGTATTGTGAAGACTCGTGGCGTTTGAGGAGTTTGCGCACTGTGTCGGCAGTACGGGGCTGGTCAACGTTGAGCAGCAACACATCCGACACTGGTTGCCCGTCTAACGCGTATACACCAGTCTTGAGAGAGGTTGTCTTGCCCAGCAGGTAATCAGCATTTAAGACCCAAGAAGCGCCCTCTACTGAATCGACAATGGGTTTCAAGCGGTCAGCATCATGGCCCAGGACGACAACAACGTGTTGCACTCCAGCAGCCAGTAGCGAGTTAAGCTGGTGTTCAATCAACGTGGAACCCCGCCAAGCAAGCAGGGCCTTGAGCTGTCCCATGCGGCTGGACTCGCCCGCAGCCAGAAGTATCGCCCAAACACCGGGCATACCGGGCATAAAGACGGACCTAGACTTCTACTGTGGAGTCGGGCGTGCGTTCTGCAATCTCCGCAGCCCGGTCGATGTACCAATCGCCCATCTGCATCTGGCCGCCATCACCACCGCGCCGGACCATGTTGATCTCCGACATTATGCTCACGGCAAGTTCTTCCGGCTCCAATGCGCCGATATTCAGACCGATGGGTGCGTACACCTCTTTGATGCGCTCCAACGACACCCCTTGTTGCAGTAGACGCCGGTAAATCATGATGGTCTTGCGTCGGCTGCCCAGCACTCCAACGTAACGGGCGCGGGTTTTCAAAGCCGATTCCAAGGCCATGTCATCAAAGCGGTGGCCTCTCGTGGCGACCACAACAAAAGAGTTCACATTCAGGTCTACGTTTTCGGTCCACTTGTCATAGGTGGCCACCACGCGTTCTTCGGCGTAGGGGAAACGCTCTTCGTTGCAAAACTCGGGTCGGTCGTCCACCAAGTAGACCCGGTAGCCCAATGAATAAGCCAGGTCTGCAGTGGCCTTGCCCACGTGTCCGCCGCCCACCATAACCAGAGTTGGCGGAGTGGTGAACCCTTCGACAAATATCTCGGTGCCGTCGGCGATGCTGAAAGATTCGTTGCTGCCAACGTCAGCCACTTTTTGGGCGATCTCAGTTGCTTGGGCATCTAGTTCAGTGTTGCCCAACGTTCCGGTAATCGAGCCGTCGGAGCGGAGCAGCAATTTAGCGCCCAAAGCCGGGCCGCCGTCTTTTGCGTTCACGACTGTGGCCAGGCTTACTGGTTGGCCGCCGTCATAGGCTTCCACGATCTCACTGCCAATGGGCACAAAGTCATCCCGTTCTCGCAGTGGTTCCAGGTAGAAGTACATGGTGCCGCCGCAGACCAGACCGTCGCGTGCAGCGATATCTTCGTTCAGATAGTAGTCTTTGAATTCCGCGCCGCCGTTCAGGCGCAGAATCTCTTTGGCAGCGAACCAAATGTCGCCCTCGACACATCCGCCGCCCAGAGTGCCCAACCCGGTGCCGTCTTGTCGAACAAGCAGCATTGCGCCGGCCTTTTGTGGCGTGGAACCTTTGGTTCGTACCACGGTGGCCAGCACACAGGGTTGACCCTCATTCAAGTCGTCAATCGCACCTTGTATTACTTCTCTCATCTAAACCCTCGCGTTATACCGCATGGTCAGTTTTAGGAACGTTATAATCCGTGCGCGACCGAATCAGGAGCGCGCATTTCAATAGAATGCCTAGCTAATGCCGAGTAGGGCGCAGATTACCGTTGGAATAGCTGACAGCAAGTTTATCAAATTTGATTGGGTAGGAGCAAACGGGGACAGGCGTTCATACGCACGACAAACTGGCCTAACACCGGTGTTGAGATACTGTAACTGCAGGCTCGATTCCGTTACAATGTTATGTCATATGGCAGTTGTAGTAATTACCTCCTCTAGTCTGAAGAACGCACGCCGGTATATTGAAGTGATGGAGTCTGCAG
>JAPKDE010000170.1 GCA_028822675.1 Dehalococcoidia bacterium | reverse complement strand
TAGGAAGGTCATGTAGCTGACGAATGCCATGCTCCGGACCCCTGAGGCCAGACTTATACCCCATAATCGGCGGTTTTTGAACAGAGCCCTGGTCTGGGCCAACTGTTGAGACAAATCTGGTTTAACTGGACCTGCATTTGTCTCGGTGTGCCTTCCTATGTCCCGGAAGGACCAGAACACTAGGAAGGCTAAGAGTAGCGGGATAATTGCATAAATCTTTATTAGTCCTTGCCAACCCAAAAAACCCAATAGGAGTCCGGTGATTGCCATGGCAATCACGTCGCCTATGTTTCCGCCGACTCCATGAGTGGATAACGCTGTGCCTCGGCGCTCTGGGAAGCGTCGAGAGATAGCCGCTATGGCTGGTAGGTGCCACAGTGCTGTAGATAATGCGACTAGCACCATACCCACCAACACCACAGGGTAGACGGGCGAAAAGCCCATCACGACCCAGCCCAATCCAAAAGTGGCCATGCACCCGGCTAAAATCAACCCCCAATGGCGTCGTACCATATCTGTGAATACGCCGCCGGGCATAGCGACTATTCCGGAGACTAATTCTCGGGTGGCGGCCATATAACTCACCTGGGTGGTGCTAATGCCGAAGGAGTCCCGAATCTCGGGTAGCATGAAACTTAGGCTCTGGGAGAACCAGTGGAATAGCCCATGCCCGGTGGTCAAACTAGCTAATATAAACGATCCGCTCTGTCGAATGCTTGGAGTTTCCACAATGGGTGACTTGTCGGTTGAAACTTCGGACAATGGTTCGTCTCCTCGCCTGGGTCTGGACGATTATGGGCTTGGGATTGATTCTCTGCAATAGAAATTTAATAGCGTTTGGAATAGTAGTGACTTATAAATCCCAATTTGTTTTGATTGATAGCGGTTGTCTTGCTTAGCACCCAAACTCGCCGTAATTAAATATTCTGCTGACGTGTCCACCACGCTGAGCAAACCTCCGTTCTCTCTCAGACACTCCATCCCATTGGATAAACCACCTTCCACCAGGCCGTCCAACGCACTGCTCCATGTCTTTGTGGGTACTGCAACAGTGAATGGCCGTACGGTACCTGATGGTACGTTGGTGGCCGTATACGTGACTGGAGCCAAGTCTTCCACACTGACCATAGACGCCACGGCGTTCGACAAATCAAGGCAAAGCGGCAAGGCTTCTTTGGAGCTGACAATCTCGGCTACTCCGGTCGCCGCAGGAGAAGCCGAAGTTGTTGATGGGAGTTTCAACCGTGGGAACGGGCGAAATGGTTGCCGTGGCAGAAGAACCTCATGCAACAAGCGCTGCAGCCATCAGTAGTAAGCCCAAGAAAGCCAAGGGTAATCGGTGTATTAAGTTCATTTTATTTCCTCTTATTATTTTACGGAGCGGCTGTCTCTACAACAGGTCTGCTCTCCGACGATTATTGACTAGCAAGAATATGAAGAATGGTGCTCCAACGAACGAAGTTATCACGCCCACACGCAACTCGGCAGGCGAGGTTATGACCCTGGCGATGGTGTCGGCAAGAATAAGGAAAATGGCACCGCCGAGGGCGCTTACTGGAATAAGCACTCGGTGGTCTGGCCCGACTATCAACCGCATCATGTAGGGCACGACGAGTCCGACAAAAGCAATGATTCCGCTTACTGAGACTGCGACTCCTGTGATGATGGAGGCCGTAGGCAGAAATATCAGACGGATGCGATGCACCCGAACTCCCAAAGACTGTGCGCTTTCTTCACCTAATAGCATCAGGTTCAGCGCCCGAGCAAAGGCATAGATTATGAATACCCCCGCCAGCACTGGACCAATGATGATTCTCACGTGCAACCAAAGCCTGGAATCCAGACCGCCTGATAGCCAGAACAGGACCTCTCGAACAGCGTCTGGATCCGGGTTGTTAACCAAGATAAAAGTGATCATCGCCGATAGAAAAGAACTTAAGGCAACTCCGGCGAGAATCAAAACACCCAGGGTGAAACGACCCCCAATACTGCCGACGCCGTAGACGAAAAGGGCGGCGAACAAGGAACCCCTCCAGGAGTGACCAAATGTGGGCCGTGGCAGCTCCGCTAACAATTACAATCACTCCCCCAAGCGTTCCACCGGCCGAAACGCCAATGATGCCTGGATCGGCCATGGGGTTTCGGAATAATCCTTGCAGTGCCGTACCGGCCGTTCCTAATGCCATTCCAACCAAGCCGGCTGTGATTATTCGTGGTAGGCGGATCTGGTCCACTACCAACTCAGACCTGCGAGAGTAATCTATACCCACATCCAAGCCAAAATCAGCCAGGAGAATGGCCATGGTATCCCAGAAGGGAATGTTTACCGGCCCCCTTGTAGCTGAAAAAATTGTGACGATGACCAGTAGTAAACCTAGACAACTGACGGTGACCGCCAGCTTGGTTCTAATGGACATGGCCTGAATATTCTTTGGGATTCTACCCAATGCCGCGGCCGGTTTTGCCAATTTATCAAATTTCCTGTATTTCTCTCGTTCATAACAGTGCGGCCATAACAGCGCGGTGGAGTCGGGCAAAAAATCCCGACATTAAAAGTCGGGTTGTTCAAAATGGAACGACTCACACCCTCTTTTGCGAAGTGCGTCAAGTCAATTCATAGGCAGGTCTCCTGACTTCTGGTATAAATCCGTGCCCCTCGTCGCTAGCATCTCAAGAAGGAGAAAAATGGCTAGCAAGGGTGGATCCACCAGTTACAGTGGCGCGACCGCGCCGGTATCTCACCGGCTTCCCTTTTCAGTTCCGATTGCTCGGAACCACCTATGAATGATTTTTTAGTTTGTTAACCAGAATGATAGTCGGCAAGGACTATCAACAATCGTGATTCGATACGGTATGGGAAATAGGGTCAATAGATTCAACGATCCATTCCTCTCCAAGAACCGGCCAGCGCAATCCTTAGGACAATAACTGGACATTGTCTCAAACGAACCCAGGCTTGAATCATAGCGCTCAAGGCAGATGCTTGGTTACGGGTCTCAGGTACCTGATCTTCCAAACTGGAACGCAGGGGACCGGCGCATCTTTAAGCCAATCACGGATGCAGACAGTACCGCCGCAGCCAGGTACAACAATCCCACCGCTGGAAATCCTCCAAGTGAGAGCATAAGGCCCCCGGCAGAGGCGCCGATAACGCCACCAAATTGGTTGCTTGTGGAGAACATTCCACCTGCGGTACCCCTAGATTCGCCCGCCAAGTGCATTATCATTGTCATTAAGACTGGCATTGAAACGGACACCAACGTTGACGCAACAAAGGCCATCGCGACGACTATCCAGGCGGACACGTCCAAAGCAAATAGGAGTCCGACCACCACTCCACCGACAAGGTTGATGCCGACCAACCAGTCGAACTTGCGAGCCCGGCTCGCAATGAATCCTCCGGAGAAGCTGCCGACCACCGCACCCACTCCAATCAGCGCAAGTCCTGGAGCCGTGCTTGCTTCATCCCAACCGTGGCCTTCAATCATATAGGCAGCAAAGTAGGTCGTTAGCCCGAGCAGCACGGCCTGCTGCGCAGAATTAGCAATGAGCACGTACCACGGTGCCGACTGACGGCCTATGACCTTGAAACGGTTGAAGAGATCTATGCTCTGTCCCAGACGCCTTTGGCCCGAGGGTAGCCGCAGCCAGAGCGGCACCCAGAGTGCCAGCGCCAGACCGCCGGTAATGTAAAAGGGCAACCTCCAGCCGCCCACATAGCCAAGCAAGGCAATCGCCGGCAACCCCAACGCCACCCCAACCCAACTCGATGCGGTGATGAAACCGACGGCTTTCCCTACCTTCTCAGGCGGTAAAGTGTCGGCCATCGCCGCCATTATGGTCGGGGGAATCATGGCTGATCCTACGCCAGTGATGAGCCGTGTGGCCAGCAGTGAACCATAGCTCCAGGCCGTTCCAGACCCCAGAATACCCAAGGCCATTAGCATAATCCCGATCAGGAGTACCGGCCGCCTTCCGTAGGTATCTGAAATAGGCCCAACCAACGGTGCAGTTATTCCCCAGGTTATAAAAGTGGCCGCGGCAAGTTGTCCCGCTACAGCGATAGAGGTGCCGAAATCGCCTGCCAGCTCCACCAGGAAGGGCCCAAGCATTAGCATTGAAGCCCTGACCAAAAACACGGCGGCGGCAAATGAGAGAAGCGTCCACGGAGAGACTCCACGCTGTTGGACTGCGGTCAAAACTACTCCACTACGAACCCGAAGGCTCAGGTTTCCCTCCCCACTCATCGCCGCATCCGTTACAACGTCATTCAGGGGCCTTGGTTCTTCTGCTGTAATTTCTGGCTCTACGTCCAAGGCAACACATCGGCTACCTCACCGGCTACCTCAGTCGTAGAACCTTGATATTCTCGCTATTGTAGTCCGAAGTCCGATACTGAGTAACAGGCTCGGACTTACTAACACTTTCGGCAAAAATCTCCCGTGCAACTCCAAACCATCTCACCGGGAGTTAACCGTATGCCGACGAGCCGATAACTACACCTGAAGTACAACTTAATATACCAATGTGAGATGGTCTTTTAGCATTCTTGGTTAGTTGGCACGTGCCTACCAAGAGCGATTTAGGCTCGGCAAGTAGATTGCTTCTCCCCGCAGCTATTCTGAGCAAGAATGGGCGGAATTTTGCCCCACAATCATTAATATGGTAGTGTGACTGCGGTCAACGAACTTTGAGCCTGTATAAAATACGATTTACGAGCGATTTAGATGGCTGAAAAAGACATTGTTTTAGAGGTTAAAGACCTCCATACCTATTTCTTCAACCGTAGGGGAGTTACCAAAGCGGTGGACGGCGTAAGCTTCTCCGTCCGAGAGGGTGAAACCCTTGGCATAGTGGGGGAATCCGGCTGCGGCAAGACGATGACGGCTCTGTCGCTGCTCAGGTTGGTCCCCAAGCCCGCCGCACGCATCGTGTCTGGAGAGATTCTCCTGGACGGTGAAGACCTAGTCTCACTCTCTAACAACGAGATGCGACAGGTGCGCGGTCGCAAGATATCGATGATCCTGCAAGACCCGCAGACATCCCTGAACCCAGTGTTCACCATTGGCAACCAGATTATTGAGGCTATTGGAGCTCAAGGCAAAATCGGCCGGAAACAGATGCTGGTCAAGGCCATGGAAGCTCTGAGGAACGTGAGGGTGGCAGCACCGGATCGTCGGCTGGACGACTACCCCCACCAGATGAGCGGTGGCATGAAACAACGGGTAATTGGCGCGATCGCCGTTTCGGCATCACCCAAAATAATCATCGCCGATGAGCCCACCACAGCCCTGGATGTAACCATTCAACTGCAATACTTGAGACTGTTGAAGGATATTCAAGCTGAGACCGGTATGGCTATCATCTTCATCACCCACGATTTTGGAATTGTGGCCCGTATGTGTGACCGAGTGGCCGTAATGTATGCCGGCAGAATTGTAGAACAGGCGGACGTAAGAGACCTGTTCAACACTCCTCGCCATCCTTACACACAAGCGCTGATGGACTCAGTGCCAAAGATGGATCGTACCGATAGACTCAAGGCGATTGAGGGACAACCACCGCCCCTTTGGGACCTGCCGGAAGGGTGCCGGTTCGCCTCCCGGTGCGGCAATGTTAAAGACATCTGCCACACTGGCTACCCCGAAACGAATCTATTCGAAAATAACCATTCTGTTTCGTGTTGGATGACCCAACCGGAATGGAATAATCAGTAGCATGGAGGACTTCCTTGGCTGAAGAACTGCTACGGGCT
>JAPKDE010000169.1 GCA_028822675.1 Dehalococcoidia bacterium | reverse complement strand
TTTTGTTCGTGACCGCGCGGACCAGTATTTACAGGCTGCAAACAAAAACGGCTGGGGTGCTGCCTAGTTAGAGCGGTCGGAAGTTGGCTGAACTCTTTACTAGTTGGGGCCTCCGGTGACGGGCCAAGCAACATGCCATGCTCCGGCTTCCGATCCCCCCGCCGTCACCAGTACCTCACCCCTATGCCTTCCCGATGGGGGTGTCTCTGAAACAAGAAAAGCCCCCTCATTTGAGGGGGCTTCTATCATCTTTGGCGTCTAATATCAGGGATTATCTGTCGTAGCTCCAGACCATTTCACCATCCCGAGTTAATGGTTCGTCAGTCATGAACTCGGCGAACCCAGACCAAATGCCAGCAATTTGTTCTGCCGATGCCTCCCATGCTTCTTTGCTGTCGTACCGACCTATAGTAATAGTTTGATTGTCAGCCACCCGAACGACACGTACAGCTCGCATCCCCGAAACAGCTTTCAACTTTGCTACCTGAGTATCTGCATAAGCCATCATGGCGTCGTACTTAGAGGGGGCGAATGTTACACGGACAAACCGGAAATATTCGGGCATTGTGTTTCTCCTATCCAGAAATACAGTTGGGGTCGGAGGCTATATTAGCCAGGCGTGCGGGAGTTGTCTAATCAGCTAACTCTTAGGCTTTTGCTATGGAGTCGATCACGTTGCCAAAGATTGTCTGGCTTGAGTCATCAGGGTAAAGTCATCTGGGGAGACTAGATTCTCTACTCAATCTTGGAACCTATGGGAAAATGCAGGGCGACGTTCCTGAAATCAGGATTTATTACCTGGAAGGTAGGTAACAATGGCCATCACTCCATTCAAAGTAGAAGTAGCCGAACACATTCTTCAGGATTTAAGGGAACGGTTGGACCGTACACGGTGGCCTGACGAGATTGCCGGCTCAGGATGGGATTACGGGAGCAACCTGGATTACATCAAGGAATTGGTGGAGTACTGGCGTACCACCTTCGACTGGCGGTCCCAAGAGAGACTGATTAATTCCTTCCCCCATTTCAAGACTGATATCGAGGGATTGGGGGTCCACTTTATCCATGAGAAGGGCAAGGGACCAAACCCCATGCCTCTAGTGATAACCCACGGCTGGCCGGGCACCTTCTTCGAGATGCACAGAATAATACCGCTTCTAACTGACCCCGCCAATCACGGTGGTGACGCAAGAGACTCATTTGATGTGGTGGTGCCATCCATGCCGGGCTACGGTTTTTCCGACAAGACTGTCGAGCCGGGTGTGGACGTGTCGGCGGTGGCTGGCATGTGGGCCAAACTGATGGTGGAGGACCTTGGGTATCAGCGTTTCGCTGCTCAAGGGGGTGACTGGGGGGGAGCGGTTACCAGCAAGCTAGCTTTCTCATACCCCCAAAACGTCATCGGGATTCATTCAACATTTGTTTACCCTCGACTCACTCCTTACATGGGACCTGGCTCGAGAGGACTGTCTGAAGCGGAAGAAGCACATCTTAAACAGTGGAATGATTGGACTGCGTCCGAAGGCGGATACGGACATATCCAGGGTACCAAACCCCAGACTCTTTCCTACGGCCTAAACGACTCTCCGGCCGGATTAGCTGCCTGGATCGTGGAGAAATACCGCACCTGGAGCGACTGCGGCGGCGACGTGGAATCTCGCTTCTCCAAAGATATATTACTTACCACCGCAACCATCTACTGGGTGACGCAGACTATAAACTCCTCTACTCGGTTCTACTACGAGAACAGACGCAAGCCGTGGAATATGGCCAAAGGAGAAGGTAGCGACGTCCCCTGCGCCATCGCCGTGTTCCCCTATGAGATAAATGGCCCGCCCCGAGAGTGGGCCGAACGTTTTCACAACGTCCAACGGTGGACGGTCATGCCGAGTGGAGGGCACTTTGCCGCCCTTGAAGAGCCGGCTAGGTTGGTTGAGGACATTCGGGACTTCTTTCGAGTGCTACGGTAGTTGGCGGGATTCAACAAAAACGGCATGAAACCACCGTCCACAGTTCTAAACTAAGTTCGGTGTTGCCGAAGAAGAAACCGGTGGCCCAAAGTTAGGACCGCCAACTGGCCAGAGGAGCATACCCATAACCTTAAAGTACCCCACCCGGATATGGTTCCTTGATGGGAGTCTGCAATCGAGATTCAGCAAGTGGATCTGCTAACACTTTTGCTAACGAACTAGACTAAACCAATCGATACCAGACAAGACACCGGCTTGTCATGGACGCCTAATTGCCACTCGATTCGGAAGCATAATGGACTAGAGGATACCAGGATGTAGGCATGCCATTAGGCTTCGAACCCAGGGGTTGTGAGTTCGAATCTCGCCGGGCGCACCATTTTCGAAGCTAAATCGGCTCCCACGTTATTTGCGGGAGCCTTTTATTTTGTGTTTTGCTGGAGAACGAAGTAAGTAGATCGGAAGATGCTAGCAATTATCTGCGTGTGCTCGTATTCATAGCACAACTGGTTGTTCAAATAATCGCCTATAGCATCAGCGGCTACGGAGCACTGGTTTTTGAGTGCTGCGTGGCCTGCATCCCTTGTCACGTCGCATCCTGTTTAGTCTCATTCCGTAGCTATAATGTACGGCCTACTTCCTTGCTAGTACCCAATAGTGCCACTAGTTACTGGGATTTGGTCGGCAATTATTTGGTACCTCATAAAGGGTTCACCATAAATACCGAATAGTGGGTCAAAGGAGTGAATCCGACACTATTGGTTTTTAGATGATTTTAGGTGAGGGAACGATACCGTCTAGGGCAACGGCCAAAATTGTGACCATTTCCTCCATTCAGCGAATGACTAACGGCAGCGCTATTATTTCTACAATGCTTAAGGGATCTCGGTAATAGAGTAGGCCGCGAAGATTTGAGATACGATGCAATTCATCGGTTTTTCCGGACCGCAGGCTCCCCTAAAACTCATTTCAGAATTAGCCAAAATTGAAATCGCTAAGTCAAGTTCAGGTGAATAATACATCACGGAGGCATACCCACCACCACCGCCCGGATGCCCGTAGGCCGTTATGATCGTAGAATCCGGCAATTTAAACGTTCGCTTACTTGCAAAATATCCATACGATTCACCCGTCACTGCCCAAGCCGGAACACGTGCCCCTGAAAACGAATTGAGGAGTTGATTGCGGACTGATTCTGAAATTGCAGACCCGTTCGGCCGATAGAGTTCGTATGCCCAGCGAGCCACGTTTTCAGGGGTTGAAATAATCCCACAACACCCATAACGCAGTCTACCTACCGCACCCAGGTAATAACCGAATCCGAAAGGTGCCGTTTGAATCATGTTTCCAAATCCAGATCCACCCCATGGCGACACATCCGTATACGGCATAGCCATTCTCGGGAACGTGAAATCCTCAGCTTGATCATTAAACAATTGCGTATGCCAGGCAATACCCTCCTCGGGCAATATGACTGCAGTCATATTTAAGGGCGTTAAAAAAGCCGCCCTATAAAGGTCCGCAAGTGATTCCTCAGCGTAAAACTCCGCAATAATTCCTAGGAGAACGACATTCGTGTCATTGTATTTGAAGTCACCAGGAGCTGAATATGGAAATTGGATTAGGTTAACCGTGTCAAACGGGGACCACACCGGTTCCTTGTAAGATGCGCTCTTCCCTAGCATGTTGTAACTAAAGTCTGCCATTCCAGAAGACATCGTCAACATTTCCTCGATGGTAGCTTCCGGATTGACTTTATCTAGTTCGAATGAAGGAAAGTCAGGATGGTTTTCCAATACTGTTCCAAGAGAGTCTGTTAGTCCGTAAAGGCCCATTTCGACCTGGGACAAGATAAGCGCCGACAAAAAGGTTTTTGAGGTACTACTTACCATCAGTGGGGTATCAACCAGCATTTTGACGTTGCTGCCCGCTTCGCCCGTCGCATATGTCCAGAGTTTTTTATCGGTGTAGACAGCGACCGAGAGCCCTGCCTTTTCTTCGAGAGCTAAGAATTCGTTGTCCACGGCAATTTGAAATAGGGTACGCAAACCCGTGTCAAACTCCATGTAATCCTTCGATGAAACGAATTCGGTTGGTTTTCTGACCTGTGTAATATCAGGAAGTTGCGTAGGCTTTATCGTGGGCACCGGGGTATTCGTAGGCCTTGATTTAGGTGTATTTGTAGGTAGTGGCACTCTTCGGGTGGCCGTGGGCAGGGGAAGCTTGTCTTCCGATAGCCTCGTTTCTGCCGTTGCGTTAATCTTGAAAGTTGATTCCGCTGGAGCCGGGGCAGCACTAGAACAAGCGAGTGCAAAGATCCCAACGAGTACAGCAAGAACTGCGGGTAACTTCATTCCCTTTCCTCCGTAACTACCTGGCCATCCCCATCAACCCCTACACCACCACCTTCTTCCAGTTGTTCGGCGTTTTCTGCCAGCAACCGCAGTGTCGCATCAGACAGATGCTCCAGTGGCCTGTCGGAGACACTATACGCTATGTCTAACTGCTGCTGTGACCTGCCGAAGCCGCGGTCTAGCAGCATCTCTAATGCCTTTAGCTGGTCTGTTGGCCGCACTTGCTGGTCCTTACGTGGCCTTGAAGCCCTTCTGCACCGCTACGTTAGGCATGACGCCCCTCGCTATGGACACCAGGGCATCTACCAGTTCCTTGCCGCCATCAGTGGTCTCAAGCACATAGCCAGCTAGGTCTCTAGTACCTTTGGGTCTTCCACTAGGGTTGCCACTCTGGCCTGGCTGCCAAGGGCTTGATTTGTTACCTTGGTTGTTAGCAATGGTCATAGAGCGCATTCATCTCCGAAAACACTGGTGTAGCGAGGTGATCGAATACTTTCTGTGAACAGGTATTAGACATCATCTCCACTCATGATTAATATAACCTCGAATCGGAACTCTACTTCTAACTCGGAGGCAAGCATGGCAGCATACGTGATTGGCGCTATCCAAAGTGTAAACGACCCAGCGGCTTTTTCGGAGTACCAAAATCTGGCTTTACCCACTTTGGCGAAATACGGCGGGACCGTCGTAGTCGGGGGCACTAAAATCGAAGTGGCTGATGGGAATTGGTCGCCTACCGGCATCGTCGTGGTCGCGTTTCAAACCATGGCGAAAGCAAAGGAATGGTACAACTCTCCTGACTACAACCCGCTGGTATCGCGTCGAACTGCCTCAGCCGACAGTGGGGTTATATTTGTAGACGGAGATTAAACAGCCGTAGGTTAACTATTGGATGCTCTTAACCATTAAGATTCGGGTTTTAATTTATTATTCGAGATCTGTTGAACTGAATTTCACATCCGAGGTATGGCATCTTTTAACTCCACCCCAGATGCTTTTTCGACCGGGTTGTCGTTGAAACAAAAGAAGCCCACTCAAATGAGTGGGCTTCTCTCATCATTGGCGTAGGGCAAACACCCAGCTATTTCAATCCTAACGAGGTTAGAATAATTATATTCAGGGCGTCGGAGATGCAAGATAATCCTTCATATTCTGGCTATCCATAAGTGGTATGACTTGCATCTCAGCCGGTACAAATTCCAACCACTGACTCAAATATCCATGCAGTTCGTCATGTGCTGCCACGTCAAATAATGCCATCCCTCACCGCCCTATTTTGGCGTACATGCAACGGTCTCTAATAATCCCGTTATCAATCAAAGGGGTAGCCTATTTCCATAACTCTTGCCTGTCAGATTTCGCTTCTGCCGGTTTTCCTGGGGGCGGTGTAGTGATTACTTAATAGAGCATCCATCCTCCAGCAATATTTCATTGGTTTTATTGGTATGGTGAGTA
>JAPKDE010000017.1 GCA_028822675.1 Dehalococcoidia bacterium | reverse complement strand
AGACCGGGGCCGGGCAGCACGGTGTCGCCTCGGCCACCGCCTGCGCCATGCTCGGGCTGGAATGCATCGTCTACATGGGCAGCGAAGACATCAAACGCCAGTCGCTGAACGTCTTCCGCATGAAGCTACTAGAGGCCGAGGTCATCCCTGTCGAATCTGGAACACGCACCCTAAAGGACGCCATTAACGAGGCCATCCGAGACTGGGTGACCAACGTGGAAACCACCCACTACCTGATTGGCAGCGTGGTTGGCCCGCATCCCTACCCGGTCATGGTCCGCGACTTCCAGACGATCATCGGTCGTGAGGCCCGCGCCCAGCTATTGGAGATTGAGGGCAAGTTGCCGGACTATGTGCTGGCCTGCGTCGGTGGCGGCAGCAATTCTATCGGAATGTTCCATCCGTTTGTGCCCGACGAAGATGTGCGCCTAATCGGCTTGGAAGCCGGCGGCGACGGTATAGAAACGGGTCGGCACTCT
Organism: Dehalococcoidia bacterium; assembly: GCA_028822675.1. Next base: position 23,593 of record JAPKDE010000017.1, on the reverse strand, counting down.
GCCACCCTCAGCGCAGGACGACCCGGCGTTCTGCACGGGGCAATGTCCTACTTACTCCAGGACGAACACGGTCAGGTGATGGAGACCCACAGCATCTCCGCAGGGTTGGACTACCCCGGAGTTGGCCCGGAGCACAGTTACTTGAAGGCCTCTGGAAGGGCCGAGTACAAAGACGTTACCGACGCCCAGGCTCTGGAGGCGTTCCATCTGCTCTGCCGCACAGAGGGTATTATCCCTGCCTTGGAGTCGTCCCACGCTGTATCCGCCGCAGTTGAGCTGGCGAAGACACTGGCGCAAGACCAGATCGTACTGGTCTGCCTAAGCGGACGCGGCGACAAGGACATAGACATAGTCGCCCAAGCTTCAGGACTGGAAATCTAGGCTGGTAACTTGGCCGGTTTTAGGGTTCATCCCCGAAGCTAGGCCAGACGTAAGCTGACATAAAACCTTGTGCTACAATTACTGCCGATTCGCCAGAGCCATGTCTGAGTGCACTCTGGTTATGTTTAGCTTAACTTTTCGTTAAATTAGCAGGAGATATCACTATGGACATGGGACTAGAGGGCAAAGTTGCAATCATCACCGGTGGTAGTGATGGAATAGGCAAAGCGGCAGCGCTGAGCATGGCCAAAGAGGGCGCCAATGTTGTCATTGTGGCCCGCCGTCAAGAGGTGCTGGACCAGGCAGTACAAGATATTAAAACAGCGACAGAGGGCTCGGTAGTTCCTCTGGCTTTGGACATCACTTCGGACGGTGCTGCCCAGACGATGATTAAAACCGCAGTGGACAATTTTGGCCGCGTGGACATCATCGTCAACAACGCCGGTTCATCCATGGCCAAGCCCTTTGTAGACGTGAGCCAAGAGGACTGGCAGGGCGACTTTGAGCTGAAGGTCTGGGCTGCGGTCCGCCTGATGCAGGAGTCAATTACTGAGATGCGCAAGGTCGGCGGCGGACGAATTATCAACGTTACCAACCTGGGTGGCCGAACTCCTGGCCCCTCCTCCATGCCCACCTCTATTTCCCGTGCGGCCGGCATCGCCATCACCAAGGGCCTTTCCAAGGACCTGGCTAAAGAGAACATCCTGGTAACTACCGTCTGCATCGGCCTGGTCAAGAGTGGCCAGCACCAGCGCCGGTTCGACGCTCGTATTGAGAAAGAACCGAACTTGTCTCTAGACACTTTCTACTCGGAACTGGCCCAGGCCCGTTCGGTGCCCATTGGTCGCGTGGCAGAGCCTGAAGAAGCCGGTGATGTCATCACCTTCTTGGCATCCGCTCGCGCCAGTTACCTGACTGGCATAGCGGTAAACCTTGATGGCGGCGCATCGGCAGTTCTTTAAACCGAGTTAAACAGGGCCAGTGGCGGTCCAAATCTAGATAAAAACACAAGGTCCAAGTGACCAGAGGTCATCGAATTTGACTAGCTCCTACATGAACGAATTAAGCGTACCCCAAAAGGTGCTATTGGGACCCGGACCAAGCACCGTACACCCTCGGGTGCTGGCGGCAATGGCAAGTCCGGTGATGGGTCACCTCGACCCGGCATTCTTCCAGGTGATGGACGATGTTTGCGACATGCTGCGTATGGTCTTTAACACCGAAAACAAGATGACGGTGCCCATCTCATCCACCGGCACTGGCGCAATGGAAACTGCCTGCGCCAACATTATCGAGCCGGGAGATGAGGTTCTCATCTGCCGCAACGGCTACTTTGGCATCCGCCTGGCCGACATAGCCGAGCGCTGCGGCGCCACTGTCCACTTGTTTGACACGCCTTGGGGCAAAGCAGTAGATCCCCAGGCCCTCCGCGATGAACTCAAGAAACTCCCTGGACTCAAAGCCGTGGGCATGGTCCATGCTGAGACGTCCACCGGCGTGCTGAGCGAAGTCAAAGAATTGGTAGAGATCGTGCACGAATTCGGAGCTCTGACAATCGTGGATGCCGTAACCTCCCTTGGCGGCCACGAGATGCGGATGGACGATTGGGGTATCGATATTTGCTACAGCGCGACCCAGAAGTGCTTGGGCGCGCCTCCCGGACTGGCCCCCATCAGCCTGAGTCCTGCAGCTATGGACGTGGTAGTGAAGCGCCCGACCAAGGTGCAGAGCTTCTACTTTAACCTGAAAGATTTGGAGGCCTACTGGAACCAGACCCGGGCCTACCACCACACTTCGCCCATCAACATGACCTACGCGCTGCGGGAATCCCTGCGCATGATGATGGAAGAAGGTCTAGACAACCGGATCCAGCGGCACGCCAGAGTGGCAGCCGGTTTCCGGGCCGGAGCAGAAGCTCTGGGATTGACCCTGTTGGCTGAGGAAGGGCATCGGCTAAACCCCCTGACCACCGTGTCCATCCCTGAAGGGATCGACGACGGCAAGGTACGCCGCACACTGCTCAATGACTACGAAATTGAGATTGGTGGCGGGTTGGGCGAGTTTGCCGGTAAAGCCTGGCGTGTCGGACTTATGGGAGAGTCGGCCCGCGAACGCAACGTCTTCGCGGTGCTGTCGGCACTGGAAACCATCCTCTCCAAAGAAGGCTACGAAGTGGCCTTTGGCGCCAGCCTATCAGCAGCCCAGCGGGCCATAGCAACCTTCGACGAGTAAGCCGCCAAGCGGCCTTTAAACCAGTCAGAAACAAAAAGAGGCGAGGAGAAATCCCCGCCTCTTTTTTGTTTCCAGACAAATATTGGATGATTTAGGCTCTAAGATTTTGGTCCGACCATCACATCGTTCCTGCTCATCTGGAGCTCCGACCAAGGTCGAGAGTCTTGATTTATCGGAGATCGTCGAAGGACTCGCTGATGTCCAACCAATCACTTATTCAGAACGCGTGGTTCGTCCTTCCGAGAAAGGACACCGTGCTGGGATGGGTTGGTTGGCAGATGAAGGTTGGCGTAGGGGAAGATTTCGAACCTGCCCTGTTTGTCTGAGGTCATCTAACTATAGCCACCAGATACCCTGCGCCTACCGTGGTTAGCCCTGGTGGGATTTGGCCTACCTGTGCCAGGGTGGGTTAGAAACCCGCCCCTACAGTTGTGCCGACCTAGCTGCCTGGCCGTAGCCGCTTCGTCTTTCCTGGGAAGGCAGGAATCCACTGCACCATGATGTTTGCCATACTTGAGGTGTTGGCCAGTCACTCGCTCAAGCCATCTACTTGAGGAACCCTTACTCCAGCGCGTAGGCCTCATCTAGGATGTCCACTACGTGGCGGACTTTGCCGCTTTTGCCCTTGGCTTTGAAGCCTTGTTCCACCTGCAGCATGCAGCCGGGGTTGGCGGTGATAACTTCGCTGACGCCGGTTTCTTCGATGCTGTCCATCTTCCGGCTGAGCAGCCGCTTGGAGAGGGCGGGTTGGGTCGATGAGTAGATACCAGCCCCACCACAGCAGAGGCTGGAGTTCTCCATTTCGATTAATTCAAGGCCGGGGATGGAGTTCAAGATTAGGCGCGGCGCAGCCGTGATTCGCTGGGCGTGGGCCAAGTGACACGGGTCCTGGTAGGTGATCTTGCGGGTGATGGTAGACGTTGGAGCCTGAAACGGCAGGCTGACCAAGAACTCTGTCACATCTGAGGTCATTTCGCTGAACCGGGCCGATTTCTCCCGATATTCTGCGTCGTCCTTCAGCAGATCGGAATACTCTTTCATGCTCGAGCCGCAGCCGGCCGACGACGTGATGATGCGTTCTACTCCAGCGGCCATCAGCGAGTCGATGTTGGTGCGGGCCATGGCCCGGCTGTTGGAAATGTCGCCGGCGTGGGCGTTCAACGCGCCGCAACACCCCTGGCCTTGGGGCACGATTACATCGCAGCCGTTGCGAGTCAGCACGCGGACGGTTGCCTCCATGGTCGGGCCTTGCATCAGCGGCATGACACAGCCGGATAGCAGCGCCACGGTCATCTTCTTCTCGCCCTGCGCCTTGTGGACCGTGTCTGACGGCACAAAGAATTTCTTGCTTAGGGGCGGCAGTTGGGATTCTAGCTCGGCAATTCCGCCTGGTACCAGGTGCAGCAAGTGGGACTGCCGGAGTAGCTTCTGCAGTCCCAACCGCTGGTAAATGCGGATCAGATGGGCACCGAGTCTCAGTTTGCCCGGATGCGGCAGTGCGGAATTTAGGAAGAACTTGCTGAACCGTTTAAGTTCTTTTGACTGCAGACCGGCGTTTTTCACCTGGGCGCGGGTGCGTTCCATGATGCGGCCGTAGGGCACGCCAGATGGGCAAACTGCCTCGCAGGCGCGGCACTGGAGGCAGGCCTCCCAGTGGGACACGATTCTGGGTGTAATCTCTACGCGGCCTTCATTCACGGCCTTCATCAGGGCGATACGGCCCCTAGGCGACTCCATCTCCAGCGCCGTTTCCACGTAAGTGGGGCAGGAGCTAAGGCAGAGGCCGCAGTGGACGCAGCGGTAGAGATCGGCTTCGGACGGGGCGTCGGGGCCAGTGAAACCACCAGGCAATCCACCGGCCAATAGAGTGATTGGTTCGGCCATCCTAGATACCTCCCAGGAACCGACCGGGGTTGAGGATCCCGTTGGGGTCAAACCGGTTTTTAATGCTCTGCATTATCGCCAAGCTGTCTGGGTAATCTCCCCACACCTCAATCTGAGTCTTGGTCGTGATTGGGCATTGTTCCACTATCGCCGAACCTTCGTAACGTGCAACCACCTGTCGCACCTGCTGTATCGCGTCAATTATCGGTCGTGGCTCCATGGAGTGGGTGGATTGGATGTCGCCGTACTTGGGCCAGAAGAGTCTGATGGTCCCAAACCCAGGGTCGGCCATCTGCTCCGGCTTTTCGCCAAACAAGACAATGTCATTGCATTCGGCTGAAGTCCTGGCTGAAGACTTAGATTGTACCGATACTTTCATCACCAGCGCAGCATCATCGCTGATCTGGGGCGGCGCGTCAGTGATCCAGCGCAACAATCCCTTGGCGGCTGGGCCTTCGATACGCTGCACAGCATTTGCTCCTTCGGCCAGCAGTATGGCGGCGGCTTCCTCCAACCGGCGTCGGGTGGCCTGGGAACGTCCGGAGTAAAAGGCAAAGAACAGGGCGGTATCTTCATCGCCTAATCCCAGGTCTTGGGACGCGGCCTGAGTGGAGTCTTGCAGTTTTCGTGAAACTCCGGCTGTGACGCTGTGGCAGCCCATGGGCGAGACCGACGAATGGAGCAGCTTTCTGCCGGCCGATAACGAGTCGGACAGGGTTGGGAACGACGCCAGCAACATCCCGCTTTGCGGATCGACTGGCAGCAGTTTGAATGTGGCTTCAACGATTACGCCAAGGGTGCCCAAGGAGCCAGTGTAGAGCTTATTCAGGTCGTAACCGGTCACGTTTTTGACCACCTTGCCGCCAGACTTGGTGGACACCCCGTTGGTGCCCATGACGCTCATACCAATGAGCCATTCCCTGGGCAGGCCGTAAGAGTGGGACAACGGGCCTCCAGCGCCAACGGCTAGAACGCCACCAACGGTGGAACGACCGTGCTGCGCTGACTCGACGGGGACGAATTCGCCGCCCGGTGCCAGTCTTTCTTGGAGGGTTGCCAGGGTCATGCCGGCTTCCACAGTGGCGGTCATATCGGCGGGTTGGTAGTCGATCAATTGGTCAAACGCGCCAAGGTCCAAAATCACATCGGCTTTTCTCGGAACGTTGCCTAGTCCTGACCGGGTGCCGCCGCCCCTGGGCAGTACGCTCAGATGCTCTGACGATGCCCAGAGCAGCAACTCGGATATTTGGAGTCGATCCATCGGGCGCACCACGGCTTGCGGTGTTACTTCGTCGATCTCAATGTCGCCAACGGGTAATATCACGCTGCCGCCTAAAAGGCCTGCCAGCCGGTCGCTAAGGGAAGACTCCAATAAAAACTCCTGTGTGACCGCGTGCCTGTATGCCGGGTTGCCTCTTTGATAAAAGCCGGTTAGACCGGCATGCCTGGGAATGTTCGTTGGCCGTGGGCGGCCTGTTTTATGCCGTCCGGGAAAATCTTGCCGGGGTTTAGAGTGTTGTCCGGAGCAAATGAATCACGGACCAAAATCATGGCGGCCATGTCGTCATCGGAGAACACCAGGGGCATCTGTTCTTTCTTCTCCAGGCCCACGCCGTGCTCGCCGGTGAGAGTGCCACCGGCATCCACGCAGACCTGTAACACTGCCGTCCCAGCCTCCATCACCCGTTGTAGCGTGCCCTCTTTGCGTTCGTCAAAGAGCAGGCAGGGGTGGAGGTTGCCGTCTCCGGCATGGAAGACATTGGCAATGGGTATGTCAAATTCTCGGCTAATATCGGCCACCCGCCCCAGTACCTTGGCCAGTTGGGTTCGGGGAACCACGCCGTCCACCAAGAAATAGTTGGGGGCGATGCTGCCCAAAGCGCCCAATGCGCCATTTCGGCCCGCCCAGAGTTGTTGGCGTTCTTCGGCAGCTTCAGCGGTCTTGACCAGGGTCGCACCGGTGTCCCAGAGGGCGGCTTCCACCTCGCGCCCAATCTCGTCTACTTCATCGCTCAGGCCTTCCAGTTCTATGAGCAGCACAGCTCCGGCGTCGTCCGGGTAGCCGGCATCGCTGACATTCTGAACTGCCTGGATGGTCAAGGCGTCAATCATCTCCAGAGCCGCTGGAACTATGCCGTGTTCAATTACCGCCGAAACTGCGGTACAGGCGGTTTCCACGTCTGGGAAGATGCCCAAGAATGTTTTTACGGCCTCTGGAACCGGCAATAGCCTGACTGCGATTTTGGTAGCGATGCCAAATGTGCCTTCCGAGCCGGTGAAAACACCGCGCAGGTCGTAGCCGACGGTCTCTCTGGCCAGGCTGCCCAGGTTCACTATGGAACCGTCTTCCAGCACAACCTCCATGCCCAACACGTGGTTGGTGGTGGTGCCGTAGGCCAGGCAGTGGGGCCCGCCGGAATTCTCAGCAATGTTGCCGCCCAGACTGCAGGCCTTCTGGCTGGACGGATCGGGAGCGTAGCGCAGGCCGTCTTTGCGGACGCGAGTGTCCAGGTGCAGGTTAATTACCCCAGGCTCCACCAGCGCCATGCGGTTCTCGGTATCCACTTCCAGGATCGTGTTCATGCGGGTAAAGGCAACCTGAATTCCGCCGGGCGGAGAGATTGCGCCGCCGCTAAGGCCGGTTCCAGTGCCCCGGCCAACCACCGGAACCCCAGTGTCATAGGCCAGGGCGATAACCTGGCTCACTTCCTGAGTGTTGCCAGGAAAGACCACGGCGTCGGGCAGGCGACGGTCCACCGAACCATCATATTCAAAGACCAGCAAATCGTCGGCGTGGTAAACCACGTTTTGCTCGCCAACGATTCCCTGCAGGCTCTTTAGGAATTGACTGAAATCCATGCCTGAAATCCTTTTGCTACCCATATCCAGATCCGGGGCCAAAATTTACGGCTGAATCAATGGAATTTTAGAACAAAACCGAAGTCATTGCCAGGCTGGAGCGGTTGCGTTTGTGGCCCCTCTGGATTATGGGTATACTGGGTCGGGATTCAGGCTGGGGCGATTCCAGTTTCAGCGTCTGTTTTCCCAGTTCAAAAACATATCGGGTGTTAGTAATCTAGGAGGAATCACGTGGAGTTCAATATCGCCGTATTAGGTGGCGACGGCATCGGTCCGGAAGTGACCGATCAGGGCGTTCGCGCCTTGGAGGCCGTTGGCCGCGCGTTTGGGCATACTTTTAATCTTAGCTACGGCGACATCGGCGGAATCTCCATCGATAAGCACGGAATTCCCCTGACTGACGATACCAGGGCACTCTTGGATTCCAATGATGCAGTACTATTTGGCGCGGTGGGCGGCCCCAAATGGGACTCCCCAGACGCCAAAGTAAGGCCGGAGATGGGTCTGTTGGACATGCGCGCCCACATGGGTGTGTTTGCCAATATCAGGCCGGTTAAGGTCTACCCGTGGCTGGCTGAGTCCAGTGTCTTTAAGCCTGAGGTCATCGACGGCGTGGACATGGTGGTGGTGCGTGAATTGACCGGTGGACTCTATTACGCCGAACCACGGGGACGACGCGAGACCCCCAACGGCATCGTGGCTGAAGACACCATGCGCTATACCGAAGGCGAGATTGAGCGGGTACTCCGGGTTGGTTTTGAACTGGCCCGTGGCCGACGCAAGAAGCTGGCTTCAGTGGACAAAGCCAACGTGCTGGAATGCTCACGACTGTGGCGCGCCGTTGCCACCAGGCTGGGCGAGGAATACTCCGACATTGAATTGGAACACGTGCTGGTGGACGCCTGTGCCATGCAGTTGATTCAAAAGCCCACCAGTTACGATGTGATCGTGGCTGAGAATACCTTTGGTGACATCCTCAGTGATGAGGCGTCCATGCTGGCCGCTTCCATGGGTCTGCTGCCCTCAGCCAGCCTGGCGGGAGTGCCGATAGCAGGACAACGCTCTGGTGGCCTGTACGAGCCGATTCACGGCACAGCCCCGGACATCGCCGGAAAGGGTATCGCCAATCCTACCGGCTCCATCCTCAGTGTGGCATTGCTGGTCCGGTACTCCCTTGGCCTGACCGAAGAAGGTGCAGCCATTGAGCGAGCCGTGGACAAGGTGCTGGAGTCTAACGTCCGTACCGCTGATTTGGTGACCGCCGGCAACGCCCACGTCTCCACCACTGAGATGGGAGACCTGATTGTGGCGGCCATTGAGAGCGGAAACTAGTCGATTTAGCCGCAGCTAATTTTGAACCGAGGGAAGCCGCGTCCTCAAACTAACCTACTTCCAATGGGAGTGGGGACTTTCTACTGACCCTATCTGCCGAACCTACTAGCCGAACCTACTAAAGGAGAACCCCGCATGGGCGGAGACCTGACAATTGCCATATTGGTCCTTTTGGCCAGCGCCGGCGCCGTGATGTTTTGCGGCGCCAAGCTGGCAGTATATGGCGACGCCCTAGCATCATTGACGGGCTGGGGGCGTCTGTTTGTGGGAAGCCTCCTGGTGGCCCTGGCCACGTCTCTGCCTGAGTTATCCACGAATATCTCTGCCGTCCAGCTGGATCCTCCCAACCCTGAGCTGGCAGTGGGCACAGTTTTTGGCGCCAACATGAAAAATATGGTCACATTGGCCGCTGTGGCGTTGGCGTTTGGGGGTAAGAGCTTCCTCAAGCGCGTGGCGCCGGAGCAGGGCTACTTGATTGTGGTCGCAGTGGGCTTGACCGGAGTCGCCCTACTTTTCGGCGCCCTGAAGATTGGAGTAGAGGTTTGGGATGTTGGCCTTTCGTCAATCATCATAATTGTCCTATTTGTGCTTGGCATGTGGTGGGTCTATAAAACCCGGCCCAACAATGCAAACGAAAATGAAGAGGACCCCGGAATGACTTTGAGTAGAGCTTGGGTCATGTTTGGGCTGGTCTCCGGGGGAGTGGTGATTGCAGGATTCGCGCTGGCTTGGAGCGCGGATGAGATTGCCGAAATAACCGGAATCGCCTCCAGCACCATGGGCATACTGTTGGTGGCTTTCGTTACGACCATACCCGAGATATCAGCCACCGTCGCTGCTGCTCGCCTCGGGGCCATGGACTTGGCTGTCGCCGGTATTTACGGCAGTTCTGTTTTCAACGTCTCCATTTTATTCTACTCGGATATCTTCTACCGGGACGGCATATTGATGAACCAAGCGGAACCGGCTCATTTTGTGGCCGGTGGCGTGGCGTTGGGGCTGATGGTGGCTGGCGGGGTGTTAATCATGATGCGAAGCCGGATCAGGCCGGCAGTGGTGGTGGTAGCGTTGGCTTTGATTGCTGTCGTCTATCTTGTTGGAGCTGTGGTTGTCGCCACCGTGGGCGGCACCGAAGATGAGGAAAGCACAGAGTCCGTCCCGCTGGATTCTCAGTCGGCTAAGATATTCCGAACGCCCGGCGAATAATCGCAGTTAGATCGTCGGACGTTCCTCTGCCTCGGTAGGCGGCTGCGAATTCCAGGGTCCCTCGGTACCGGTCCAAGAAGTCTGGGCTTACTTCCCCTGCGGCTACTCTCTGTCGATATAACTCCACGGATTCGCCGAGTCTATCCTCCAGCCATTCTTCGCCTTCAGTAACGAGTAGTCTGCTCAAAAACTTGAAATCGCCCTCTAGAGAGATGGGCAGTTGCGGCGCTGTTTCTGACCGGCCTTTGTCGTAGGCCAGATAGGCCAGGCTCTCAGCCACCAGGTTGGTCTCACCGCGCTTGTGGGACTCGGCCAGCAGCCAGGCGGCCTGACTAGGGTTGGACTTAATTAGGCGGTAGATGACCCGCCAAGGCGGCGCTAGCAAAGGGTCGCTGTTCCGCACCAACTCCAATGAAACGTCTATGTCATTCTCAAAGACAAACGTCGCGCCGTCCGGTTGGGCCAAGATGAAACCTTCCAGCGGGAAGCGGGTGTTGAGCAGCATCTGGGCCGTTTCACTTGGCGCGCGCTCGGCCCGTTCGGCCACCACTTGGTAGAGGGCGCTCAGAAATGGCTCATCAACCCTGAAATTGCCGGAAGGCTCGTCGATTAGCAGGGCGATTCCCTCTTGCAATGCAGTCATGCCTGAGGCCGGGGCAGACGTGATACCAAGTTTGGGCAGCAGTTCTGAAGCGCTCAGAATCACGCGGAGCTGAAAGGGTATCGGCACCATTAGTTTGCGGATGGTTGTGTCAGATAAGTTCAGGACGATGGCCTTGGCCTGCTCCCGGTCCCGGTCTTTGAATAAGTCAAAAAACAGCTTCAGGTCATTGGTCTGGTCGATGCCGATCTCGGCGATGAACACTTCCAACTCGGCAGAGCCGTTGGCTGAAGAGAACCGCCCAGCTTCCAGCACCGTGTCTACCTTGGTGCCAAACATCTTCAGGCGCGCAACGAAACTGGCGGTGGCCTGCAGGGTCGCACCTTGGGGCAACGTTGCACCGCTGGATAAAAGCTCGACTAGTACCTGGTTGTTGATGGCTGGAAGGAAGTTGACCAAGAACGGCTCGATTGTCAGTTGGTCGGTCAGGAGCTGTGCTTGCTCTGCGGGCGTGCCGGTGGCTGGGGCTGCGAGAAACGCTAGGGCCGAGGCCAGGTCTCCAGCCCGGGAATGGGAAAGGACGGCCAGATAAGACGGGTGGGCCTTGTAGAGGGTTATCTTGTCGCGCAGGTACCGCCGCCAAAATTCGAAATTCTCTTCGTTCTGTGCGTCGCCGATTAGAAGGCCGAACTGGTAGGTGAGATCACGGAGCCTTTCCTGTTCTTCGGTTACCAGAACACTTCGTGCTGTCAGCAGCATCTGGTCTGGCGGTGTGCCTGGTTCTAATCCAGGATATTGCCGCAGGTCCAGGTGCTCAAACCCAAGCCACTTGCCGCTGGCGGATATCTCATCTTGAGATAATGATTGGAACCATCCGGCCGCGCCGTACCAGTCGTCAAACCGCCCGCTGGAGAGGAAATTATCCCAGTATTTCCGCAGTATCGGCGGCACCAGATTTAGGCTGCCGCTGGTGGTGTAGGGAACGTCTGCTTCCAGGTGGTGAAAAACCGGCTCCGGGTTCTCGCTGGAAACGTCGGGCAGGTTGCGCAGCCGCTGCCTAAGCATCTCGTAATCGTCCGGAGGCTGGGCCATGAAGGTCAGAATGTCTTGGTGGTAACTCTGCATGGCCGTGGAACGTCCGCCGTTAGGAGTCTTCTCCCAGCTTAGTTCCGGCCTCCCGGTGACTGGAAACCCATCCCAATAAGAGTGACCCAGCTCGTGGATTACGCCAATGGGGCTGGCCTCGCCAACCCCGGCCCACTCGGAGAAGCCGTAGCTGCCAAAGTAACCGGGCTCGCCTTCCATCTGACGCAGGTCCAGACTCCGCAATAACGCCTCGCCTGCGGGGGTGGGCTGGTAGAGAGAGATCACAGCTTCCAGGCGTTCTTCTACCCAGGGCGTGGTGCTTGGATGGCGAGTGGGTAGGACAAGGGGGGTGGAGCTTGTGGGAGTTGATGCGGGGGAAACAGTGCTGCTTTGTGATGCGGTGGACGATGGCAGCGGGGTCGGTGTTGAATCACCGCACGCAGCGGCCAACAGGCCTATTACGGCTAGGAGCAGCCAGCGAATCAGACGACCTCGAGTGGTTCTTCGGTGACTACTCCGTCGGTTATCTCAAAGATGCGGACCACGGGGTTGTCCATATCCATCAGAGAGACCAATACGTATCGGACATCGGGCCAGAGCCCAGCGGTTCCCCCGGCAATGCGCACGTCGGTGTCCGACGGATAGGCTTCGCTGCCGGTGTGGGAGTGGTAGATGGCCAATAGTTCCCAGTTGTTATCCCCGGCCTCTGAATCCACATTGCCCAGTTCCACCGGGTCCATGGAAAACCGAAACGGGCTGGCTTCAATATTGGACATTCGGTACGACTTCATCACCTGACCATCCGGGCCAGCCAGAATCCCGCAGCATTCGTCGGGCAGGTCAGCCTTGGAATGGGCCACCATGTCGTCTATGAATTCCTGTTTGATCTGGACCAATCAGTCAACTCCCCCGGGAACTTGTATAGATGCGCGGGAACAAATTTAAGTTAGCTTCCGTCATGAAGGATAAGGCGTCGCGTTCTGGTGTGAATATAGCAGAGGAACCTTTAGGTGAACAGCGGCATCAAAGCTAGCATAAACAGATACGGGATAGCGGCGCACCCAGATTCACACAGCCCATTCCCAAGACAGAAGTTTCAACAAAAGTATCAGATGTTTTATTTCAAATCCTGCACAAAATGCCAGGGAGACCAAAGCCTGGAGCAAGACTCGTACGGATCATTTCTCAAGTGCCTGCAATGCGGGAAACTTGTTGAGGTTGACGAGGCAAGGGATCAGCGCTCAGTTTTGCATGGCTCAGTATCCAATGAAACAGCAGTCACGGCGTTGTTACATGGATCAGCATCCAATAAAACGGCAGTCCGCTCGTTGACCAAGGTCAAGGTCAAAACTGTAGTTGCGGCCTAGAGCCAGAGCAGCAGTTAAGAATCTCCGGACTGGGTTTTGGCCCATTCTGAATACTTGAACACCACTTCTTCTTGTTCAGGGGTCTGAATTGACCCCCGGCGTAGCTCCCGCACTCGGTAGATGGCATCATTTGGTTTTTCGCCCCGATGCACCAGATAACAGGCCAGTACCGTGCCAGTCCGCCCAATGCCAGCATAACAACTCACGGCCACTGGGTGATTATCCTCAATCTGCTGGTCTATGAATTCAATCATCCGCTGGATCTGCTCCAGTTCCGGTGGATTGAAATCCGGCACCGGCTCAAACATGTCCACCAAGTCGACCATGTTTCCCGTGTCGGCGGCAATGGTCCGTTCTTCCATCCTGATCACGGCCCGCACTCCCCGTTGGTGGAGGTAGGAGAGGTCTTCAAAGCTGGATGGCCCTTGTGAGCCGGCCAGTTCGTTTTCCAAGACCCAGCCAAAGTTCATTACTTCCAAGTCATTCTCCCAAATTGCCCAGGTTAATATTTAATCACGGGAATCTTTAGTCACAGATTCTATACGTAGACGAACCTCTGGTTCGGTCAAAGTTTCTATTGAAACAACTTTTTCCCTGGAGCTGTGTCCTCTGACTATCGTCAGGCGGGATTTGCTCACGCCCAAGGTTTTGGCCAGCAGAGTAATCACTCCTGCGTTGGCCTTACCCTCTGTGGGTGGAGCCGTAACCCGCAGTCTTAAGGTGTCGCCTTCAAATCCGTCCACCTGGTTTCGGGAGGATTTGGGTTGGACCCTTATTTTCAGCCTGCAGCCAGCATCAGGTTGGCCTGGTGGTCCTGGTGGTTCTGGTGGTTCGGGGCTCAATAATATGGCCTAAGTGTTTACAAAAGGTGTGAGTGGGGTGTTAATTCGTGCCGCCTGAAAAAGTCGTCCCCCGAAAAAGTTTTCCAAGGTCTTCCATAGAAACCGTCTGGTATATTAAGGCTGACCGTAATCATGCGTAAACACGCTGGAGGAGATGTTCGGTGGAGTATACCAGCATCAAACTAGACAAAAAAAACCGGGTGGCGACCATCCGGCTAAACCGGCCCGACGCCCTAAATGCGCTGAACCCGGAGTTACTGACGGAGCTCTCATCGGCATTGACTGATGTTGCCGCCGATGAATCCATCAAGGCGCTGGTGGTGCGTGGCGAAGGACGCGCTTTCTGTGCTGGAGCGGACTTGGCCTATTTCCAGACCGCCCTTGCCGACCACACCCTGCTGCCGCCTTACATCTCCCAGATCAACGATGCTTTACGCCAGATCGAAAAACTGCCCTTCCCGGCCATTGCGGTGGTGCAGGGTTTTGCCCTGGCGGGCGGGCTGGAACTGATGATGGCCTGCGATATGGCCATAGTGGCTGAAGACGCCAGACTTGGCGACCAGCACGTCAATTTTGGGCTGGTTCCCGGTGGCGGCTCTACCCAACGCCTACCCCGGCGGGTGGGTTTGCAACGGGCCATGGAGCTACTGACTACTGGTAGGTGGATCTCCGGAACTGAGGGCGTTGAATGGGGCTTGGCGTTGCGCTCCGTATCGGTAGATAACCTGGACGAGGAACTTGAATCATTGCTCAAGCCACTGCGCATCAAGAGCCGTGCCGGTTTGGGTCTGATCAAGGAAGTGACCCTGCGGGGCATGAGTCTACCCATGGAAGATGGTGTGGCATTGGAGAGCTTTGCTTTTGCCAAGTTCCTGACCACCTCACCGCATCCAACAGAGGGAATCAAGGCATTTTTGGAGAAGCGTCAACCAGAGTTTTAGGTCTGCTTTTTTCCACCTAAATAATCTCCAATAAGCCCGTAATTTTCGGTGACAGCCGTGTCCATGCTATGATTTAGATTGGTTCGCAAGTCCGTTTTCCGATCTGCCGCAACAAATTCTGCCTGTAAACACAGAGGTTGCTGACCTGCCAAATTTGTCAGCAACCATTGGATATCCAGTTTGAAGATAAAAGACATCCTGGCAAAAACGCGCCCAGTCTCATTTGAGTTTTTCCCTCCCCGTGCTGCCGATGGCATACCCGCGGTGTTGGAGACCCTGGACGAGCTGAAGGTGTACTGCCCAGACTACGTATCAGTGACCTACGGTGCCGGTGGTTCCACTCGCGCTTTCACTGAAGAAATCACCTTTGAGGCCAAGCGCACGGCTGGCGTAGAGGTCATGGCCCACCTGACTTGTGTTGGTCAGACCAAAGAAGAGATACACAGCGTTTTGGAACGGTTGGATGCGGAGGGTGTGGAGAATATCATCGCCCTGCGCGGTGACCCGCCCCGAGGGACCACGGAATTCGTTCCCATTGAAGGCGGATTTCAGCACGCCTCTGACCTATTGGAACACGTGAAGGCCAACTTCAATTTTGGGGTGGCCGCTGCTTGTTATCCAGAGGGGCATACGGAGTCTGTTGACCTGGCCACGGACCTGAAATACGTCAAACAAAAAGTTGATAACGGTGCCGAGTTCCTGGTTACCCAGTTGTTCTATGACAACCGGCATTATTTTGATTTTGTTGAACGCGCCCGTGCTGCGGGAATAGAAGTGCCGATCATACCTGGTGTGTTGCCTGTTTTGAACTCGGGTCAAGTCCGCCGGTTCACCGCCCTCAGCGGGTCAGAGATACCGCCGGATCTGGACAAGCTGTTGGACAAATATGCCGACAATGAAAACAGCGCCAGAGATATGGGTGTGGAATATGCCAGCGCCCAAGTGCGTGAACTCTGGGATGCCGGTGTGCCAGGCGTACATTTCTACGTGTTGAACCGGAGCTATTCGGTGTCTCGAATCCTAGATAACCTCACAATTACGGGGCATTTTCGGCAAGACTAACCGTTCCGGCTGCCCTAGGCCCTAACCCGGCGTATGGAAGATGATGCTAACAACAGGCGTCGACATCATTGAAATTCCCCGCATCAAACAGACTTTGGACCGCTACGGCGAGCGGTTCTTGAAGCGCGTATTCACGTCTGACGAGATTTCCTACTGCCGTGGGCGCGCGCCAAACCTGGCTGGTCGCTTTGCCGCTAAAGAGGCCACCATGAAAGCCCTGGGCACCGGAGTGCGGGGCGTTAGTTGGAAGGACATTGAGGTCATCCGCGCAGAAAGCGGTGCGCCCAGCGTGAAACTCCACGGGCGCGCCAAGGCACGCGCCGAGCGGCTTCAAGTAGGCGAGATTTCTCTGAGCATTTCCCATTCCCGAGAGTTTGCCGTTGCTTTTGTAGTTGCCCAGCGGGAAGATTGATTAGGGAATATTAACTGGGGTTAATTACATGAAGATTGTCACCGCTGCGCAGATGACCGCCATCGAACAGGCATCAGAGAGAGCCGGAGTAAGCACCGACACCCTGATGGAGAACGCCGGTTTGGCCGTGGCACAGGGTGCACGGGAACTGGTTGGCGCGGCTGGTGTGCGCATCCTCATCCTGGTGGGGCCTGGGAATAACGGGGCCGACGGTCTGGTGGCTGCGCGGCACCTACGGCGCTGGGGCGCGGAGGTCATCTGCTTCATGGTGGATGGCCGTCCTGAAGCTGACCCCAAGATGGACCGGGCATTGGAGTACGGTGTCCGTGTTATTGAACGGGCCACTCCCGGCACACTGGACCGCATGTTGGCCAGTTCGGCCCTGGTTATAGATTCAATACTGGGAACCGGTCAGTCCCGCCCCCTAGAAGGCATCATCAAGCAGACCATGGTCTTTTTGGCCAACGTCAGGGCTGCTGCCAAACGGCCCATACTGCTGGCCTTGGACCTGCCCACCGGCTTGAACGCGGACACGGGTGAGGTCGATTCGTTCGCAGTCTCCTGCGACAGAACTTTCGCCCTCGGCTACCCCAAGCGTGGGTTGCTGGCTTTTCCCGGCGCCGCCCATGCCGGAGAATTACGAGTTCTAGACATCGGCGTCCCAGACGGCCTGGCAGAAGAGTCGGAGATACGCCTGGAAACGGTTGAGCCACACTGGGTGGTGCAACATCTTCCAGGGCGGCCAATGGACGCCCACAAGGGCACGTTTGGCCATGTTTTGGCGGTTGCGGGATCACGAAATTATATTGGTGCGGCCTATTTGGCATCCCAAGCCTGTGTGCGTTCCGGCGCGGGATTGACCACCCTGGCCACCCCCGAGAGCGTTTATCCCATCGCCGCAGCCAAGTCCACAGAACCCATACATATACCCCTGTTAGAAGACCCGGATGGAAGGGTGGCGTCCGATGCTGCCGGTACTCTCAGAAAAGGCACCCGTCGTTATACCAACATCCTGGTCGGCTGCGGTCTGGGCGTGTCTGATGGCACGGTCCGGTTTGTTGAAGACCTGCTCTTCAACCGAAACAGCGACCAATTCTCAGGATTCACAAACCTACCGGCGTTGGTTGATGCGGATGGATTGAACAACCTGGCCCGAATCGACCGCTGGTGGGAAAGAGAACGCGGCCCAATGGTGCTGACTCCCCATCCGGGAGAGATGGCAACGCTGACTGGTCTCGCCACGGCGGATATTCAACAGGATCGGGTGGGCGTGGCACGTGAATACGCAGTTAGGTGGGGCGTATGCCTGGTCTTGAAGGGTGCCAACACAATCATAAGCCAACCAGACGGCGCCGTTAGATTAGCTGCTCTGGCGAATCCTGGCATGTCCACCGGCGGTACTGGAGACGTGCTAAGCGGGGTTATTAGCGGGTTGATGGCCCAGGGACTACCCGCTGCTGTCGCCGCTTCCTGTGGCGTTTACCTGCACGGACAAGCCGGACGGGACATAGTTTCCCGCCAGGGTGACGCAGGTTTGGCGGCGTCTGACCTCTTGACTCAGATCCCCATGACTTTACAGCGTCTCAAGCAAGCCTAAAAGCTAGTAAAAACCTGCTGCTGTCTCGGGCTGGATTCGGGCCCAGCCTCGCTATGATATACTGGAAAAACGTGCCTGAGCAGCCTCCAAACTAAGGCTAAAACCAACAGAAAAACTCAGGACTGGAACCGAAGATAAATGTCGTTCGAATTCTTTCTCGAGAATGTTCTAGACCCCACCGGCCGTATCTCTGCCGTGGACTTCTATGAGATTTCAGACCTTTCCCCAGAGGAATTGGAACTCTTTGAAGCTGCTTGGGACGAACTATCCATTGAGCGTCAACGCACCATAGTTTCTTCAATGGTCGACTTGGCTGAAGACAACCCCGAATTAGACTTCACCGCCATTTATCAGATGTGCCTCAAGGGTGACGACGAACCTCTTTTGGAGGCCGTAATTGACGGCCTCTGGGAGAATGAAGACCGGACGGTGATACCGGCGTTGGTCGACGTGTTGCGGTCGGAGAAGGGTTTTTTGGTGCGTTCCGCCGCCGCCAGCGCACTGGGCCGATTTTCCATGTTGGCCCAAGAGGAAAAACTCCTCGCCCAAGACAGTGAGACGGTCCACGACAATCTGATGCAAGTGCTGGAAGATGACGAAGAGCCGTCAGACGTTCGGCGGCGTTGCATGGAGGCCGTGGCCCCTTTCAACACCATGGAGATCAACCAGCGCATTACCCTGGCTTATGAGAGTCTGGACCCGGATTTTAGGGCCAGTTCCATCTTTGCCATGGGCCGCACTGGCGAGGTTGGTTGGCTTCCCATACTGATTCAGGAACTCCAAAACGAGGAGCCGACGATCCGTTACGAAACGGCCCACGCCTGCGGAGAACTGGGCGAAGAAGATGCCATCCCCCACCTGATCCTGTTACTGAAAGATGACGATTCAGAGGTCCAGTTGGCCGGTGTTGGCGCACTAGGTAAGATTGGCGGCGAACTGGCCAAGCAAGTGCTGACCAACCTGGTCAAAGACGGCGATGAGAACTTGGAAGAGGCGGCCCGCATGGAGCTGGACGAACTAGCGTTTGACGAAGACCCAGAAGGCTACTTGGGCGGCTTTTAGGCCCAGCCTGATTGCACCGAGACTCTAGTGCCCAAGCTTTCACCCTCCCAAGATCGTTTTCTCCGTTCGGCGCGCGCTGGTCACCTGGCTACGGCTGACGCCAACGGGCAACCCCACGTTATTCCTGTCTGCTACGTCTTCAACGGGGAATCCATCTACTCGGTCTTGGACGCCAAACCCAAGACCACGCCCCTAAGGCAACTACGCCGAGTTCGCAACATATTGGCGAACTCTCGCGTTTCATTGGTGGTGGATCACTACGAAGAGGACTGGACTAAGCTTCAATACGTAATGGTTACCGGGGACGCCGAGTTGGTGGAATCTGGCGAGGAATGGACGCGCTCGATTGCCATGCTCCGGGAGAAATATCCCCAATACCAGTCAATGGACCTGGCTGAAAGCCCGGTCATCAAGATTACTCCGGCCAGGTTTGTGCCCTGGAGGTTTGAGCCTGAGTTTTAGTGCTCTGATAATCGTAGATAGGTAGATCTTTATTCCTGGGTCTGTTCCAACCGATCAATCATCAGGTTCAGAAGGCTGCCGATCAGTGTATTTGACTCAGAGTTCGGGGTGGAAGCTACAGGATAGGGGAATGTTAGACTGCTGATCATTCACTCGTGATGAACAAAAATTGAATCCATCATGATTGTGCCGGCCAGTGGGATGGTCATCGACGTCCGAACTCCTCTGGAAGTAGCCCAAAGCCTGTGAGGGTTAATTCTGTGGATGCCACCGTCGCATCAATTCCATCGCCATCCAGAAGTTTTTCAACTACTTCATCCAACAACGGTCTAAGGCTAGTTCAAGTTCATTTAAGAGGGCTGCAGCTTCCAGTCCAAGGCTGACAATATCAATACTATTATGTGCTGAATCGCCGTTAGAGCCACTAAAGTCACTGGAATTGGCGGTGTAGCTTGAATCGGTGTCGTTGTCTTCGCCAAGCATGGCGCATTCATCACTGAAGTCAACAGAGATATACAAATCTTCGTACGGCGTGCTTGTCCAATTGCTGGGCAGGTCCGCCAGCGTTAACAATACATTTTCTGCTCTGACCTTATAGAGCGGACCAACCTGCTCGAGGAGTGAGGTGCTGTCCTCGGATTTTTCGTCGCTTGAACATGAGGCTGCGACTAGAATTATCCCTATCAGCATGACGCCGATCAACTTGAAGACCTGAGACATTTAATTCTCCCGTAACCGAATGGTAGGCTCTGGTTTTGTCTATCCTATGAAAGGAAACAAACATCGGAAACAGAGACAACTGAACATATTACGGGATTTGAGACAGTGTCAATCAATGCCGATTGCAGTGGGGACGGGGGTTGTTGGCTTGTTTCTATATCAATGCCGAGGGGAAACCGAAGAAACTGATGGCTTTGAGTCTGCGGATTTGTGGTTGACACCCATTCAGGTGCAATCTACACTGGCTCGAAATCACGACCCACGCGCGCCATGGTCTGTCGGCGCCCCAATTTAGGAGATTAAACATGGACGGAGTTACAGCGATCGCCAATATCCTGCGTTTGGAAGGTGTGGAGTTCATCGGCTGCGTGCCCTATCAGCCGCTGTTGGAAGCTGCGGCTATCGCCGGAATCCGGCCCATTGTATTCAGGCAAGAAGGTACCGGCATTCATATGGTTGACGGTTACTCCAGAGTAACCAACGGCAAGCGCATCGGCGTATTCATGATGCAGAACGGCCCCGGAGCCGAGAACGGATTTGGAGGCGTGGCACAAGCTTACTCCGAGTCTGTGCCTATTTTACTACTCCCTGCTGGCATGGCTCGTGAGAAACGAGGCGTTCATCCCAACTTTTACCCCACCCGTAGCTACGAGACAATTACAAAGTGGTCTGAAGAGATGAATACCGTGGAGCGCATACCAGACCTGATGCGTCGTGCTTTCACCAAGTTGCGCAGCGGACGACTGGGGCCGGTTTTATTGGAGATACCGGCAGACGTGGGCGCGGCGGAACTCCCGGAAGAGCTCTTTAACTACGAATCGCCCCGAGTGGTGTTGCAACAGGCAGACCCGTCGGATGTGAGTCGCGCCGCCAAGGCCATCCTCGCCGCCGACCATCCCATCATCCACGCTGGCCAGGGAATTCTGTACGCAGAGGCCTCCTCGGAACTGATCGAGCTGGCGGAATTCCTGCAGGCTCCGGTGATGACTACTCTGTCCGGAAAGAGCGGATTCCCGGAGACCCATCCCCTGGCTCTGGGCGCCAGCGGCCCTAGCACCACGGGCATGGTGAACAAATACCTGAAGGGCGCTGACCTGATCTTGGGTGTGGGCTGTAGTTTCACCAAGACCAACTTTGCCCAGGCGATACCAGAGGGCAAGACCCTGGTCCATCTGACCAATGATGAAGATGCCGTTGGCCGCGAGTTTAAGACCGACTTGGCCATGTTGGGTGATGCCAAATTGGTGCTGCGCCAATTGCTGGATGAGTTGAAGAGTCAGGCTGGCAGCGCCAGAGCCAACAACCAAGCTCTCCAGGACGATATCAAGGCAGTGAAAGAAGAATGGTTGGCTCAATGGATGCCCAAGCTGACCTCTAACGAAGTGCCCATGAACCCATACCGGGTGGTCTGGGACATGATGCATACAGTAGACCTAGACAACACGATCATCACTCATGAGTCGGGCAGCGCCAGGGAGTATTTGGTCCCGTTCTGGGAGGCCCGTGCGCCCCGCAGCTTTATCGGTTGGGGTAAGTCCACTCAGTTGGGTTACAGCCTTGGGCTGGCCATGGGTGCCAAGCTGGCGGAGCCGGATAAATTGTGCATCAACGTGATGGGTGATCTGGCTTTTAGCACGGTTGGTCTGGATGTAGAGACCGCCGTTCGCAGCAAGATTCCCACCATGACCATCATCATAAATAACGCCTATATGTCCATCTACGACAACAGCCGGTTCCCGGTGGCCATGGAAAAGTACAACATTAAGGGTCTGTCTGGAGAGTTCGTTGAGGTGGCCAGGGCAATGGGTGCCTACACCGAGCAGATCACCGACCCCGCTGAGATTATTAACGCCATTAAACGGGGCGTGGCTGAAACTGAAGCCGGCAACACTGTGGTCTTGGAGTTCATCACCAGGGACGAGGGACAATACTCCAAATTCTAGAGGTTAAATCCGAGGCGTCTGGCTAGAATTTCTAGCTAGGGCTTTACGGATGCTGTTCTTATATAGCGTTTAAGAAATTATCTGGCCGAGGTGCCAGTTGCCCGATTTAATCCTCATATTAGGGGTGATTGCCGTTGTCCTGACGGTGACTGCCCTTGCCTTCGGTATTGTTGAGCGTTCGCCGCTTTCATTGAAATAATCTGGCGTCTGGGCTCAAATGGACTGGGTTACTCCTATGGGGCCGGGGCCATCGCCATTGAGCGTTGGTACCGGCTGGGCAATCTCCCAAGTTTGGATTTTCTAGGTTTGCTCAAGGAAATTGACGCCAATGACAACCTCTGCCGCAACGGATCAAAACCGTTCCCCAGGAACCAACAATTCGCGAGATGCCCACGGGCGAAAGACCTCGTGAGAGGCTGGTGGAATACGGCTCCAAGAACCTGAGCAACACAGAGCTCATCGCCATCTTGCTATGCACCGGCTACTCCGGCGAAAACGTTATTACACTATCGTCTAGGCTGCTGACTCGGTTTGGCGGGCGGGCGGGCTGGCCTGGGCAAGGCTGCTTTTGCTGAGCTTTGCGCCGAAAAGGGACTCAGCGAAGCCAAGGCGTACTAGTTGTTGGCGGCCTTAGAGCTGGGTCGCCGGTTTGTATCCCTGGCCCTGGAAGAGCGAATAATCATCACGACACCTCAGGATGCGGCGAATTTACTCTCCGGCGAGATGCGTATTTTGGACCAGGAGCACCTGCGCGTTATACTACTGAACACGCGTAACGAGGTGCTCAGCACCTAAGAGATTTATGTGGGCAACGTGAATAGTTCGGTGGTGCGGTCGGCGGAGATTTTTAGACCGGCGGTGCGAGCCAATGCCCCGTCTTTGATCGTGGTCCACAACCACCCGTCGGGTAACCCCGCCCCCAGCGATGACGATATCGCCATCACCTAAGACCTGGTTTCGGCGGGCAAGATACTGGGGATTGAGGTGCTAGACCATTTGGTCATTGGCAGCGGACAGCGTTACGTGAGCATGAACGAGAACGGCCAAGGGTTTAATTAATTTTTTATTAAGTCTCTGGCCGATTACAAACGGAGGGAATCATGGCTTATTTCATCGACGCTTCCGACCGCGAGCCCATGGAGTTGGTAGCCGGTGCCAATACCAAGACATTTTGGGGCAAAGAAATGCTGCTTTCATTGGTGACAGTAGACGCCAACGCCCTGGTGCCACTGCACGCCCACCCCCACGAACAGGGCGGGATAATCGTTGAAGGCGAACTGGAAATGGGCATCGACGGCGAAGTCAGACTGCTGAAGCCGGGCGACATGTACATCATCCCCGGAAACGTGGAGCACTACGCCAAAGCCCACGACGTGAAAGCCGTGGCCCTAGACATCTTCAGTCCCATCCGCGAAGAGTTTCAGTACTAGTCCGACCAAATTCCTGACTCGTAGTCTCGCCTAGATTCCGCTCATGGTGAGCTCCGACCGGGGTCGAGAGTCTCGATATCTGATAATAGTCTTCACCGTCTTCGGCGTCGGTTACTTCTCAGGCGAATCTAGTTTCTGAGTATTGCTCCCCGTAAACACTGATATCTTCTCTGG
>JAPKDE010000168.1 GCA_028822675.1 Dehalococcoidia bacterium | reverse complement strand
GGAACTGAAATTGTGACTTCAGCGTCACCTGGGTACATACCTGGTCTAACGACCTCATGGCCGATCTTTAACATGCCTGTCCCTCCCAAAATAGTATATCGCTTGGCTCGGGTTTTAGCCTTAACCCGTACACTAGCGGCGGCCTATTTATTTGTCAAGCCTATTTCTTGGCCGGAATTGTATTCATAAACGGAATATACTTCAACGAGATATGTAATATTTGCGTACATCGTAAACTTTAAAACGAAACTAAGATCCATTTAAAGATCATTGCGACGAATGTCGTTAATGCAGCTCTTATCCGCCCGTCCGACGAGCGATCACGGCTTTAGCAAACGGGCTGGCCCCTGATCGGATTGCCACATCAACCAGTGCAGGTCGACCCGATGCGAGTGCTCTTCCGACCGCTGGGCCAACGTCGGCCGCTTTGTCCACATGCTCTGCATATGCCCCAATTGCTTCCACTACTTTGTCGTAGCGAATATGCCTTAGATCAGTTGCAACTGCCCGGTCGTAATAGGCCTTTTGGAATGTGTTGTCGATGCCCCAGGTGTGGTCGTTACCCAACACAGTGGTTATGTTGATGTTGTGGCGGATGCAGGTGTCGTATTCCATTGAATAGAACCCAAAGGCCCCATCCCCAGAGAACGCCAATACTTTGCTGTTAGGGTAGGCCAGTTTGGCGGCCATGGCGTAGGGAATCGCACCGCCCAGATGGCTCAACGGCCCCAGACGCTGATGGTGACCCGGCTTGCGGGCCTTCAAGAACGACCGACCCCACTGGACGTAGTCGCCGCCGTCCATGACCACCACGGAATCTTTGTCCAGGTGCTCTTCCAGGCCGGTGTAGACATCTATTGGGTGCATCGGCTCTTGACCGTCTGCGTGGCTGCGGAGTTCTGCGTCCCAGGCGGCAGCGTCATTGTTGAGCGTCTCGATCCACCCGGAAATGTCTTCTTTGACTGCGCTGCTGGCTTTACAGGCTGCAGTTATCTGTTCCACAACTGCGCCAAGGTCGGCGTGTATGCCCACGGCCACGCCCCGGTTGCGACCAATCTCTGCTTCTGAAGGGTCGGCCTGGATGAGTTTGGCAGAATCGGAGAAGACGCCGCCGTAGCGATAGCGGTGGTCCAATCGTCGTCCCAGTAGGAGAACGACGTCTGCCTCGCGGAAGCGTCTGGCGGTGGGGTTCAAACCACCGTCCGCGTAGCCGAAGCAGAGAGGATGCTCGTCATCCAGGAGTCCCCGTGCCTGTTCCACCGTAAATACCGGGATGCCAGTGGACTCGGCCAGTTCTTGAAGCTGGGCGGAGTCCACGGAATAACGGGCTGGGTTGCCGGCAATGATCACCGGCTTTTTGGCGCCTTTTAATAGAGAGGCCGCCTGCTCGATCAAAACTGGGTCGCCCTGAGAACGGCCCATGGCGCGGTATTCCTGGGGCATGTAGCGGGGCAGGTCTTCTTCTGATAGCTCCACTTCTTGTAGGTCGATGGGCAGCGTTAGGTGAACGGGGCCTGGTCGGCCGGACATCGCCGTGCGGAAGGCCGTGGCCACCATTTCGGGGATGCGGGTTTTGTCGTGGATCATCCATGAGCCCTTGGTGACTGGCTTGGTCATGCCAATCTGGTCGATCTCCTGAAACGCAGTCATTCCGTGTTCTGGCATTGGTGCCGCGCCGGCAATGAAGATGACCGGACTCTCTGAAGTGTAGATGGCCGGGAGGGCAGAGATGGCGTTGGAGAAGCCGGGCCCGCCGGTGAACATGCCCACGGCAGGTTTGCCGGTGATCCGGGCGTAGCCGTCGGCCATGTGCAGGGCCGCACCCTCATGCCGAGCGTCGATAAACTGGATGCCCTCGTCTTCCGCTGCGTCCACCAAGGGCAGGATCGTGTCGCCAACAATGGTAAATACCTTCTCGATACCCTCCATCTTGAGACATCGGACGAAGAGATGAGCTCCGGTCAGCTTAGGCATGGTCCCTCCTGGATTGATTGATTTTGAATTTATGATCTTTAGCGTGAATCCAGTGTCCGCTTAACCTGATGACTGGTTCACTCAATAATGGCTAACAAAGCTTACTTTGGGTGTCTCCATCAGGCAAGGGCCGTTGCCATATAATTAGGCAGTAAAAGAAACGCCACCCAGTTATTTTGGCAAATTTACAGTGGGACTGAATCAGTGCCGACCTTATATATAGTAGGAACGCCCATCGGCAACTTGGAAGACTTGACGCCCCGGGCGGCGCGGATCCTGTCGGAAGTCGCTCTGGTGGCCGCCGAAGACACTCGCGTAACCCGTCGTTTGCTGAGCCACCTGGGGATTAGACCCAGGACCACTAGCTTTCACCAACATAACTGGCGTGAGAAGCTGGACAGCGTGCTGGCAGAGCTTGGGGAGGGCGATGTTGCCCTGGTGACTGACGCCGGTATGCCGGGCATCAGCGACCCAGGCAGCGAGCTGGTGGTGGCGGCTTCCAATGCAGGTTTCAAGGTTGAGGTTGTGCCTGGCGCCTCGGCAGTAACGGCTGCGTTGGCGTTGTCGGGCTTCGCTGGCGATGCGTTTTCGTTCCTGGGATTTTTGCCCCGGCGCAGGAAAGACCGACAACTAAGCCTGCGCGCGTCGTTGGCATCGGCGGTCCCTCTGGTGATCTTTGAGGCCCCGCACCGTCTGCGCGCCACTCTAGCCGACATGGACGCTGTATTTGCCGAGCGCCCTTTGGCCGTGTGCCGTGAGCTGACCAAGCTCTATGAAGAGGTGTTCCGGGGGACGGCAGCAGAGGCATTGGAACACTTCAGTTCGCCTCGCGGCGAGGTAGTAATCGTAATCCAGGGCAGACCGGCCGAGATCGACTCCACAGGAACGGCTACTGCTGAAGACCAAGCTTCTATAGAAGATGAACTGCGCCGACGATTGTCCGACCTCAAAAAAGACAGTGTGAGGGCCAAAGATGCCGTGGCGATGGTGGCGGAGGCCACGGGTCTAGCTAAGAACCGGGTCTACCAGGCCTGGGTGAATCTGGGCCGAGAGCCGGACTAGATTCACTCAGAAGATAGAGAGCCGAACAATAATTCAGGCTTGTGATATCCTCGGGTGAGTTTGGCCAACCCCCACTAACTGACTTGGGAGACTAGCTATTTCTTCGCAACCTCCACCCACAAACCGCGTTCCTTTCCGTCCGGAAAACGTTTTCTACGGCTGGTGGCTGGTCGGGGTTAGCGGGTTTGTCATGGTACTATCCACTGTCCCGTTATTCCATGCGATGAGCCTTTGGGCCGTTGCGTTGCAGCGTGATTTTGGCTGGAACCGCACCCAGTTGGGCTTCGCATTGACCTTCACCCGTATCGAGGGTGGATTCATGGGTCCGCTTGAGGGATATCTGGTGGATAAAGTGGGCACCCGCCGCATGGTGCTCGTTGGCATGTTGATTTTGGGTGGTGCGTTCATCTTCTTCGGCCAGGTGCAAAACCTTTGGATGTTCTATCTGGCTTATATCCTTATGGCGGTTGGCCAGGGTTTGGGTAGTTGGATACCGATAATGACCCTGCTTACCCGTTGGTTTAACAAGAAGAGGTCCATGGCGCTTGGTTGGTCCAATATGAGCAGCCGGGCTGGGGCGTTGTTACTCGTCCCGGCCATCGCCTGGGCGATTGATGACGGGATCGATATAGACCGTATCGGGTGGCGGTGGACCGCCAGTATATTAGGGATCGTTATGATCTCTGTTGCCTGGCCGATCTCACGATTGATTAAGAATCAACCTCAGGATATGGGGCTTCTGCCAGACGGCGACAAACCGGCCCCACAGACTTCCCAAAAGGCTTCTCAAAAGCCTGCGGCAGGAGGTTCCTTTAAACCAGTCCAGTCGGACGAGGACTTCACCGTTCGTGAAGCGCTACATACCTCGGCGTTCTGGCTGATAGCGTTTGGTCACGGGTTCACGTCTATGGTGATCCTGGCAATTATGGCCCATCTGGGGCTGCTGATGGTTGATAAAGGCTATGACCTGCAGGACGCTGCCTTTGTGGTGTCGGTATACACAGCAGTCGCCATGGTGTTCCAGTTGGTCGGCGGATACGTGGGTAGCAAGATACCGATCAGGTTTGCAGTGGCCATCTTTACCACCCTGCAGGCGGTCGGTGTCATGGTATTGGTCTTTGCGGACGCGAAATCGACTTTCTACCTGTTTGCCATCTTATTCGGGGCCGGTTTTGGTGGGAGAAATCCTCTGACGGTGGCCATCAGGGGCGATTATTTTGGATCGGCTTCGTTTGGGAAGATTTTGGGCATCTCCACGGTGCCAATGAACGTACTGCTCTTGATTGCCGCGCCACTGGTTGGCTGGATGCGCGACGTTCAAGGCGACTACACCCAGGCGTTCATGGTGATGGTCGCGACCAATATGATTGGCGCACTGTGTTTCATACTGGCGAAACGGCCGGTAAAGAAACCGGCGTCCATGCCTACTCCCGCATATTAGACGCCGGTCTTTTTCGCGTTCATCAGTGCGAATAATCACTCGTGCACTGATCGTTTAGGTCAGCTTAGGACTCCTGAATCTCGATGCTTTCGATGACGACCGGATCGTTTGGTCGATTGCCACCGCCTTGAGGCACGCTGACAATTGCGTCCACCACATCCTGACCGCCGGTCACCGTTCCGAAGATGGTGTGGGCTCCGTTCAAATGGGGAGTTGGTGCGCACGTTATAAAGAACTGACTTCCATTGGTACCAGGGCCGGCATTAGCCATCGCTAGGATACCAGTCTTGTCGAAAACCAGAGATGAGTCGAACTCATCTTGAAACTTGTAGCCTGGTCCACCCGTTCCTGAGCCGTCTGGGTCTCCTCCCTGAATCATGAAGCCTGGGATGACACGGTGAAAGATTACACCGTTGTAGAAGCCATCTCTGGCCAAAAATACGAAATTGTTCACAGTCACTGGCGCTTTGGACGCGAACAAATCCAGATTTATTTCTCCGTGGTTGGTTTTAAACGTGGCTGCGTAAGTCTTGGATTCATCAATAGTCATTGCTGGCGGTGCCGAGTAGGTCTGGGCCATCTGTTTCCTCCGGTAGCTTCAGGTATTTGTAATCTTCAAATGATTGAATCGACCTGAATTGTAGCATCCGTTACCGGAGCGGCAATAGGTTTTGATATTAAGAATCTTTAATAGCGAAGCCTCATTTCCCGTCGTAATTCCCTCACTTCTTCAACCAATTCGGCGATTAGCTGGTTCTGGTTGTCTGGTGACTTTAACAACAATGAAGCCAAATTTGCGGTTATCGCTCCAAAAATCCCTACCCCGCCCAACATAAGGATCAACGCAACTACACGGCCGCCAGCTGACACCGGAAAGAAATCTCCGTAGCCCACGGTCGTAATGGTCACCGTCGACCACCAAAGGGCATCGTGATAGGTTGGGAATTGGGAGTTTGGGCCTCCTTCAAAAATTGCGACTGCAGAGGCAGAACTGATAATCATGATTAGGGCATATAAGACTAAGAAATCTACCGTGACGAACCTAGCATGGTTTCTATAAGTTCTTAACGTAATTCCAAAAATTCTGAAGATTCTTAATGGACGCAACATTGGAATCCCAACCAAGAGGATGTCGAACCAGTGATCTCTGATATACCTCAGGCTATTGCCAATTTAACGAGAAAAGCTAGCGCAAAAAACACCCATATGACACCGTCTAGAATGAAATAGACACGTTCCGTATCTGAGTCCATGTCATATAAAAGAGGACCAATCAATAATGAGATCAACAACAACGACAAAATTAAGAGTGGGTAATCAGTCCACGATTCGACACGCTCTAACAGCGATTT
>JAPKDE010000167.1 GCA_028822675.1 Dehalococcoidia bacterium | reverse complement strand
AGCTACCACTCACTTGGAACTTGAACACGGCACCGGTGGCAGGATCAGCCGAAACCCAGTGGTTGACCGTCTATTCGATTACTGTAAAACCACCAATCGCCGCGGCGAGCCCATCACCAAAGACCCGGATGCTCGGGAAAAGCTGGTTGACGTCCATATCGAACAGGAAATAGTCCGCTTGTTCCAGTTGCGTAACTACTGGATGCGACATAGCGGCATCTCCACGACCTATGAAGGCCCCCAGGCTTCTTACCTGCGGAAGACCCTGGGCCTGAAGATGTCTCGGCACATCCTGGACATCCTTGGACCGGCCTCACTTACGTTTGACCCAGAACTTGGGGCATCGGAAGGCCACATGGAAGCCCACGCACGGGCCGGAATTATCGCCATCCACCCGGGCGGCACCACCGACATCCAGAAGGTGATCATGTCCCGCCGTATCGGCATCGGCCGAGAAGTCCGCGAGAAAGCCGGCGCACTGGGTTAATCGCTTTTAAATAAACCAAAATCGGCTGGTGGCTAAAAGCTGGCAGCTATTTTCCCGAGGAAAAAACATGGACCTGTCCTTAACCCCTGAACAAGAGATGCTTAAGACCGCGGTGAGGAGCTTTGTACAGCAGGAATACCCCAAAGAGACCCTGCTGAAGATTGCCTCACCCACCGAGTCCACCCCTACGGAGCCCTGGGAGCAATTGATCAAGACCGGCTGGCTGGGCATTTTGATTCCCACCGAGTACGGCGGTGAGGGTGGCTCGTTCACCGATGCCGGTGTGCTCTTTGAGGAGCTGGGCCGCGGCCCCGTTCCCGGCCCTCACCTAAGTTCTGCAGTGGTCGCCGCGTTAACCCTATTGGAGGGAGCCACCGAGGAACAGAAGAAAGAATGGTTGCCGCTCATGGCCACCGGCGAAGTTCGCATGGTGGTCGCCATTACAGAGGATGATTTTGGCTGGCTGGAAAGCGATGTTCAACTGTCCTCCGAACAAACCGGCGGCAGACTGACTCTCAATGGCAGCAAGTCCTACGTGTTTGACGGCGAGACCGCCACCCACTTGCTCTGCGCCGTGCGGTCCAAAGAGAGCAACGAAGTTGGCTTGGTGATTGTGCCAGCAGATAGCGTTGGGATTACCATCAGGCACCTTCCGGGGTTCGCCTGGAACCAGTCGGCAATCAGTATGGAAGACGTGGGAGCAGACTCGGTCAATGTCCTTGGTGAGAAGCTAGCCGGTGGCTGGGCCGCCTTGGAACGGGCAGAACAGAAGGCAATCCCAGTGATCTGCGCCTACCAGGTTGGTGGCAGCCAGGCTGTCTATGAACTCTCTGTGGATTACAGCCGGACCCGCCATCAGTTTGGCACGCCAATTGGTCGATTCCAGCGCGTGCAGGACCAGGTTATCAACCTGCTGAACGCACTTGATGCCGCCCGGTGGACCGCCTATGAGGCACTATGGAAGCTGGACATTGGCCGTGACGCTGCCGACAGCGTCCATTTGGCTAAGACCGTAGCCAGCGAGGGCTACTACGAAGCGTGTAACTTCGGCCATGAAGTTCACGCGGGTGTGGGAAGCATGACCGAGTACGGACTCACGCTACACACCACCGCGTCCCGTACCCTCTACAACTACCTGGGTGACCCCAAGTTCCACCGCCGCCGTTTGGCAGATGCCCTGGGGCTCTAAGCAACCAGCGGCTAGGCAATGAATCGTAGGGGCGGGTTTCCAACCCGCCCTTTTTCTTTGCCCACCAACCAACGAAACACCACTCTGCCTTAGCAACTAGCCAGGCCGCCCGTCCGTTCTGCCAGCTATGCCCGCCCGCCCGCACGACATGCTAAGTCCGGCAGCCAGCAATCCCAGGTCGCCATGCCGCTCGCCAGCCATGCTATGCCCGATCGTTCGTCATACCTGCCAATCCGTCATTCCTGCGAAGGCAGGAATCCATTCGGTTAGACACACGCGGGTAGACAATCGTAGGCGCGGGTTTGTAACCTGTAGATTCTAGAGGGATGCAATGTTATCGTGGCGACCAAACCATATATTTATTAGAGTTTGGTTCACAAAGAGGAATAGGATTGCTGACAAACAAGCGGGTTAAAAACCCGCGCCTACAGTTGCTAGCATCATGAAGAAAATGTCGGCTGGGACATAACCAGAGCCAGCAACAAACACCGCTCATCCTGAGCTCCGACCGTAGGTCGAGAGTCTCGATTTATCCGACTTGTCGAAGGACGTTAGTGGGAGAACATGCTGAGGGGGAAGGAGTGGTTCGATGGATACAGCGATACGGACTAATGGTAGGTTGGAAGATACAGGCCAATTGCAATGTCATCCTGAGTGAAGCGAAGGATCTTCCGAAACTCAGCCAACGAGCCGTTCTACTGAACAATAACCTGCAGTCAACTGGTGACTTGGCAGATTCTTCGCCGCTGCGGCTGGCTCAGAATGACAGAAGGTGAAAAGAATCGACCGATCCCCTCTAACTAACCGCCTGCTCCTGCCGTAGGGCCAAACGGACCACTGCGATTTCGTCCCAGGTGTAGTCCGCACCCAGCATGTCCCTGACCGGTGTTAGACGCGCTTCACCAATTTCTTTGAAGGCTGACACTATCTTGAGACGCCTATCTTCTGAGGGCATTAGGTGATCCAGTTCAACGGTGCCGCCCTCCTGAACTAGTTTCTCCAAGTGGCCGCGGATAGTGGTCTCGCTGATGCCCCGCTGCTCGGCTACTTCGCTCAAGGACATACCCTGAGCCACCAGGTCCCTGGTCTCGCGGATGCTCATGCTGATGCCTCGGTTGGCCCGCTTCTTGGGGGCCGATACCGGCATTTTAGTAGCTGTTACAGCCACGCTATTCGCCTGTACGTATTCGGTAATGGCCTTCAAAAACGGGGCGCTGAATTCCCGTAATTTGGCGTCGCCCACCCCTGAGATATTGGAGAATTCTTCTTCGTTCTGCGGCATGTGGAAGGCCATCTGTTGGAGAGCCTTGTTGCCAAAGATTACGTACGCCGGTACTTCGCGCTCAGTTGCAATCTCCAGACGCAGCGCTGCCAGCTCGTCAAACAGTCTGGTGTCATAGGCCGTCTCCCGTCCGGAAGTATCAAAGCTCTTTTGCAAAACTGGCGTGGCCTGCTTGGGCCGAGTCAGTGTCAGAGTCTCACGCTCGTTCAGGAATTTACGACCCTTGGCCGAGACCGCCAGGGTTGGGTAGCCGCTGCCTTGTTGGGCCAGCAACCCGTTGGTGACCAGAGAACGCACCATCTCTTTGAGGTCGTCTGAATCGGCATCTCGGCAGATGCCAAACACAGTTAGTTCGTGGTGCCCCCTGTCTCTCACGGCCTTGTTGTTGGCTCCGCGCATGACATCTACCAAGTAATTCACGCCAAACCGCTCGCCGGTGCGTATCGAGGTTGAGAGTACCTTCTGGGCTATTTCAGTAGCGTCGAACTCTTCACGGGGTAGCATGCAGATATCGCAGCCACCGCAGTCGGTCTTGGGCCAGGGCTCGCCCAGGTATTCCATCAGATACGCGCGGCGGCAGGTCTGAAGGTCGCACAAGGCCAGGATCTGGTCTAGTTTCGTGTGGGCCTTGTCCCGTTCTTCATCATCTTCGATTTGGCTGATGAAATATTCCTGCTTGGAGCGGTCGCCGTAGGAATAAAACAGCACGCAGTCGCTGGGCATGCCGTCCCGCCCGGCGCGGCCCGTTTCCTGGTAGTAGCCCTCCACGGTCTTGGGCAGGTCATAGTGCACCACCAGACGCACGTCGGGCTTGTCGATGCCCATGCCAAAGGCGATCGTTGCCACCACGATCTGCACCTGGTCTCGGATGAACTTCTCTTGGGTCTCCCGCCGCAGGTCTCGGTCCAGCCCGGCATGGTAGGGCAGAGCGTTAAACCCCCGGTCCGACAATTCCATGGCCGTCTCTTCGGTGGCCTTTCTGGAGAACCGGTATATGATCGTCGATCCGCCCTGGTGTTTTTCCAGCAGATGGAGCAATGAACCCAACGGCTCAGTCTTGGGCTGGATTGTGTAGGTCAGGTTGGGCCGGTTGAAACTGGAGATGAATATCTCCGGCTTGTCGAGGTCCAGCTGGTTGAGGATATCCTCCCGCACCTGGGTGGTGGCGGTGGCGGTCAGCGCGATAATCGGTACTGCGGGGAATTCCTTCCGAAGTGACCGTAGATTACGGTAGTCAGGCCTGAAGTCGTGGCCCCACTCAGAGATACAATGCGCCTCATCAATGGCAATCAGGCTGACTTCCAAGGAATGCAAAAACCGCTGGAATCCAGGGAGGGCCAACCTCTCTGGCGCGATGTACAAAATTTTGAGTTTGCCCTGCTTGGCCTGGTCTTGGACCTCCGCTGCTTCCTGGGACGTGAGGGTGCTGTTGAGCAGTCCGGCAGGCACGCCGTTGGCCCGCAGACCGTCTACCTGGTCTTTCATCAGGGCAATGAGGGGGGAGACCACCAATGTTAGGCCCTTGAAATGCAGGGCCGGCAGTTGGTAGCAGAGCGACTTCCCGCCGCCCGTTGGCATCAGCACCAAGGTATCGCGGTTGGCGAGCACCTTGGCAATGATCTCCTCTTGGAGGGGCAGGAACCGGTCGAATCCGAAATATGCCTTCAGTTGTTCGAGCACGGCCCTATCCTAGCCAGGAGCGTCCGGCGCTTCAAGGCTGCAGTGGCAGTATTTTTTAGCAATTGTTTGCGCTAGAAAGAATGCTCTAATTCAGAGCAACGTTTTTCCGTTCGTCCTGAGCTTCGACAGTAGGTCGAGAGTCTCGATTTACCGGGACCCGTCGAAGGACCAGTGTTTCTGCACATGTATGGTTCGACAGGCTCACCACGAACGGTTGAGCAAGGCCATTAATGGGTTAACTCGGGCAGGTGGTTCGAAACAAGCTCACCACGAACGGAATAATACCCTCAATCGTGCGAGAGAACCCTTAGCGGCCCTTCCAGACTGGTGCGCGCTTCTCGTTGAAGGCCAGAACGCCTTCTTTGGCGTCTTCCGTCTCCAAGATCTCGTTGCGCTTTCGTCCGGCGTATTTAACGCGCTCTTCCAGCCCCATATCCGCGCCTACGATGGAGGCCTCTTTGATGGCAGCGATGGACAACGGCGCGTTTGCGACTATCTTGTTCGCAATCTCTTCAGCCTTGGCCATGACGTCTTCCGGCTCGACCACGTAGTTGACCAGCATCAACTGCAAGGCTTTCTCGGCGTTTACGAAGTCGCCGGTAAACAGAAACTCAAAGGCGATGTTTCTCGGAACGACCTGGGACAACAACGCTGGGCCGCTGACCGACGCGATACCCCGCTTGGCTTGGGGCCAGCCGAATTCAGCCTTGGATGACGCGATTCGGATGTCACTGCCAAGGGCGATGCCGCAGCCCTGGGCCAGGCAGATTCCGTTGATCGCGGCGATGATGGGTTTCCATATTTGGGACTGGACCACGTAAAGATCCCCGGTGCTATGACCTTCGTTGGCATGACCAGCGGCCATCGCCGCCAAGTCGTGACCGGTGGAGAAGGCACGTCCGGCGCCGGTTACGATGGCGCATCGGACTTCATCATTGTTCTGGACGTCTTGAAAGGCGTCCCAGAGTAGTTCGCGCATGGCCGGGTCGATGGCGTTCAGCTTCTCGGGCCGGTTCAACGTGATGTAGGCGATTCTATTTTTGATCTCGTAAATTACTTCATCTGCCATTTCAGTGCCTCCAAAATTGGCTGTCAATCCCGATTCCATCAGGACTTTCAGCGGTCAGTCTTTTTGTGGCCGGTCGGGCCGCAGCTATTGTATAGCCCACGGCATGGGTATAAAAGGGTTGGTTTGCCCGGATTTTATACGGCGGTT
>JAPKDE010000016.1 GCA_028822675.1 Dehalococcoidia bacterium | reverse complement strand
TCTGATAGCCGCGTGGGGCTTCATTAATCAACGCTGTGACCATGAAGATATCTACACCTTCAAGGTCTTTATCCGGGTCCATGAGTCCGGAGCGGTCTTCAAACCAAATCTCCCGCTCGTATATGTTGGGTCCTTCCCACTGGGCCAGTGCGCCCGAAAGGAAGAGCATTCCCTGTCTGGGTATGGCTACGTATTCAAAATTTCCACCGGCTGACGCTGGTTGAAACAGCACCACCCGTTTTAATCGCGACATCTTTGCTCCTACTGGTAATCACCAGATGATGTAATACCGCTTGACTAAATGCTAGTCGATATCAATTTTTGCTAGTTGACTAATCGGTGAACATTGGCAAGCTGAAGCTAAATCCACCGATGGTTCATATGCGTTCGCGCCCTATTATATAGGACAACCAGTTTCCGAAATAACGGAATCCCCTACCTGAGCCGCCCGGTTTTGAGTGACTCGTCGAGAATATGCGTTCACTTACTGTCAAATGACCGCCAGAGTCATAACAACTCCAGCCTATTCTACGCCAGAAAAACCCAATTGTCATAATGGCGACTCCGGGATATGTTCAATTTCTACGTAGGCCTGATTTAAGTCCGTCGCTGGACAAACTCCCTGAGTCATTTGCCCTTAAAGTGGGGAATTAGTTCTTTGGCGATGACCTCGAGATGGCGCTCGCGGTCCTCTCTGGGACAACTGATGCTGAAGACTATATGCCGTGCTCCAGCATCGATATATTCCTGCAACTGTTCGATGCAGTTCTCAACGGTCCCAAGCAAGCAGTATTTGCGGACAATATCCAAGAATTCGCCACCGTACAGGTATCGCCCACCAAGCTGTTCTGCTGCGACCTCCGCAGCTTCTTGCTCAGTGGGATAGATAGATATGTAGGGGAAGTGAGCCCACTGGAATCCAGACATGTCTCGTCCGGCGGCAGCGGCGATTTCTTTAATCCTCTTGACGCTGTCGCGGTATCTGGGCGCGTCGTAAAAATAAGGCATCCACCCGTCACCGTAGGTAGCAGAACGGACCATTGCCGCATCGCGCCGACCCGAAACCCATATCGGCGGGTTGGGCGTTTGGGTTGGGGGCGGGTTGATCATGGCATCGGTCATTTGGAAGTGCTGCCCGGAGAACGTAACGCGTTCCCCCGTCCACAACTGGCGCATGATATCCAAGCACTCGTCGGTCCGGCGTCCCCGTTGGTTAACCTTGAGTCCAGCGGCTTCGAACTCCACTGGGAACTCGCCGCCGACACCCACTCCCAAAGTCAACCGGCCTCCGGAAGCCACGTCCAGAGTGGCGGTCATTCGCGCCAATACTAAGGGATGGTAGAAAGGGGTCAGAATAATAGAAGAAAGGACACGCAGATGGTCTGTTGCGCCGGCCGCCACCGCCAATACTGGCAGGGTTGCGTGGGTCGGACCTGGCGGGTCTCCGCGCATGAAATGCTCGCCGGCTGAGAAATATTCGTAGCCCAACTCCTCCATCCAACGGGCCTGCCGGGCTGTTTCACTGACACCAAGCGCAATCCCAGCGCCAAAGTGCAGATCAAGTTTCTCCATCATCTATCCTCTGTGATTACGACAAATTACAGTGTACTGAATGTTGCGGTAATTCTAACGCAGTAGATTGCCTCCTTCCCCTTTATATGCGACGGCTTCTATTGCAAATTGACCAGTAGACCTTGGCTAGTATTCACTTGACACGGGGTAGAGGGATTTGCCACCGTTGAACCCAGGTCTTGATTCTGATTCACAAAAGGCAAAACTCGCTCTATGAGTAATACGAATTGGTAGTTTTGGTCACTGGCGCTACTGGCTTTCTTGGCCGGAGAGTGGTGCGCGAACTTCTGGAGCGAGGCCACGAGGTCCGTTGTTTGGTCCATACACCTGGGCGCGAGCGGATGTTTCCCCACAGAGACGTTGAGGTCCAGTATGGCAGCATTAGTGACCCCACCGCACTAAGAAATGCGTTCTACGATGCTGAATCAGTGATTCATCTAGTTGGAGTGATTCGACCTACACGGCGGAATTCGTTTGACGCCGTTCACCGAGAAGGCACCGCCAATGTTTTAGCGGCCGCCAAACAGGCTGGAGCGAGGCATTTTCTACATGTCAGCGTCATTGGCGCAGCAAACGACCAGACCTATCCCTACCTATACACCAAATGGTTGGGAGAGCAGGAAGTCGTTAAAAGCGGCATGCACTTCACCATTTTCCGCCCTTCCATGCTGTTTGGAGAGGGTGACGAGTTTCTGAATGCACTGGCCGGGATGATCCGGTTGTTCCCTATCGTCCCGGTAATCGGTTCAGGAAAGAACCGATTACATCCACTAGCCGCTGACGATCTGGCTCGCTGCATCGCCATCACTCTGGGCCGGGAAGACCTTAAGGGAAGGACAATTGACCTGGGTGGCACCGAGCGCCTCAGTTACAACGAACTGGTAACCGAAGTGGCCAAAGCTATGGGCAAACGACGACTGCGCTTTCATCTGCCGGTCTGGGTCATGCGCGCCGTTGCGGCTGTCAGCCAGGGAATCATGCCCCGACCACCTATAACCACTGATCAAATTAAGATGATGGGCATTCGTAGCGTAGCAGAGATGGGTGAGGTGGAGCGGGTATTTGGGTTTACCCCCCGATCCCTGGAAGGTAACATTGATTTTGTGAATTCAGTGGGTAGAGCAGATGGTATTCAGATGTTGCTTGGGGCAATGCCAAGGCGCATCCGTGACCACTAGTCCTTTATAAACTACTGGCACAGTTGTTAATCGGCCCACCAACCGAACCTTTCATCACCGCCTGTTCTTTGGAGCCACATGGATTATCTTCAGTCAATCTCCCGCCTGATAAACCTGGTTGACCACGAACGAAACACGGTCACCGGCCCGCGCCAAAAAGCCATCTACGATCTTGGTCGGATGGAGGCATTATTAGAAAGACTGGGCAGTCCTCAACACCAGATTCCGGCAGTACATATCGCTGGAACCAAGGGCAAGGGCAGCACGGCAGCTCTCTGTGACGCTGCCCTTCGCGCCGCCGGATTCAGCACCGGGTTTTACTCCTCACCCCACCTCCACACGTTCCGCGAGCGGATTAGGCGCGACTCAGAGCCCATCACCCAAGAGAAATTTGCGGCTTTGGTGGAAGGGATTTGGCCCATTCACGAAGAACTCAAGGCTGATTCAGTCATTGGGCCACTGACGCTATTTGAATACCTCACGGGCATGGCCTTTCAGTGCTTTGCCGAAGACCGCACTGACGTGCAGGTAATCGAGGTTGGTTTGGGCGGAAAACTGGACGCCACCAACGTTTTGGACGCTGGAGTTTGCGTCATCACGTCGATCAGCCTGGACCATACGGCCATCCTGGGGGATTCCATTGGTGAGATTGCTGCCGACAAAGCGGGAATCATCAAACCAGGTTCCACCGTAATAATTGCCCCGCAAACCTCGGAAGCTCTTGGGCCAATCTTGGCTGCATGTCAGGAAAAGGAGGCCGCCCCCATCTTGGTGGGCAGAGACGTTACCTGGGAAGAGGGACGAAGCGGTACTGACGGTCAACGGTTTACTGTGAGGGGCCGTAACGGCGAATACGAACTATACATGCCATTATTGGGCGACCACCAATTGGAAAATGCGGCATCAGCAGTTGCGGCGTTGGAAGCATTAGCCAGCCTAGGTATCGCCGTGAACGCTAAAGCGATGGAAGTAGGCTTTGAGCAGGTGAGTTGGCCCTGCCGGATGGAGGTTTTATCGCGTTCTCCGCTCTTGGTGGCTGACGGTGCCCACAACGTATACTCTGTGGAGAGCTTGTTAAAGTCTCTGCCAAAGTACCTCAATTTCGAAAAACTGATTTTGGTCACCGGGTTTTCCAGAGACAAGAATGTGGAGGGCATGGCCCAGGCGTTGCGAGAGAAAGCGGATTCGGTCTTTGCGACCGCATCTCGCCACCCGCGTTCTTTAGCACCGGATGAAGTTGCCAGGTTATTCGATGGACCAGTGACCACGGCAGCAACCGCATCAGAGGCGCTGCAACTGGCTCTGGACTCAGCGAGGCCACGAGACCTGGTGTTGGTAGTGGGATCCCTGTTCCTTACCGCAGAGGTCCGGGAATCGGCGCTGGGAATTGAACCAGAGATATATTCAGAACTTAGTTGAAGAAGTTCACTGGTGTTACAGGCACCCACGGTAATAATTGAAAATGAGGAGCGTCTCCAGTGGCTGATGATCGGGTAAGGGTAGTAATCACGGGTATGGGAGCCATGACTCCCCTGGGCGAGACCCCTGAAGAGTACTGGAAGAACCTGGCCGCTGGGACCTCTGGCATCGGTCCAATGACACTCTGCGACCCTGAAGGCTATCCCTGCCAAATATCCGGAGAGGTCTCCGGTTTTGACCCTGTCACCTACATCAATAATAAAGAAGCCCGCAGAATGGCGCGGTTCACTCAACTAGCCGTCGCGGCCGCTCTCCAGGCGATTGAAACCGCATCCTACGATATTTCCAAGGACGACCCTTATAGGGTTGGTGTGATTCTGGGCAATGGCAACGGCGGGTTCCCAACGCTGGAAGAAAACTGCCGGATCCTGGCAGAACGCGGTGGGATGCGGATGTCGCCCTTCTTCTTCCC
Organism: Dehalococcoidia bacterium; assembly: GCA_028822675.1. The sequence continues at coordinate 19,691 of JAPKDE010000016.1, read as the reverse complement.
TATGATCCTGCCCAACATGGCCGCTGCTGCTGTGAGCCGGTACACCGGTGCCCACGGGTATAACTCCACTGCCACCACTGCCTGTGCCGCGTCCAACCAGGCGTTGGGCGATGCAATGGCTGTTATTCAGCGGGGCACGGCTGATGTGATGATTGCTGGAGGAACCGAAGCTGGAATCAGTTTGTTGGGTCTCTCTGGCTTTGCAGTGATGCGGGCTCTTAGCACCAGAAACGACGACCCGCAGAAGGCCAGCCGTCCCTTTGATTCGGGCCGGGACGGGTTCATCCCCTCTGAAGGTTCAGTTATTATGATCCTAGAGAGCCTGGAACACGCGAGGGCACGAGGGGCCAATATACTGGTTGAGTTGGCCGGGTTTGGTTCCACCAGTGACGCTGGCCATCCGGTACAGCCGGAAGAAAACGGCACCAGCGCCGCAGCAGCAATGCAATTGGCCCTGGCCGACGCCGGTGTGGCATTGGATCAGGTCGATTACATCAATGCCCACGGCACATCCACCCCTTTGAATGACACTCTGGAGACCGTAGCCATCAAGAGGTTGTTCGGTGACCTGGCATACAACATACCCATCAGTTCAACCAAGTCGATGATTGGCCATTCGTTAGGCGCTGCGGGATCACTGGACGCTGCTGCCTGCGTCAAAACCATCACCGAAGGCATGATTCATCCAACCGCCAATTATGAAACACCGGATCCAACCTGCGATTTGGATTACGTGCCAAACCAAGCCCGGATCAAAGACGTGAATGTGGCGCTCTCCAACGCATTTGGCTTTGGTGGTCAGAATGCGTGTCTAGTATTTCGCAAGTATGTTGAGTAAATAAGTGACAGGGAATTCTTGACCTTTAGTATGGCAATCCGGCTAAAATGGGTGGGGCAACTTAAGGGCCATGTGGGGCAGTGTAACTTTTAGGGTGAGGGGCAAATAAAATGGCCGAACGGCTGGTTTCAGGGGACGTCCAGCAAGAAGACCAAGACGTGTCTTTGCGTCCCAAGACGCTGGATGATTTCGTCGGCCAGGCCAACACCAAAGAAAACCTCTCCATCGCGATTCAGGCGGCCAAGATACGTGAAGAAGCATTAGACCACGTGATCATTTATGGCCCGCCCGGACTCGGCAAAACCACACTGGCCAACATTATCGCCTCAGAGATGGGTGTTGCTATTCGTGTCACTTCTGGCCCCGCTGTCGAGCGCGCCGGTGATATGGCCGCCATTCTCACCAGCCTTCAACTTGGTGACGTGCTCTTTATTGATGAGATACACCGTCTGAACCGGGTGGTCGAAGAAGTCCTCTACTCGGCTATGGAGGATTTCTTCCTGTCTTGGATGGTCGGCAAGGGTTTGGCCGCAAGAAACGTGAACCTCAGAATTAGTCCATTTACCCTTGTCGGTGCAACCACCCGGTTCTCCATGGTCAGCGCTCCTCTGCGCGACCGGTTCGGTTCGGTCTGCCGTCTCGACTACTACGAGCCCAACGATATGAAGGTTATCGTTGACCGTTCGGCACGCATCATGGACATGGAAGCCGATAATGAAGGGCTGGATTTGATTGCTTCTCGTTCCAGAGGGACCCCCAGAGTCGCCAACCGTCTGCTGAAACGAACCCGCGACTATGCCCTGGTCAAAGCCAACAACATAGTGGACGCCCCGGTGGCTAAGGCAGCATTAGAACAGCTCAACGTGGATGAACTGGGTCTAGACCGGTCTGATCACCGACTGCTAACCAGCATCATTGATAAGTTCTCCGGCGGCCCGGTGGGTCTTGAAACCCTAGCCGCATCATTGAACGAAGACGCGGATACCATCATGGACGTCTGGGAACCGTTCTTGCTGCAGCTGGGATTCTTGGAACGAACACCGAGAGGCCGCGTTGCTACCCGACGCGCCCACGACCATCTAGGCCGGCCATTCGCTGCTCTGGATACTTCAGATCAGAGCCGTTTTAACGGTTTCTAGCCTGGCTGACCACGTATGCGCCTTCTTTTTGCCTCCCCTTTGTTGCTTGCTCGGTTTTGACAGTCTAAAATAGTTCGACATCTTGGTTGTCTGTAATCTATAAGCAGTCAGCAGGTTATCCTGACGTTAGGCCGATGGAGTTACATTGACGGCATTCGTCCACTCTGGCGACGTACCACGATTTCCAGACAGCACTGTCCCTTTGGGTGAAGTGATTGCCAAGGCCACGGCAGGCACAGCGCTGACTGAAGTCGACGCCCTTTCTCTGCTGGATTCTGGCTCTGATTCCATCCAGGAACTCTGTGCTGCCGCCGCTTTCATGCGTGACCAGTCCAAGGGCAACATCGTCACTTTCTCGCCCAAGGTTTTCATCCCCCTGACCCATATGTGCCGCGATTTCTGCGGCTACTGCACCTTCCGTAAAGACCCACAGCAAGCCGGTAAAGACATTTACATGACTCCGGAACAGGTACTTGATGTGGCCAACGCCGGGGCCGCTATGGGCTGCACGGAAGCATTATTCACCCTAGGCGAACGGCCTGAACAGCGCTACCCCGAGGCCAAAGAATGGCTAGAACACCGGGGATTCAAGACCACTTTGGAGTACCTGACCCACGTTTGCGAACTGGTCCTTAGCGAGACTAAGATGCTGCCCCACGCCAATCCGGGCACCATGGCGCGCCGCGAGATAGCGGCGTTGCAACCCTTCAACCCTTCTATGGGTCTAATGTTGGAGAGCACCAGTGAAGCCCTATACGCGGTTGGCGGCTCTCATGAGTTTGCTCCCAGCAAGCGCCCTCGTGTGCGACTTCGCACACTTGAGTTGGCCGGGCAGTTGCGAGTGCCATTCACCACTGGTATCCTCATCGGGATAGGCGAGACCCGGCGTGACAGAATCGAATCTTTGGTGGCCATCGCTGACCTCCAAGCACAACACGGTCACGTTCAAGAAGTGATAATTCAAAACTTCCGGGCCAAACCGCTAACTGCGATGGGGGACGCTCCTGACGCTGAGACTGAAGAGTTACTATGGACGGTGGCTGTGGCCCGTCTCATTTTGGGTTCAAGTGCCAATATCCAAGTGCCACCTAACCTAAGCGCCGAGGATTACCATATATACTTGGATGCCGGGATAAATGACTGGGGTGGCGTTTCACCGTTGACCATCGACTTCGTTAACCCGGAAGCACCCTGGCCATCTCTGACGGACCTGAAAAACAAAACCGAGGCTGCGGGGTTTGAATTGAGACCCAGGCTTCCCGTTTACCCAGAGTACTTCCTAAACACTAAAGATTTTCTATCCGACGCCCTCCAACAAAAAGTCTCGGCCTTGTCCGATTCAGAGGGATATGTTCAAGGGGGAATGCAGAGATATGCCAGTAAATTCTGAACATCCATCATCACCGGAAGAATCCAGCATTAAAGACCTGGAATCTATGATTGGTACGGTTACACCTGAGACAGCAGCGGTTTTGGACCGGGCTCTTTCCGGTGCGGACATCACCCCGGAAGAAGCGGTGGTGCTGTTTGCCGCCGAGGGCCAGGATTACCATGCCCTGGTCACTACAGCCGACGAACTCAGACGGCGTACCGTGGGCGACATTGTCACTTACGTGGTCAACCGTAACATCAACTTCACAAATGTCTGCATCAAAGGCTGCGGATTTTGTGCCTTCAGTCGCGATTTCCGTGAAGAAGAGGGTTACCTACTTCCGCCCGAGGAAATTGTCCGGCGGGCCAAGGAAGCCTGGGATTATGGCGCCACTGAAGTCTGTGTTCAAGCCGGGCTGCCTCCTAAGATGGAAGGCGATCTTTACATCCGGCTCTGTGAAGCAATCAAGAAAGAACTTCCGGATATGCACATCCATGGGTTCTCACCTGAAGAAGTGCTGTACGGGTCGATTCGCTCTGAAACCACAATCAGGTCGTACCTCACTGAGCTAAAGGCTGCCGGGGTGGGCAGTCTGCCTGGAACATCTGCTGAGGTCTTGGACCAGGATCTGAGAGATAAAATCTCACCCGGTCGAATCACTGTAGACAAATGGACTGAGGTTATAACCACAGCCCATGAATTGGGCATCCCAACGACTTCAACTGTGATGTTTGGGTATCTTGAGACTCCGACTCAGCTAGCCAAACACATGGACCTGATTAGGGGTATCCAACAACAAACGGGCGGCATCACCGAGTTTGTGCCCTTGAGCTTTGTACATACAGAAGCTCCCATGTTCATGAAGGGGTTGGTGGAGAATGTTCGACCTGGCCCGACTGGAATCGACGTTATAAAAATGCATGCCATTGCACGAATTATGCTGAACAACTGGATACCCAACATCCAGGCTTCATGGGTTAAAGAAGGCCCGCGCATGTCTCAGCTTCTGTTAACTGCCGGAGTTAATGATTTAGGCGGAACTCTGATTAACGAAAGTATCTCCACTGCCGCCGGAGCGCAGCACGGCCAGCTTATGCGTCCTTCAGAATTCCGTCAGATGATTCGCGAGGCCGGAAGAATTCCCGCCGAGCGCTACACCACCTATAAGACTCGCCGCGTGTTCAGTAATACTGATCAGGAACTCGATCCGCTGGACTTGGTCGGTGACAACGTGGAAGAGATATTCGGTTCCTACAAGCGGTTGGTCAAACTAGACACGTATCGGTTTGAACATCCCAATCAGGTATCGAGCAGCAAGGCATAGCCACCTCGTGACTCTAACCGGACGTATTTCCAACCCAAATAACTTACGGCTCGGTCACGGATGGTAACTTCCCCTGGAATATCTAGCCCGCCCGCCGTGTTGGCGTTGGCTGGTGGCGTCGGTGGCGCAAAATTAGCCCTGGGTTTGGCGCTGTCATTGGATCCTGGGGAATTGGTTGTTTGTGTCAACACCGGTGACGACGAAACTTTTCACGGTCTTCACGTTTCACCCGACCTAGACACAATCATGTACACCCTCTCCGGACTATCCAACGAGGAGACAGGCTGGGGTGTGGGCGGCGACACTTTTACCGCTCTTGAGATGCTGGGGAAATTTGGCGTGGACACCTGGTTCAACCTGGGTGACCGTGATTTCGCCACTCACATCCGCCGAACCCAATTACTGGCTGATGGCAAAACCCTCTCTGAAGTCACTGATGAACTGAATCGGAGTTTGGGCGTTACTCAGCTAGTCGTGCCAATGAGTGACGACTCTGTGAAAACCGTTCTCGTAACTGACGAAGGTGAGTTGCCCATGCAGCGTTATTTCGTCGGTCGGAGAGCAGAACCCAAAATCTTCGAAGTGCGTTATTTAGGTGCCGATACAGCTACTGCTGCGCCAGGTTTTCAAGACGCCTTAGCCAGGGCCGGGATGCTGGTCATGTGCCCGTCTAACCCATATCTCAGTCTAGGTCCGATACTGGCAATACCAGCGGTTCGCAAAAGAATTCGCGCCTTCCCCGGGAAAAAAGTTTGCGTTAGCCCCATCGTTAGCGGAGACGCAGTCAAAGGTCCCGCAGGTAAGATCATGGCCGAGTTGGGTAAAGAGGTATCCTGTGTGCAGATTGCCAGAGAGTATCTTGATATCTGTGACGTGCTCGTTATCGACGTTCAGGACGAAGCTTTGGCGCCTCAGATTCAGGAAATGGGCATAACTCCTCTCGTAACATCAACTATCATGAAGACGTCACAAGATAAAATTGCCCTTGCGAAAGAAATTTTAACCTTGGCCAATTAATTCCTACAATGACGCTCAACACCTATGGTCACTGAACCCAACAATGTAATCGCCATCGTCCCCATGAAACCCTTGGCACAGGGCAAATCACGGCTGAGCCAGAGCCTAACAGCAGAACAACGTGCGGACTTGGTCTTGGCCTTGCTGCGGCGGGTAATATTGGCCATCAAAGCAGCTTCAGTTGATACAATTTGGGTCGTGGGCGGCGATGATAGAGTCCGAAAAATGGCCGAATCTTTGGGGGGGGAATGCCTGGAAGAACTAGGCGTCGACTTGAATGACACTCTCAAAAAGGCGTTTGCGCTGGCTTTTGAGCAGGGCAAATCTGCTCTCTTCGTCGCCGGTGATTTGCCGTTCTTGAAACCAGCAGACATTCACAGCATGATGCAAGCTTCCCGCAGACAGGGCAATGTGACGCTTGCTCCGGCTCGTAGGGATGGCGGCACCAACGCGATATTAGTGCCTCTTGGTGTGCCATTAGAGCCAGAATTGGGCCAGCGCAGCTTCATGAAACATCTAACTCAAGCAGCCCGACTTGAAACCTCTGTGGCTATCAACTCCAGCCAAGGGTTGGGATTTGACCTGGACGTGGTCGATGACCTCGAAACTTTTCAGCATATGGAACCCGGCCTGTTGGAGCGCCTTTCTGAAGAACAAAAATCTGGCAGTTCGGATTCCGGTAGCTAGACCTGATCACCCAAAGGCAACTTTTGCTGGTTGTTGAGATTGGGACGTAATTTTTATCCATGACTAAAGTAAAACTTGGAATATTGCTGCCCACTCGTGGTTTATTACTGCGCGGCGAGCAGCCACCCAACATTGACCGCATCATCTCCCTGGCTAACACTGTCGAACAGGCAGGCTTGGACTCGGTCTGGGTTGGCGATAGTCTGATGGCCAAACCGCGAATGGAGCCGCTGGCGATACTCGGTGCCTTGGCAGCACGAACCAGGAGGGTCAGGCTCGGTACAGCCGTTTTGTTGCCAGCCCTGCGCCACCCAGTGCTATTAGCCCAGACGATGGCGACAGTAGACCTGATATCCGGCGGCAGGCTGGTCATTGGGGCCGGCGTCGGTGGGGCGTTCAATGATGACCAAAAGCGCGAATGGAAAGCCGCAGGAGTTCCTACCAAGGGCCGGGGTAGGCGGTTTGAAGAGATCGTCAAAATAATCCAAGGTCTAGGTTCTGGAAAATCGTTCGATTTCCACGGCCGTGACTTCGATTTGGACTCGGCCCTCATGCGGCCAGTGCCAACAAACCCAAACGGCATCCCGTTTCTACTGGGGACACACTATCGCGCTCAAAGCCCGGCCCAAATTGGGCGCGCAGCTCAACTTGGCGCCGGTATCATCTCCATATCAGACTCGCCGGACGAGTTCGCCCAGATCATCCAGCAAGTAAACCTAAAGGCAGCGGAATTTGACCGAGAGCCTACCAGTCTGGAAAAAACCTTCTACATGACCGTTAACATGAACCCAGACCTGAAAGCTGCTGAGGCCGACGCTGTAGAGTGGCTAACGGGCTATTACGGATCCGACATCTGGGGAACGCGCTGGGGGCCGTTTGGTGACGCTGAGAGAGTGGCCGAACGCATGCAAGAATATGTATTGGCAGGCGCTGAAACCCTGGTGGTGCGCTTCGCCAGCTTTGAACCAGAGAAACAACTCGAAACTTTCTTGGAACGAGTGGCACCAATCTTCGCCTAGGAATTCATCTTGGCGATTAAAAGCCCTAGATTAGTAGCAGATTTAAAATGTTAAAGAGGTAGTCAGGTGTTTCCCATAGACCTGTCAGGCAAAAAAGGTATCGTATTTGGCGTCGCCAATGACCGTAGCATCGCGTGGGGGATCACAAAGGCCCTCTCACAAGCCGGAGCGCGCATTGCTCTAACCTACCAAGGAGACCGTCTTAAAGAGCGTGTGGAGGGCTTGGCAGCGACATTGGACGGCTCTATGACCTTGTCCTGCGACGCCACTGACGACGAACAGATTGCCCAGGTGTTCAAAAGGTTGAAAGATGAGTATGGCGATATCTCATTTCTGATCCATAGCATCGCCTACGCCAACCGCGAAGACCTGGACGGCCAATTTGCCGACACCTCACGTGAGGGTTTTCGTGTCGCGCTCGAAGTCAGCGCCTATTCGCTGTTGCCGTTGGTCCGTTACGCCGCTCCTCTTATGACTGATGGAGGCAGCGTCGTCGCCATGACCTTTGACGCCTCGCAACGTGTTTATCCTGGATACAACGTGATGGGTACCGCCAAAGCCGCCCTAGAGCACAGCGTGCGGCAGTTGGCCTTTGAGTATGGGGAACAGAACGTCAGAGTTAACGCCATCTCAGCCGGTCCGTTACAAACCCTGGCAGCCAGAGGAATCAGCGGGTTTAGGGACATGCAACATACGGCTGCTGAAAAAGCGCCCATGAAACGGAACATCACGGTAGATGAGGTTGCTCAAACCGCCCTCTTTTTGTGCAGCGAACTTTCCAGTGGCATTACCGGTGCCATCATTCCTGTAGATGCCGGTTATCACATCATGGCCGTTTAGGCATCACAAAATAGTCAAACCAAAAAGAACCACCGAAGGGTGGTCCTTTTCAATTACCTGAGATTGATTTGGTGAACTAGCCTGGGGAGGAACTCGTGTCCAACCCTTTCAGGTGACGGCGATCGTCCTCTGCTTGTTGTGGACGGCCCAATTGAGCGTAGGCTTCGGCCCGTCTTTCCCAGGCCTCGGCGTAATTCGGGTCAAGGGCTATTGCTTTGGTGAATTGATCAATCGCCTCTTGATATTTTTGCTCTTCGTACCGCGCAATACCCCTTGAGACCATTACTGCCGCGGTAGGCGCCACACCGGGATCATATGTGCCCCATGGAATATACGGAGTTGCCGGTTTTGCTTCGGGATCCTCTGACACTGGTTCTGAATCCGGGTTCTGATCTGTCTCTGTTGTCGGCTCGGCAGCAACTTCAGCAACGGGTGCGTCCGCAACCGATTGGGGCTCTATCGTTTGGGGATCCGTCGGCGGCATTTCTGACATCTCAGGTGGCTGGGCAACAGCGGTGGAAGGCATGGTTGTCTGAACTGGAGACGGGGCCGAGGAGGGCTGGCCTTCATTCGCAGCCTCCGGAGAATAGGCTTCAGTCAAATCCCAACCGCAGCCGGTGCAGAAATGCTGTCCGTTGGAATGGGTTTTGGCGCACCTGGCGCAGGTCAACCGGTCTACCTGTTCTGCAGGGGAGGTAGCCGGAAGTTTGATAAACAATAAGACAAGTACGGGAACCACGCTCAGAAGAGCGGTTTGTGGAACGTGCAACAAGCTCAACAAAACCGCGACTCCACCCCAAATCCAAGGGTTTCGCCCTTTGGTTTTTGCCAAACGAGCCGTCCAACTGACGGCTGCAAAAATTATCGGATATAAGAGAAATTCGCCCAAATTCTTCTTCCTAGATACTCTGCGCAACGGCCAGGGTCATACAATTATCGGCTACCTGGTGCCCAAGTGAACGGCGAGTATTCTAATAATGAATATACACCGGTAAGGCACGCTCGGCAACGCCGAACACGTTCAGGGAAGACTCAATAAGAGGTAACTTATTGGCGTTTTTAGTCCGAGTCATATTGTTTATTCCAAATTGACTCAGAAAATCCCTACTGCTAGAATTGGGCGCTACATAAACGTAGTAACTAATCCACGCCTGTATTGTGCCTGGTGACACGACGTCAGAATTGGTTTCTCGGCCAAAGCTGAGACATCAAATTGGTATTAGTATCCATGCGGATTATTTGACATAATACGAGGCACTTAACCGGAAGAGAAGACCATTAGCTTGGAACTGAGAATTCAGTGCGGGAGGTGACGCGTGCCGGTAGCAGGAAAACGAACTACTCTTCAAGAGTACGTAACGTCAGAATGGGAGGATAAGGGCCAAAACCTGGGTCTTGGGGCTGTGATAATGGCCATCGCAGACGGTTCTAGAAAAGTCCAAGAACAGGTGCAACAGGCGTCATTGGCCGACGCTCTAGGCACAACCGGAGAAACTAACGTCCAGGGCGAGATCGTTCAGCGCCTAGACGAAGCAAGTTCTAATATCTTCGTTGAAATGCTATCTCAGTCGGGCCATGTGGCCGCCATTGGTTGCGAAGAGATTGAGAATCCAGTGATCGTGGAGGGTAATGTCGCTGACGGCTTCATCGTTCTAATGGATCCATTGGACGGCTCATCCAACATTGACGTGGCCGTTAGCATCGGTTCGATCTTTGGAATCTGGCAAAAGAGCCCAGGCGAGACCGTTAATGACGCCTCTTTGTTACGCAAGGGCAACGAGCAAATTGCCGCTGCCTATGTGGTTTACGGGTCCAGCACCGTGCTGGTCCTAGCCACCAAGAACCATGTCTGTGGTTTCACACTGGACGTTAGCGCCGGCTCCTACGCGGTAACCCATCCAAACATCACCATCCCCGCTGATTGCCCTTACTACAGCACCAATGAAGGAAATAGCAAAGTCCTGGATCAGCCCACCAAAGAGGCGATAGGCCTGTTGCGCGATAAGTATTCCCAGCGTTACGTGGGTTCTCTGGTGGCTGATTTTCATAGAAACCTTTTAAAGGGCGGCATATTCGCCTACCCGGCCGATATCAACCGAAATAATGGCCGACTGCGATTGATGTATGAAGCCAACCCCCTGGGATTTGTGGCCGAACAGGCTGGCGGGGCTGCTTCCACTGGATACGAACGTATCCTTGATATAACTCCAACCGAATTACACCAACGGACTCCCCTGATATTGGGTAACAAAGACGTTGTCGAATCGACAGTGTCTGTGATTAGTGGCAGCTAAGAGTCTTGCTTGATACTAAACATAACCAGGATAATACGGGAGCGAGAGGTGATTTATGGATAAGGCGCGATTAGTACAAACTGCTCAAGCGCTGGTTGCAAATGGTAAGGGTATCCTGGCAGCCGACGAAAGTGGCGGAACAATTAAAAGGCGATTTGACAGCATCAACGTGGAGTCCACCGAGGACAACCGACGGAACTACCGCGAGATGCTATTTCGCACCGCCGGTGTGAATGAATTCATCAGCGGCGTGATTCTCTTTGATGAGACCATCAGGCAAAACGCCGCCGACGGCTCCCGGATGGTCAAGGTTCTAGCAGACCAGGGAATTATTTCCGGGATCAAAGTCGACAAGGGCACCATCCCACTGCCGGAATCCCCAGACGAACTGGTGACTGAAGGTTTGGACGGTCTCCGTGACCGTCTGAAGGAATATGTCGAACTTGGAGCCGGGTTTACCAAGTGGCGCGCGGTGATCAGCATCACTGACAGCACGCCATCTTCATATTGCATCACAGCCAACGCCCATTCCCTGGCCCGCTTTGCTGCCCTCAGCCAAGAGGCCGGATTGGTTCCTATCGTAGAACCAGAAATTCTGCGCGACGGTGATCACGACATCGATCGATGTTTTGAAGTTACCGAAGAAACCTTACGGGAGGTTTTTGACCAACTGGCCCAACAGAAGGTTGATCTTGAGGGAATGCTGCTGAAGCCAAGCATGGTGATTTCCGGTGGGGCTGCCGCCAAACGGGCCGACCCCAAGGAAGTTGCTGAGCGGACGATTGAAGCCTTCAAACGTGTGTTGCCGGCCTCAGTGCCCGGTGTAGTATTCCTCTCGGGTGGCGAGCCCGACGACTCGGTGACTGCCAACCTGAACGCCCTCAACCAGCAGGCCGCCGGTGCGCGGGCACCCTGGGAGTTGAGCTTCTCCTTTGGTCGGAGCCTGCAGGGAGCGCCATTAGCTGCATGGGCCGGTAAAGCAGAGAACACGGAAGCCGCAGCCTTGGCCTTCTATACCAGAGCCAGCCTAACCGGCGCCGCCCGCAGAGGTGCTGCTTAAGTAGATAGGCCCTTAAACAGGTAATAAAAAGGCCCGCGGATCAGTCCGCGGGCCTTTTTTATTTGCTAACTAAAGCAATTACTTGGGCTTAAATGTACTTTCCAGGTAGAGTTCCTCCAGTTGTTTTGGATCCACTGGAGTGGGCGCGTCAAACAACAGGTCGGATCCGCTTTGGGTCTTGGGGAATGCGATTACATCACGGATGGATACGCTGCCGCAGAGTATGGCAACCAACCGGTCAATGCCGGGTGCGATTCCGCCGTGGGGCGGTGCCCCGTACTCAAAAGCTTCCAGTAACTGGCCAAACTGGGCGACTGTGTCTTCTTTGGAGTGGCCCAGTATCCCAAATATCTTTTCCTGCAATTCCCGGTTATGAATCCGGATACTGCCGCTGGCCAGTTCTGACCCATTACAGACCAAGTCATAAGCCTTGGATTTAATTGATCCCAAATCGTCTCCATCCAACTCAGTTTCCTGGCCGTCGGCCGGTGCCGTGAAGGGATGATGAGACGAGTCCCAACGCTTGGCGTCCTCGTTCCAGTCGAACAGCGGGAAGCTCGTGACAAATGCAAAGGCCAATTCGTTGGGGTCGGTAAGCTCCAGCAATTCGCTTACATGCATCCGCATGGCTGACAACCAGTTGTTCAGTCGAGGTTGCTTGCCAGCCATCAAGAGAATCATGTCTCCTGGCCCAGCTCCCATCTTGTCCGCGAGACGCTGGTGCCATTCTGGGGGCATGCGCAGCCCGGCTGACTCCAAAATTTCTTCGCTCTTAAGCTGTCCAACCGAGTTGGTGCCGCGGTAGCGAATGTAGACCAGTCCGCCTGCTCCGGCCGCTTTGGCAGTGTCTTCCAGCTCCTTGACCTGTCCGGTCACAAACTGGGCTTGGCCAGGCACGACAAATCCCTTGATCTGGCCACCGCCATCCACAGTGGACAAAAAGACCCTAAATTCAGTCTCTTTGGCCAGGTCTGAGACATCGGTCATCTCCAGTCCAAATCTCAGGTCTGGCTTGTCGGAAGCGTAGCGTTCCATCGCCTCTGCATGGCTGATTCTCGGAAACGGTTTGCGAAGTTTCTTCTCCGGAGACACCGACTCCATCATTCCAATATAGAGTTCTTCGGTCAGGTCGAGGATGTCTTGTTCTTCAACGAAGCTCATCTCCAAGTCCAACTGCGTGAACTCCAATTGACGGTCAGCACGCAGATCTTCGTCACGGAAGCATCGGGCGATCTGAAAATAACGTTCTACGCCAGCCACCATGAGCAATTGCTTCATCTGTTGTGGCGACTGCGGCAGAGCGTAGAAACTTCCGGGTTGCATTCGGCTGGGCACGAGGAAGTCGCGGGCGCCTTCCGGGGTGCTCTTGATGAGAATCGGAGTCTCTATCTCCAGAAAATCCCGGTCATTCAAGAAATTGCGAATGTATTTAACTACATTATGTCGCAATGTCAGGTTACGCAGCATGGGCGGGCGGCGCAGGTCCAAGTATCGGTAACGCAGACGCAGGCTTTCATCAGCCTCAGCCTCATCGTCAATGTAGAAAGGAGGCGTTAGCGAACGGTTCAGCACTGTGACTTCAGAGGCCATGACCTCCACTTCTCCGGTAGCGATGGCCGGGTTGCCACTGCCGTCTGGTCGTCGGTTGACCGTGCCTTTAATCTGCACGACCCACTCTGGTCGAAGCTCCTCGGCAATGCGAGTAGCCTCCGCCGCAATCTCAGGATTGAACACCACTTGGACAATCCCGGACCGATCTCTAAGGTCCAGGAATATGATTCCGCCGTGGTCACGCCTCCGTCCGATCCAGCCAGCCAGGGTTACTTGATCGTCGGCATTTTCGCTTCTTAGGGACCCGCAGTCCGCGCTACGCAGCACGCAATTCCTCCATCAACTCTAGGTGTTTATTGGTGTAATGATACAGCCGAGATAAAAAGCCCGGCTACTGGGTTTTGGATCCACCAAGTCTAATTGCCGGGGAAGACTTGGAAAATATCTTGAAATGGATTTTCCGGTTGCTTGGTCAGCCCAGCCACCGCTTCTGCCAAGGCTGAGGGTGAGTCTACCGGCGGCAAGCACACGGTATCCAGGCACACGTGGGCCCGGGCAACCGTGTCACCTTCAGCGGCACTCACTGTCTTGATATCTAAATTTGGCTGAGGGAGCCGTGCGGCTGCAGCTATAAGTTCTTGGCAGCCGAGATCTTCGAGGTTCCCCTCAACGGTCACTTCAACCATGTCATTCTTGAGCATATGAACCGCCAGACCATAGTCGGCGGAAAACTCGCCGCTTTCGCGGAAGCTTTCAACAAAGGCGCTCAAAGTGGCCTCTGCAATTTGTCGGTAGTCGTCATTTCTGGTCGCTTGGTGCAGTCGGATCAATGCCTCGGCCGCAACGGTGTTATCGGCCAGGGTTTTCTCTCTGATCGCTAAATGGCCAACTGCCTCAGGATATTCTGTAATGTCGTAGAAACCGCCGCCTTCTTGGTCGAAGAAATTCCCCACCATCAACTGTGCGACTGTGACGGCTCGTGTTAGATAAGCCTCGTTGGAAGTCTTGCCGTGAGCCTGCACCAACGCGGTCAGTAGCCAGGCATAATCGGAGAAGAATGCCGGCGCATCTGACGGCCCATCGTTTGAGTACACATGGCTGAAAGAGTCAGATTGGGCCATCGAATCCAATCGTTCCAATACCTGCAGAGCTATTTTTTGAAGCTCCATGTTGCCCAACTTCCAAGCCGCATCCAGAAGTACAGTTACGGCGAGGGCGTTGCTGCTGACGTAACAAGATGGGTCCGGGTCAGGACGGCCTTCGACAGTCCTGTGGTCGGCACTCAGGGAGAAATATTCGGAATGAGCACCTTGGCTGCCCCTGAATCCGGGCACAGCGGGGTCGTATAGCTGATCCATTAGATAACTGATGGTCTGCTTGGCCGTATCACGGTATTGAGGGCGTTTCAACAAGATGCTGGAGTCAAGGAATTCCCGCACCAAATTGAGATTGTCTTCCAGGAGTTTTTCGTGCTGGGGTTGGGTCCAGTCTGCCTCGGCACAGTGCCTGAAGAACCCGCCATCGGCAGCATCCAAGACCTGACCTTGGGACATGCTGTCTAGGGTCTTGATTAACATGGAACCATAAAAATCTTCGCCACTGGTACGGTAGAGATGGTTTACAAAGCGCACTATTGAGGCATTTGGGAATTTGGGCTCGCTGCCAAAACCGCCGTTGGTGGAGTCATAAGCTCCAGCGACGATGCGCGAAACCATGTCTACAACCGACAGATCCAGTTCGGGCCCCGCAACGATTCGGCGTGCGTGAGTCCGGCGTCGGCCTAGTAGTTCTCTGGCTTCCGTGTAAAGGGTAGTGCGGTCGTTCTTATAGGCGTCAATGAACTCCGCCATCATGGAAATCAGCTGGTCGGAAGGTAGGTATGTGGCGCCGCCGACCAAACCGCCGTGCCCGGTGAGAAAACCAGTGGTGGGCCAGCCGCCCACGTTATATCTGGAGTTGATATCCGGGCGGTGGTCATTGTCCACCCGAATGGCTACAAAGTTCTCGTTGAGAATCTCTTGTACATCGGGGTCGGTATAGGTGGTCTCATCCATCACGTGGCACCAGTAGCACCACACGGCGGAAATGGACAGAAAAACAGGTCTATCCTTTTCCTGGGCTTTGGCAAATGCAGCGGGTCCCCAGGATTGCCAGTCGACCAGATGCGCCTGGTTTGGGTTGGGTGAAAAACGGAACTCGGACAATGGGGCCGCCTTTGTGAAATTGCCAATCCTGTCGCCCGATAAACCAGGCTTGTTGGTCTGGATTTAACTGGGTGGAGAGGCGTAGAAAGTGCTTAGCAACGTTAGCATAGGCACCCTTGATTATCAATTGTGGTGCCTGGTTAGAGGACCGGCAGGTGAATATTAAACGATCACCAAATCCGGACGGTCCATCTGATACCCGGAATGGGAGATGTGCACGCTGAGGGCGATTTTGGCTTGACCCATGATTTCAGGGCTGACGTTGGTCAACTCAACCACTGCACCGTTTTCCATCGACGCGATGGGAACGCCGTCGCGGTACACCAGACGGTTCCGTACCAATGCAGGTACTCTCCTCCCAGGTGAGGTGATTCCAGCCAGGTTTAGCGAGTCGCACGCAGACACAGAAATAAATCGACCATCTGCCTCAGTGTTCTTGGTTTTGCGCAACTGATCAACGGCTTCCGGCAGAGCGAATTGCTCGCCGATGTATCCCGAGACAAACCGACCACCCCTGATCTCCCCTCTGGCTTCCAATCGTCGCAGCACTCGCACTAGGTCTCGCCAGCTGTAGGTGAGCCCATCACGGGCCAGCAACTCTGGAAATATGAAGCCGTAACGGTCTAAAAGTTGTCTTGCGATGGGTTCACTACGGTCGTCCACGGGGTCGAAAGGTTCTAGCAATGACCAACGACTGTACCCACGCCGCCGGTTCATGCTGGTGCGGGAGTTGTCCCGGCCGCCACGTCCGTTTTTTCTGCGGGGCCGACGCACCGTGCCGCCCAACCGTTGGCGCAGTGCTTCAACGCCGTCTACAGTGGCCCGTCCCGTTGCTGCCAGCGTCCAGAGCGCTTCTTCGACATCTGATGGCAAACGCTGGGTCGCCGTAACAATGTCCGACAGGAATGACGCCCCTCGGTTTTTCAGGACTTCAGCCACTTCCTTAGCCGCGCCGGTTAGTTGCTCTGAATCGGGGTCGGTTGGGCCCAGAATCCAGTCTAGCGAATCGCGCAGCACCATTGTTATTGGCGTAGCTCTGGTGAACGATGCCCGGCTCAATGGCATTGAGTCGTCGTTCGGTTTCTGGGTGGTCTTTGACGAAACCCGGCCTCAGAGGACCTCTTCGCCCAGACAAAGCCGGTCCAGCATGGCCGAGCTGTAATCTGAAACCCTGGACAGCAGAGCTTCGTCTTCGATGGCACCTGATGCTGACTCAAATCCCTGTAGCTGTTCGATCGCCGTCAGCAGCCCGCCCTCTCCTTGGAGTCGTACTGCCGGGTCAACGTGCTGCCAACGCAGAAGGAATCGCATAAAGGTTGCCGGCGGTACCGGTTCAACCTCCCGTCGGAGTGTGTCAATGGTGGAGCGGTGTATTCGAGAGAGGATGCGACGGTCGCAGAATTCTTCTTCCTCTATTTCGGTTCGGAAACTCCCCCTGAGGACAACACCTTCGTTCTCCAGTCTCGCCAATCCGTAAACGACGTCGTCAAGGGGCAGTCCTAAGGCCAGGACCAATTCCGTGGCGGTCAGAGGGCCGGAGCATCCCACCCAGCCGCACATCACCCAATAGATGTCTTCTTCTCGCGAGTTCTCATTTTCGTCAGAAGCCTCTATCAGATGGACTGGGGGAACAAGTGAAAAAGAAGCTTTAGGGTAGACCTGACGCAGGAGTGACAGGCGCTCAGCGGCCACCCAGTAGTAGACGCCGTCCGATTGCATTCTATAAACGCGACCTGCGGCCATCAGCGATTCAAACCAGAGGGGAATGGCCCTCATGCAGTCTTGATCGGCGCTGGCGAGGGCTGTCGACTCTGCCAACACTCCCAGAATCAAAAGCGCATCGTGGAGTTCGTCGGCGTCCTGCATCCGAGGCCAGGCGTTGATCGATTCCTGCACGATGGCTGTTGGATTCAAAGCGCTCAAGTCCCGCGAGTCCTCAGGCAGAGCGCGCCGCAGGGATACTGCCCTAGCTCTACGCTCTTCCAGCGGCGCGTCATCCAAGAAGGCGTAGGGCATGGCGTTCAGAATCTGATGGGAGAAAGCCGACGGCTGGACCGTGTCCCGGCCAAATATCTCAATGCTGCCGTTGTTGATACCGCCTAGTAGTTCCTTGCAGCCTTCAACGTCCATGGCTTCGGTCAAACAATCGCGCATGGTCTCAAAAACCAGTGGATGGTCGGGGATCTCAATATCGCCCGGCATTGCGTTGTCCTGACAGGCCACCTGAGCAGGAAAAACCGAAGCTAACAGGTCTTCAGAACGCATCCGAATAAGGGGCGCAGGTACTTTGCGGCCACCGGAGTGACGCAATATCGCCAGCGATCTTGTCGCGTTCCAACGCCAGCGAGTGCTAAACAGTGGCGCCTGCAGGATGGCCTGTTGCAACACTTCTTGGATGGTCCGTTCGTTCACATAGGTGAAAACGTCGTCGACCGGCATGGACAGGCCGGGACCAAGGGCAAAGTTCAGACCATCATCGGTAGCGGTTGCCTGCAATTCAAAATCGAAGGCCCGGCAGATCTTCTTGCGCAAGGCCATACTCCACGCCCGGTTTATCTTGGCCCCAAAAGGCGCATGTATCACCAGTTGCATGCCGCCGCTCTCATCGAAGAACCGCTCGGCCACAACCTTGGTCTTGGACGGGACAACTCCCAACACTCGCTTTCCTTCTTCAAGATAAGCAACCAATTGTCGGCTGGATTCTTCGTCAACTCCTGACTCTGCCATCACCCAGGCCTGAGCTACTGCATGGTCATCCAGGCGTTGGTCGATGCCTTCCCGCAACTCGGAGGCTTCCTGGGACAATTCCCAAGTGCGGCCCGGAGCTTCGCCAAGCCAAAACGGCACGGATGGCGGCTGGCCCTGGGCGTCTTCCACTCGAACCTTGCCGCTTTCCACTCGGCGGATTTTCCAGGGAGTGTTCCCCAATAGAAACACATCGCCGGCCAACCTCTCAATGGCAAAGTCTTCATTTACCGTACCGACGAAAGTTTCTTCGGGTTCAAGGATCACGTCGTAATCGGCGTTGTTTGGAATTGCGCCGCCGCTGGTCATGGCCGCGATGGGCGCGCCGCGTTTCCCTCTGACCTTAAGATTGATACCGTCGCGGTGGAGAAACGCCCCGCGACGTCCCTGCCGCAGCGTGAACCCCTCGGAGAGGACCTCCACTACGTGGTTAAACTTCTCTCGCGGCAGTTCGCGGTACGGGTAGGCGCTGCGACTCAGGGCGAACAGGCCATTCTCGGTCCATTCTTCTTGGGCGCAGGATGCCACAATCTGCTGGGCCAGCACATCTACCGGCCAAGGCGGTATTACTAGAGTGTCTAGGTTGCCCCGTTTGATCGCCCTGGCCAAGGCAATACATTCTGCAAGTTCGTCTCGGGTCAACGGAAACAGTCTTCCCTTCGGCGTCCCTCCAACTTGGTGACCAGAACGGCCTACACGCTGGAGCAACACGCCAATTGACCTGGGAGAACCAATCTGGCAGACCAGGTCTACAACTCCGATATCGATTCCCAGTTCAAGGGAGGCCGTGGCAACACAGACCTTGACCAGTCCTCCCTTAAGTCTCTGTTCGGCGGCCAAGCGGGTGGTGCGAGAAAGGCTGCCGTGAAGGGCGACGACAGCGTCCTCACCCAGTCGCTGGGAAAGTTGACGGGACAGCCGTTCAACCAACCTACGGGTATTAACGAAAACCAACGTGGTTCCATGTGCGCGTACCAGGTCGGCCACCGAGTCCAATGCCTCGCCCCACATCTCATGGGAGGCAATGGGGCCCAACTCTCGCTGCGGTAATTCGATTGCCAGATCTATTGTCCTGGCGTGACCGGTGTTCACGATCAAGCAATCAGGTTCGTTGTCGGCAGATATGGAATTACTACCCACCAAGAGCCGGCCAATTTCTTCTATAGGCCGCTGGGTGGCCGAAAGACCGATGCGGACGATCGGGTTATCTGCCAAGGCGCAAAGTCGCTCAACTGACAGCGAAAGATGGGAGCCACGTTTGTCGTCTGCCACCGCGTGTATCTCATCAAGAATCAACGTTCGGACACCGGTTAGACCTTGGCGTCCATTTCTCGAAGTAAGCAGTATGTAGAGCGACTCTGGGGTGGTGATCAGTATATGGGGCGGGCGTTTTGCCATCTTGGCGCGGTCGTAGGCCTTGGTGTCCCCGGTGCGCACGGCCGCTCGAATTTCCGGCAATGGTGTTCCAGCAGTCTCTGCCAGTACAGAAACTTCTTCCAGTGGTGTGGCCAGGTTTTTCTGGATGTCGTTGGAGAGGGCTTTCAGGGGTGATACGTAAACCACCTGGGTGGTATCTGGTATCTCGCCGGCCAGCCCCTGCC
>JAPKDE010000166.1 GCA_028822675.1 Dehalococcoidia bacterium | reverse complement strand
GTCGTAACCCTGCTGTTGCAACAGCAGAGCGGCCACAGAGGAATCCACTCCTCCGCTCATGGCTACAACCACTTTTTCCGGCATATCAGGAAACTCTCCCAAAAACTAATTAGATTCTCAGACTAGCATACCCCAAATAGGCCGTACAATCGCACCCGCTGCAGCCACATAGCTGTCGTATCTAGCCTGCCGTGATGCATCCGAAGTTTCTGATTCGTAGTAGTCTGTATTGAGGACGTGAATGGCACGTCATTAAGAGACTAGAAAATGCTTTGCGGGACAACCGATGGCGGAATCAGACACCAGCGAATCAACTGAAAAACAATTCTGTGGCAACTGCGGAGCATCTGTGCTATCTGGCTCCAAGACGTGCGGGCAATGCGGAACGTTCGTAGAGGCTGAGTCGGATCCTCTAAGCTCCATCGGAGATTACGTTCCCTACTGCCGGGCCTGCGGCGTTCCGGTGGCCAAAGAAGCGGCCTTGCACTGCACCAAGTGTAGCGTTGCTCCGCTGTGCCAAGAACACTTTTATCCATCAACTCGGTCCTGCTCGCTATGCCCGCCAGTCGAAGAGACCGACGGGGAACAAGATCAGTCGTCTATCTCCGACAGACCAAATGGCCCTTGGGCCAGGCCGGCGGTGGTCGTACCATGCTCCCAGTGCGGGGCACGCATCCGGCGCGGTGTGGATTATTGCCCCAACTGCGGCACCGGACAGGCAAGCTCAGGGGCCGAATCAAAATACGCCAGTTTCTTGCCTCGATTGGCTGCGATTACCGTCGATTACGTAATTTTGTTCTTGGTTGGCGCAGGCCTCTTCGAGATTTTTAATATGCCCGCGTTGGGCATTCTTATATTTATTCCCTATTTTGTGGGGTTCACTTACCAACGAGGCCAGACCCCAGGAAAGATACTGCTGAAAATTATGGTTGTGGATTCTCAGGGAGAAATTCCAGAATTCAAACGCATAGTTTTTCGGGAAATCGTGATTAAAGCCGCGCCAGGCATCCTGTTCCTAGCTGGCTCTTACTCGATTATTTTCTTTATTGCAGGCTACATCACGGGTGTCCTACTGTTTATGTGCTTACTGTGGGTATTACGCGACACTGATAGACGCGGTCTTCATGACCATATTGCCGGGACATTCGTTGCAAACAAAGACGCCATCGACAAGAAAACCGAGTAGCCTGACACCGATTAGCGCTCTTAAACACTAATCAAAAGAACCAAATTAACCCAGACGTAAACACTAAGAGAGGAATTTCATGCCAGTTACATTTGGCACTTCACTACCCAGCCGAGGCGAGATGGCTGGTCCGGAGCAGCTTCGCACCGTGGCCCAACGAGCCGAGGACCTTGGCTACGATCACGTGTGGGTCAGTGATCACATCATCCTGCCCAAGAAAGTGGACTCTTTCTACCCCTACGCCGCCGATGGCGTAGCCACTTTCAAGCCTGACGAGCCGTATTATGAGCCGTTGGCGGCCCTGAACTTCATTGCCGGATGTACTCAGCGAATCCGCCTGGGCACCCACGTTCTAATCATCCCCTACCGCAACCCGGTGCTCACCGCCAAGATTCTGTCCACGCTGGACGTTCTATCCGGTGGCCGTCTGATTCTGGGTGCCGGCGTGGGCTGGATGGAAGAGGAATTTAAGGCGATGGGATTGGACACCTACAAGGAGCGTGGCGCGGTCACCGACGAGTACCTTCAAATCTACAAGGAACTCTGGACCAAGGAAGATGCTTCGTTCGATGGAAAGTATTACCAGATTTCAGATACTGGCTTTGAGCCCAAACCCGTCCAGAAACCCCATCCTCCAATTTGGATCGGTGGTCACAGCGGCCCAGCCGTGCGTAGAGCCGCCAAATACGGCGATGGTTGGATGCCGATCGGTCTGCGACCGCCTGCAATTCTGGAGCCTGAAGAGCTGGCCGGTAAGATTGCTCGCCTGCGCAAACTGACGGTGGAAGCAGGAAGGCCTGAGGACGCAGTGTCCCTGACCTTCAGCACCGGGGTGGTCTTCAATGACACCGCTGGTAGCTCACGTGCCTGGATGCAGGGAAATCCGGAGCAGATAGCGTCGGACCTGCGTCAGTATCAGGACCTAGGCGTGTCCAACTTCATAATCAACTTCCAAGGCGGCACCGTGCCGGAACTCCAAGAGAACATGGACCGCTTCTCCCGGGAAGTGATGACCCTGATCCTAGACTAAGAATTCCCTCAGGAGTATTTAGTTCACAGCGGTAGCGGCCATTCCAGCTTGGGCCTGAGGGTTTGACCACTGCCGGACCTTCGACAGGCTCAGGACGAGCGAACAGCACTGGTTCGCGCTCATCTACTACCATCATGACCGTAGTCGCACTTGTCGTTTTTCCCGCGAAAGCCGGAACTCAGAATTCCTCAACTTAGAGCTGATTGGCCGCCGCAACCAATCTGGATTCCAGCCTTCGCTGGAAAGACGGGGTCATCCAGAACTGGCTACCACCCGTAGGCGCGGGTTTTTAACCCGCCACGCTCCGTGCTGACCAATCATGTTCCGCAAACCATTTCGACAACCCGCTCATGGTGAGCCTGTCGAACCATCCATCTCCGAGTTTGACCTCTGCCGGTCCTTCGGAGGGCTCAGGATGAGCGGGTGTGAGGCTGAGTACCAGGAAGCTAAACCACCGGGATTTCAGACACGCCGTATTTTTGTTCCAGCTCGTAGACGGCGTCCAGACCCATTAGCCCGGCCACGTCCCAGCGGGTGCCAAAGCGTTCCGGGTTCACTGCCCCTTCTTCCATCAGCTCGGTGAAGGCATCTTTTAGCTGCTTGTAAATCAGCCAGATAGTGCTGCCGCAGATCATGATCTTGTAGCCCAGTTCGTCCATCTGCTTGGTGTTGGCCAGGTCTCCGTTGTACATCCGAGGTAGGTCTGCCATGTCTCGAGCGTAATTGGCTATGTCATCCTGGCTCTTGATGCCATCGACAAACACCAGGTCGGCGCCGGCTTCCATGTAGGCGTTACAGCGCTCAATAGTGTCTTCCCAGCCCGTGACTGCGTAGGCGTCACAGCGGGCGATAATCACAAAATCGGGGTCGACCCGTGCGTCTAGGGCAGCCTTGATCTTCTGAACCGCTTCTTCCTGGGGAATCACCTGCTTGCCGGCGAAGAACCCGCATTTCTTGGGGAACAACTGGTCTTCAATGTGTACGCCCGCCACCCCTGCAGCCTCGTACTCGCGGATGGTGCGTTGAACATTCAGTGGGTTTCCGTAGCCCGTATCCGCGTCACAGATGACTGGGATATCGACCGCTCCAGCGATGTACTTGGCGTTGGAGACCATCTCAGTCATGGTCAATAGGCCCACATCCGGGAATCCACGCTCGGCAGAAGTACCGGAGCCGGTCATGTAAACAGCGTTTAGGCCAACGGACTCGGCGATCTTGGCGTGGAAGGCATTGAGTATGAACGGAGCGACAATCAAGCTGTCTGATTTAAGCAATTGGCGCAATTTGGTGGTGGTCTTCATTACTTGGTCTCCTTTTTAATAAAACGGGTCCGCCGAACGGGCATGAAAACCAGGCTCGTTTGGGCGGGCTTTGTCAGTTGAGAGCATGATAACCCAGGGTCAGGTCCGCTGCCAGGCTGGGACCGATAAAATCCCTCTCGCCCTGTTAACTACGGGGAAAGACCCTATAAAACGTAGCTGGAGAGATACTCCCAACGCACATCCGACGACCAATTGCCGTGGCTCCAGTCATCTCCGGCGGCATCTGAATGATAACGGAGCAGGACCAGTCTCCAGGCGCGAGCAACAACCGGCACACCAACGTCTATCGCAACGCCATTAGCA
Organism: Dehalococcoidia bacterium; assembly: GCA_028822675.1. Next base: position 2,055 of record JAPKDE010000166.1, on the reverse strand, counting down.
AAGTCAGCGGCATCGGCCATGACCGTGGGTGGCAGGTTGGCGTACTCCATCAGGTTTATCTTGGGATGAAAGGGGCTGTCGCCAGGAGGGAGGCTCGCGCCGGGCAATTCTTCGATCATTCCGACTGCTTCTCGTTGTAGGACGGCGAGTGGGTGTTTGGCGTCGTTCTGCTTGAAGTCCAAGTAGACGCTGTTGTTTTCACCGTTCTCGCCGCTGCCGTTGCCATTTCGTCCGTTGGCTACGCCTAGGCAGTTGATGGAGAACCTGGGGCTGCGCTTGCGGCTGTCTTCGGCCAAGCGGCCAACTCCGTGGGACAATAGGTCGACCACCGAGTCTGAACACTCGAAATAGCTGATGACGCTCATGCGCAGCATGTGCATCTCAGCAGCCCATGATGCGTATTGCCCGCAGACAATGTTTCTTGTGCGGTAGGCTCTGGCGGTAAATGCCGGCTCCACAGCCAATTCGATTCCCAACCTGGTAGACACTGCTATCTCCTCACGTTTGGGTCAGCTTCCGCCAACCTCATCACAACCCAAACCTCGTTTGGTTGAGTAATTCTTAGGTTATTAGTGCCTGTTATCGCACTAATCTGTCGGCCAGACCGGCCAAATCTGAGACTTCCAAGTCGGCCTTGGAGCCGTCGGCGTCAACGTAGGGTATGGCATAACGATTGATGTAGGCCCCGGCCATGCCTGCCGCCCGGGCACCGCGAATATCCCAGGCGTGGGCCGCAACGTGTAGCACCTGTTCGCCGGGCAAACCAATCTCGCTGATCGCATGCCGGTACACGCCGGTATGGGGCTTGTAGAACCCGGCTTGCTCTGCGGAAATAGCGCGATCCACCGGTATGCCCAGGCCACTGATCGCTCGTTCCAGTGAGTCCAAATCGCCGTTGGAGAGCACTACCATCTGATATTGGCTTTTCAGTCGAGTCATGTTCTCTTTAACGTCAGAGAACAGTGTCGGTGTGGCCTTGGTTGTGACCAATTCCTCGATATCATCTTTGGTGTGGTCAATTTTGAGCTTAAAGAACAGTTGGCTCAGGGTGAGTCTGCGAACTATTTCAAACGGAGTACGAGGGCGTCCCAGAAGAGTATCCACGTTACTTTCGTGGAGATAGGCCATTTCCCACGCCTGTACCACTTCGTCAGCGCTGCCTTGATAATTTTTTGACTTAAGAAATCCGTCAAACCCGGCAGCAAAGCTGGCAACCAAGTCCAGTAGCGTCCCATACATGTCAAAGGTTATTGCGCCAATCGGTTCTAAAGGTAATTTCTGCATCTTTCACGCCTACTAACATTAAAAGTCAGTTGTTCGCCGTTTTATGTTGGCGGGCAATTTTGCCGCGATTGGGAGGCTGCTGCTACCGGATAGCCCGATTCGCAATCACCACTGTCAGGGCGATAAAAGCCACCAAGACAAAGATGGTCACGGTGACCATCCATTGGGGCATGACTGGATTGCCAGGTCTCGCGTTCAGTTCTTGCTCTCGTTCCAATAGCTCTTGCGGCGGAATTTCCAGGATATCCCGTGACTGTAGCTCGTCACCTTCGAAAACCAAAAGATCGTGTGGTAGGTTGTAGGCAGTCCCCCAGAGACCGGGGCCGCCTCGCAAACACCGGACCAAGCACGGAATACCCTCTTGATTGAGCCTTTGTTCGGCCATACGGGCCGTGGGCTCATTATCAAAAACTTTGAGGCTAACTTGCTTGCGTTCAGACTCACGAGACATGGCATCATTATAGGGGTTGGATTATCTCTATGTTCGTCGAATCAAAGCTTCTTAGGTCTCAGGCTTAAGAAGGGGTGCCGCCATGCCTAAGAGGTGATACAATATCGGCGCGCAAGGCCGAGGTGGTGGAACTGGTAGACACGCGGTCTTGAGGGGGCCGTGGGCGCAAGCCTGTGTGGGTTCAAATCCCACCCTCGGCACCATTACCCGCTAGCCTATCTCGGTACATTTCCTGCCTGCAGGTTAAACGGTCTAGCTGTACAGAATAACGGGGCGACGTAGCCAAGTGGTTAAGGCGGAGGTCTGCAAAACCTCTATTC
>JAPKDE010000165.1 GCA_028822675.1 Dehalococcoidia bacterium | reverse complement strand
GACATCAAACTGTTGGCCCCTTACACATTGCCTCACCGGGTTATCGTTAAGTCCCAAGCCCGACTCCGCGGGAGGTCTGCCGAAGACGTGATAACCGACGTACTAGCCAAGGTGGAGGTCCCGATCTAACACCGGCCCAGATTACCGGATCAGAATCTGGCCGAGGGACTGTAATGCTCAACGATTTCTGGATCTTCTGTAGCAGCTTGTTGATATTCATTGGCCTGGTCGCCAGTGAAGGGTTGTTGCTGGTGGTCGGCTCCCTGGTGCTCGTGCTAGCCATTGCCGCCCGTATCTGGGATCGCTTCGCCTTCCGCTCCGTGGGCCATTCCCGATCCATCAGTACCAAACGGGCTTTCATTGGCGACACCATTGAATATTCCGTCACGCTGGACAATGACAAGGTTCTGCCGCTGATCTGGGTTGATATCCAGGACTCGTTCCCAGACGGCCTGGACCTGACCGGTGCAACTATGCGCGGCAACGGCCTGGAGTCCAACCGGCAGCACACCATCACCACCTCATTGCTCCCCTATCAGAAGGCCACCTGAAAATACTCTCTACAATGCCTGGAACGAGGCTACCACCGCATTGGGCCAGTGCGCCTGCGGACCGGGGATATCTTTGGGTTCAGCTCCGCCGAGACTCGTTACCTTCAGTTTGACGATCTATTGGTTTTCCCTACAGTGTTGGACGTATCCAGATTGTTGTTCCCGCCGGAACACCCATTGGGTGAGATACGCGGTTCAAAGCCAATTTACTTTGACACCAACCGGGTGGTGGGCCAGCGAGACTACCAGTCACAGGACCCCATGAAGCACATAGACTGGAAGGCCACGGCCCGAGCAGGAACCCTGCAAACCAAGGTGTTTGAGCCGGTGGTGTCTCTGAACATGCTGATCGTGATGAACGGCTCTACCAGGGATCATTCTTGGCAAGGCAGCAACTGTCGCTTGTTTGAGCGATGCGTGACGGTGGTGGCTTCAGTGGCCGGTCTGGCCGACCAGAGTGGCTATACTTACAGCGTGATCAGCAACGCGGTGGCCAGCTTTACCGGCAAGTGGATTAACGTCCCGATGGGGGCATCGTCCAGCCAGTTTTCCATGACCCTAGAAGCCCTGGCCATGGCCGCGCCCTACGTTGTTGCTCCCCTTTCTGAGGTTATGAACGCGGGGCGAGATTCTCTGCCGCCAGGGACCACAGTTGTTCTGATTACACCGGCCATCAGTGACTCTCTTTTGGCCGATATTGCGGGCATACGCGATCACGGTTGCCCCGTGTTGGTGCTCTATGCCGGGGATGGTGTTCCTGACGAAGAACTGGGCGACCTGACCGTGATTCCCATGGCCAGCGTCCTTGATCCACTGGAGGGACATGAATAGTTCATGGCGAAATAACACAGTAACCTCCGTAGCTCTTTTCCTGGAGACCTGTGCGCTATATCTGGTCTTTCATGGCTATTGCTGCCCTTATGAACCTGCCAGAGGTCGTCCTGTCGTTCTGGTTGGTGTTGCTGGCATTGCTGTCGTCGTTCTTTTTGATGAATTTTATCCTGTCGGTCAACGTCAACCCAAAGATTCGAGGACTAATTGGTCTGGGCGTTGGAATCCCCGGTATTTTGGTGATGGTTCACCTTAACAACGGACTGGGAATCGTCCCGGTGGATGCTCTCATTAGCGGCTCGGTCGAATCAATCGTGGACTTAATTGGCACCATAGTTTTCCTGATGGTTATTTGGTGGCGCGGGACCAACGTTGCAAGGGAAGAAGTTTCTTTGGACTCGGTGCGGGCAGCCTTTCTATGGGGGCTGGGCGTGCTGTTTGGCTCCGCCCTCGTGGATAGCATGGTGGACGAACAGGTGGTCAATGGGTTCTTGGTGATAGGGTTCTTTGCGGTTGGTCTGATGGGTCTTTCATTGGCGCGCTTCTCGTCTGAGAGTGGCGAGACCCACAGCATGTCACGGGAATGGTTGATGCCGATCATGGTCAGCATTGGCGGCGTGGTCGTTGTTGGGCTAATCATTAGCGCCCTTGGTCTGGGAGGACTGGATGACGTGACCCGAGGGTTCGTGAAATACGGCGGCGAGGCAGGGTTCTGGATCCTTCAACCGCTTTTCTTTGCAATGGGGTTCTGCGCCGGACTCGTTGTGCAATTCGTCAACTGGATATCCAGCTTTTTCGGCGGAGGCGATTTCACGGCGCTGGCCAACGCCCAGGCTGATTTGGACGAGTTTCATCAGCGACTAAGAGATCGGGCCGAAGAGAAAGAAGCTTCAACTGCGCTCATGACCATCCTCAAGTGGATGGCTCTGGGAATTGCGACGGCGATTGCCGGTTTTGTGGTGTACAAGCTATTTATGTCACGCCGCTACATGACTGAAGAGAGTGATGTTGAGGAGACCAGAGAGTCTTTGTTCACCTGGAAGCGGGCCAACGATGACGTAGCAGACATGTTTGCCGCCTGGTGGAAGAGGATGTTCCCGGTGAAAGAAAAAGGAATTGGCGACGGGAATAACCTGACCACACCCAGGGAGTTTTACCATGGTTTCTTGGGGATGGCCTCCCGAATGGGACGTCCGCGCCGAGACTGGGAGACGCCCAACGAACACCAGCGCGGTTTCTGGGGCCTACTGCCGACTGACCCGGTCTACCGGATTGTGCAGCGCTTCCAGCGTTCTCATTACGGTCAGAGCGGAACCGATGATGCCGGCATTGAAGACTTACGAGAGGACTGGAAGGAACTGACCGAGTTCATGGACCAAGAGGACCTGTAGCTCAGTTTCCTCTGATTGGGTAAAGCCTTGGCCGGTACAGATTATTGCTTGCTGCCGGCCCGCAAGTCGTCGATAACTTCTCGAATCTCTTCAAACCGTACGTACCGGATGTTGCCGTCAAAACTGGACGATGTGATTAGCACTCCCAGGTACTCGCCAAACTTGTTGAATACGCCGCCACCGCTCATGCCGTTGGTTGCTGCGGCGTCCACCTGCCCAACTTCATAGCCTCCGGGGCGAATGCTCCAGATAGCGCCGATACGGCCAAATGTGACCACCGGCGTGTTGGTTGAGATGTCTGGAACAAACCCAATCAGAGCTACTTCGTACCCAATGCCCGCCACCGATCTTTGCGAAAGGTCGGCAAATACCTGATTAGAGACAGGCAGACTGACGGTTAAGCCCGGGGTGGGATTGTCCAACGTTAACAATGCCAGGTCGCGGTGGCTGTCATACCCGGTAACAGTGGCCCTTTGGTAGATGCCGCCCTCCACGGACACCTCCACCCGGGAAGCCCCACTGATCACGTGCTCAGCAGTGATAATCTCAGTGGGTGAGATGCGCACCCCCGACCCCTGGGAAAAGGCCAGGTTGATGAAAGTGACCGCGCTCCGCATATCGCCAATGAATTCGCTGAAGTCTGGCTGGGGCTTTCCGGGCAGTCCTTCCGGTCCCCTTGGGCCCACAAAGCCGGGGAAGCCCCTTGAGCCTGTAGCTCCAGGGCGTCCTTGCTCTCCCTGTTCGCCTTGTGTGCCTAGCTCTCCCGCTGGTCCGGTTTCGCCTATTGCACCCTGGCAGGCCAGCAAGGTCATTAGTCCGCCTATGACGAGCGCCATTAGGGTAAGTCGAAGGCGTCTGGTCCGAATATTGCAGTTGGGTGTTTTCAAGCTATACACTGGTTCCCGTTGATTAATCGTCGTGGCAGATGCGCTGTCGTGCCTCGGCGTTTTTATTTGGCATGTTCATTTACGGTGATCCAACAACTTTCCCATGTACCAACTAATTAATAGACTGCCATTTTTCTACGGCTGGAGCATTCTGTTTGCAGCTGGCAGTTCAATGGTTGTCAGAAACGCCGCTGCCAGTTTAACTCTGGCGGTGTTCATATTCCCAATGTCTGAAGACCTGGGTTGGAGCCGCACGTTAATCGCCGGCGCGGCCAGTTTTGGTGGGTTGATGGCCATGGTGGCGTCGCCAATCACCGGCTGGGCGCTGGACCGGTACGGTGCCAGGGTGATACTAACCGTCAGCGTAATCGCTCTGGGTTTCACCACTATGTCGCTGGCTTGGGCCACAGCGCCAGTAGCATTCTACCTGGCTTACGGAGCGGGGCGCGTCATATTTGCCAGCCCAATGAACATCGGATGTTCAGTCATTGTGTCCCGATGGTTCGTCAAGAAACGAGGCCGGGCCACTGGAATCTTGTTCATGTCCCATTCGCTGGGCATGATTACCTTTCCCCTTTTGGCCGGTGTGGTGATCAGCTATCGTGGCTGGCAGGACGCTTGGACCGTGATGGGCGTGTTGGTCTTTGTGCTGGCTTTGGGCCCGGTCTCCATACTGGTTCGGCAGAGTCCTGAATCTGTGGATCTCCTGCCCGACGGCGACGAACCAGACCAACTAAAAGATGGCGAAACTGCAACGGCGGCTACTGAAGAGGTGAGCTGGACGCTCCGGGAGGCGATGCGCACTCCCACTCTGTGGCTCCTGGCCATATCCACCGGCTCTCTATATCTGTTGCAGTCTGGCACCAACATTCATCAGGCAGCCTTCTTCTTGGACCAAGGGCTCGGTGTGGGTGTTTCCGCTGCTTCAATCAGCATGAACGCTGTATTCACTGGTCTTGGCAGTCTGTTTTGGGGTTGGGTGGTCGACCGAGTGCCCGTGCGCTATACCTACGCCGGTGTCGCCCTGATGATGTCTGGGGCTTTGGTGCTGTTTACCATGGCTGACACTGCGGTTGAAGCCTTAGCTGTAGCTGCGATATTTGGGACTGCCGTGGGCGGGATATTGGTGGTGCCGGTGGTGGCCTACGCCAACTACTTTGGCCGTGGTTCGCTCAGCACCATCCGGGGCGTGACCGAGCCACTTGTCTCGCTGGGCCAGGCAATCGGCGGGCTATTCTCCGGCATCGTCTACGATGTGACCGGCAGCTACCGAGACGCCTTCATAGTCCTGGCAATAGTGGGTGCCGCAACCATTGCCCTGCTCCTATCAACCCGAGCGCCAACCAAACCGCCAGTGCCAGTAGAGGCAGAGAGCGACGGTTAGGGGGAACAGTAGTTGGAATCGCGAATTGACGGCAAAGTATAATATTCGTAATAGGATTTAATCGAGGAACGCGCGGAGGCGAGACATGTCAACGGCCAAGGATGACATCACTCGAATAGTGCAATCTCAGCCCGAGGACAGTTTACCTGAAGAAATAGTGCGCGAATTAGCGTTTCATGTGATGGTGGAACGGGGTTTAGCGAATGCTGACGCAGGGCGCACTATTTCGAATGAAGATATGGCACGGCGCATCCGTTCATAGCAGAAATAAAATGGACCGAAGAATCCTTACGTTGGCTGGAAGACATCTACAATTACATCGTCACGGACGATGCTTCCGCTGCCTCCCGGATTCTTCAAGGAATATTTGACCGAACTCAAGGGCATCTTGAGTTCCCGGAAATTGGCTATCGATACAGCCCTTCCACCCGGAATATTCGAATATTGCTATATGGGCATTACCGCATAGCATATCTGGCTGATGACAATGGGGATATCAACGTACTCGGTATATTCCATGCCGCGTTAGATATAACCCGCTATCAGCTGTAGCGATTCAAAAGGCGGAATATCTCCCAAATTCAGCTAGCTGTTAGCTTTGGCTGATATGGAACTTTGCCCCCTACTTAAACTCTGGTAGGACCTCGGCGGAGATGGTTTCCATCAGGCGTTTTAGGGCGGAGACATCTCCCGAGTTTAGGGCCAGCACTATGTGATCAACCCCGGCGTCTTGGAAGGCCTTGATGTTGGTTACCATCATCGCTGGGTCGTTCCCTGGAAGCGTGGTCCGGCTGGAATTGCGGTCACTGGAAGGCTTGCCGTGCACTTCAACCTCAACCCTGGTTGACCAAGTCA
>JAPKDE010000164.1 GCA_028822675.1 Dehalococcoidia bacterium | reverse complement strand
ACCAACGCCATCACCAACGTCTCCAACAGCAGCAGCTACTTCAAAGGCGGCATCGTCGCCTATGACAGCTCAGCCCTCAGCGCCAGCGGAGTTCCCTCAGCCGACTTGGATCAACACGAAGTGGTGAGCCAACAAACGGCCAACACCATGGCGGAGACAGTACGCCGCCACCTCAACGCCGACTTGGGCTTGGCCGTCACCGGAGTGCCCGGCCCCGGCGAATTTGAGGGCAAACCATTGGGCTTAGCCTACATCGCTGTGACCAACGGAGAAAAAACCCGCGAGATGGAAATGCGGCTACCTCCCCGGCAGGTGACCATCAAACGCCGAGTTCCCAATCAAGCGCTGATTGAACTGCGCCGTTTGATTGAAGAGATCAGCTAGACCCACCCGCAGGAACCGCTCTGGCTCTCCCTGCGGATCAACTCTGCTCTAAACGCCCTCATTCGTGCCCAGCAAGAACGCCAATCGCGTGAAATTCAACGCGATTTCCAGGACAGAATTGGCTAACCCGGAGCGTGGCGGGTTAGAAACACGCGCCTACCGATGCTCCTGAACAACCCCGAATAGTCCCCTTCATCCTAGTTTGCCGAGTGGATTACTGCCTTCGCAGGAATGACGGTTGGACGCAGGTATTACCCCACCCCTGTTCGTCCTGAGCCTGTCGAAGGATTGCATGTTGAAACATTGCCGAGGCAAGCAACATGGTTCGACGGGCTCACCATGAGCGAGTTGATTTAAATGCTCGGTTTCATTAAATTCCACCCCGCCGCCCCACGTCATTCCAGCGAAGGCTGGAATCCAGAATACCTCGACTTAAGGTGGCATGACCATCGCAAACAATCCAGATTCCAGCGCAGGCTGGAATGACTAACGAGCGGTATCGGGGCAGCTCACACCAACAGGCGGCACAGTGGGAGCGCCACCCGTAATTCCTACGAAGGCCAATTGTGGATTCGCCGGTATGCAGAATGAGCTCAGTCCTTTAGGTGGGCAACAAAATCAAGCAAAGCGCGTAGCCAAAAAGAAGAGGGCCGCTGTAAACAGCGGCCCTCTTCTTTCAACTCTTAGGTTGGTTGAGTCCCTACGCCCGGTTGTTGGCAGTGAGCTGCCGATATAGCATCGGTAGGCGCTCCGGCAGCGACCAGATGTCAGCTAGGACCTCGTAGCCCATATCCCCGCACATACTCTTGAGGTAATCATGCCCCGCCTTGTCCACTGTGAGACAGAACGGGATGATATCCTTGCGCTTGGCTTCCACCAGCGCCATATGTGTGTCATGGACCGCGTATTCCTTCTCTACGCCCTCACGGCTGTAACCCCGGTCTTGGGGTCGGCCGTCGCTGATCAGGAACATGATCTTAGTCTTGGCTTGCTGCTTGTCCAGCTTGGTTGCCGCGTGCCGTATAGCAGCTCCCATACGGGTGGCATGCAACGGCGTGATCTTGTCGATCCGGCGCTTCACCTTATCGCTGAACGCTTCTTCGATGTCCTTGATGACATAGAACTCCACGTTCTCCCGGCCGTAGCCAGAGAAGCCGTAGATACCATAGGTGTCACCGATGGACTCTAGAGCGTTAATCAGCAGCGTTGTGCCTTCTTTCTCCAGGTCGATAATCCGCTTGTAGTTGCGGCGCACCAGGCCTTCGCGGCGGCGGCGCAGCCAGACCATGTACTCCACCGGGTCGTCCGGTGCGTCACGGTCATCCACCGTTTGGCGGCCCTCGTCGATGGCCTCAGCGGTGGAAGCGCTCATGTCCAAGAGGAAGACCACGGCAACTTCCCGTTCGTTCCGGTTGCGGTGCCAGTAAATCTTCTCGTCGGGTGGGACTCCCATCCGTAGGTCAGCCCACGCTTCGATAGCCGCATTCAAGTCGATGTCTTCGCCATCGACCAACCGGTAGGTCTTACGCATGGTCTCCGGCATGATCAGCTCAAACTGACGGCGAATGTGGTTCGCCAGTGCTGAATAGGTTTTCAGCGACTCCTGGTAGAAGGCGGCGTCGCCCTCTTCCACTGTTTTTTCTTTTACGATGCACCAGCGGGGTTTGTAGTCATTGGCCCTGAAGTCCCATTCGTCGTAGACGTAGGTCTCAGGTTCCCTGGCTTCGAGTTCTCCGCCAGCCTCGTCGTCATTCAGCAGCGGTCCGTAACCCTCTCCCGGTTGGGAGTTGGGCGGCGGAGTGCCGGCTTCCTTCATGATGTTCTGGGCAAACTGGGCCATGTCACTGTCCACATCGCCCTGCTCGGCATCCAACTCCATCTCCGGGCTCTCCTGAAGCAGTTGCTCCAGCATCTCCTGGGTCATAGGTTGGGCCTCACCCTCTTCACCATCATCAGCCTGCAACTTGGTCATCAACTGGACCATCTCAGGCTTGAAGTCGCCTCGGTAATCCACGGGGTCTGGAGACTCGTACGATTCTCCGTCGCCACCGTCGGATGAGCCTTCCATCCCGGCCTGCAACTGGTCAACCAGCGACTGGTATTCCTCTTCTGAGAAGTCGCCCGGTTCTTCCAGGTCTTGCTCTTCAAACTCTTCCTCTTCTTCCTGTTCATTGGGAACACGGGAGATGACCTCGTAGGCCCTTAGAGTAGCTTCTGCGGTGTCTTCCACATTGGCTTCAGAGTTGCGGAGTTGATGCAGGATGCTGGAAAGCATCTCAGCTGCTTCTTTGTAATCTTTAGCCACGGGCAGGTCTTGGAACTGGTCCAAGCTCATGTGAATCAAGAGCTCAACCAGACCCTGCTGTAGCGGCATGTCTTCTATACGAGGGCGTTTTCCCAAGGTCTCGTTTTGAACCCTGGAGGACGCCGATTTAATGCCGGGGTATTCCACCTTAATTCGGTAGTCCAGACGGCAGTCTTCCAAGACCGTGAATATGTCAAAGCCCAGTCGGGCGTTCTCAAAGATCTCTAGGTACCGACCAATGTCGGTGAAGGTGCGCACACTACTCATGTCATTGGGGTCTTCAAACCCGGCAGACATATCGGCGTCGACCTCATTTGCGGACGCGAGCTGCTGAGCGCCCATTTCATAAGCGGCTTGGGCTGCTGCCCGCTCCGCTTTCTTGCGCTCAAGCATCTTTTCTTCCAACTCATGGCGGAGATCTTCAAACTGGGTAGCCGGCTTTTCAAATTCGTAATCGAAGCTGCCAAACTCCAGGTGAGCCACTTGGTGAGTTGATACCACCTTGAACCAGGAGAAGTTGTCTTGCTTGTTGGGGTAGTGGTCTACCACCGGCGGCAGGAACACCTTGGTGCCGTCAGTGGACGCCATATCTTCGTCCACCCAGCCAATGTTCCGTCCTACCAGTTCCCCGGTGTCAAATATCTCCAGACCAGTACCGGCAAGGGCGCGGCAATACAGGCGTAAAATTCCCTTTACCCGTTCCAACTCCAAGCTCGATGACAAGGTCTCCAGCATCGACTCTGAGGTATTGGACTCTATCTTGAAGAAGGCGATACCGCTCTCAGGGTTGTCTTGAAGCAGTTTTGCCCCGTGTTGGAACCAGGTGTCCAACTGGCTGACTGTGATGCGGTTTAGGACATCGTCCAGGCTTCTAAGGAAGGGAGGAACTGCATCCGGTGTAAGCACTACCAAGGCGTCGCACAGATCCAGAATGTAGCCCTGGGAGCCCTGAGGGACCTTGCTGAGGGCCTGAGTGCCGTCCGACAGGAACCGTGAGGTATCCCGTAGTCCAACCTTGGCCAGTCGCTCGCCCAGTTTCAGGAATCGGCCGGTCTGGCTCTCGTCCACCAGTTGTAGCGCTCTTGGAACCAGTTCCAGGCAGGTTTTAACTTCCCGCCAGCTGGTGTCAATGAGCGCACGGGACATGGCCAAGAACGGCTCACGTTCGCGGCCCATGGCGGGTAGAACGTCGCGACCCAAGACCAGACACTCGCCAGCAACGTCATAGGACTTGTAAGACAAAGCTTCAATCAGAGAAGCAAAGACTTCCACGTCCCAGAACGGCAGGTTACGAACCAGATCAGGGCTGACCTCAAAGAACTTGGCGGCCAGGGTGCTGGACTTCCAAGTACCCTTGTAAAGACTGCGTCCCAGACCAGCCCAACGCGGGATGTACTGGGGGCGCAGATTGGGGACTATTGAAACGCTGGATTTGAAGAAAGAAACCGCCAGCGTGGGTGAATCCTGAGCCAGATACGTGCCGCACCTTGCCCATTGCATGAACGATGGGAAGGACAGAAATTTACTGACCTCAGGACTGACCTGGTAATACTCAATGGCCGACTCCCAGGAGCGAACCGTCTGGGTGCCGATGGTCAGTCCTTCTTTGGCCCAAAGACCAATTTCCTCTTCACCAAAGGACTCTTTTACTGCGTCGTTGGCCTGGCGATAGGCTTCAAGCACTGCGGGTGGCAGCTTAGCCAGTTCGGCCTCAATCTCGGAAATAGGACCACTAGTCAACTTGGTGTCCCTCGCTTTCCAGTTTGTCATCGAGGATTTCGATGCAACTCTGGAGGATTCTGGCTGTCGCCCCGAAGACGACATGTTCTTCATGGACGTAGGAGTACGAGGTCACAGTCTTCCCATTGTCCCAACGCGTTTCAACCCGGCGGTTGGCCGGATCAAGCAGTGCAGAAACCGGAAATTCCAAGACCTCGGCGATCTCAATGGCGCTGGGGGTGAACTTATAGGGGTATTCTATCGTGCCGGTAAACACTGAAACCTGAAAATTGCTGCGAGTGACAATCTCGTCCATTTCACCGAGGACAGTTATGTCTTCCCGCTTGATTCCCATCTCTTCTTCGGTCTCACGGAGAGCAGTCTCCAATGAATCGCGGTCTTCGAGGTCCCTGGCTCCACCAGGGAAGGAAATCTCACCCTTGTGGTGCTCAACTTCTTCGGAGCGCTTATTCAATAGGATACAGTATTCTCCATCCTTGAAGTAGAGGAGAATCATGACGGACGCAGGCATCATACCGGTGCCGTCCACCCGCTCTGCGACATGCTTCGCCAACGCCTGTTTTATAAGCTCCGGCGGAGTTAGACCCATTTAGTCCTCTACTCGAAAATGGAGGACGCGACTTCCTCGAGACTGCGTTGCAGTTCTGGATCGTCGGTCAGCGTCCAGACAATGGCAACCTGGGCAGCGCGGCGGGGGGGAATCCCCTCAGACATCAAACGCCCGGCGTAAATCAACAGGCGGGTGCTGGCACCTTCCTGTAGACCGTGCTCTTCCAGGTTACGAATCTTTTCGCCAAGCTTGGCTAGAGCATCTGCATGTTCCTTGGAGCATCCGCTCTCACGCTGGATGATCTCAGTCTCGATGTCGGCCGGCGGGTAGTAGAACTCAATCGAGATGAACCGTTGGCGGGTACTGTGCTTCAAATCCTTCAGGGCGCTCTGGTAACCAGGGTTGTAGGAAACACAAAGCAAGAACCGATCGTCGGCCTCAATGATTGAACCAGTCTTCTCAATCGGGAGGATACGGCGGTGGTCGGTTAGCGGGTGAATCAACACTGTGGTGTCTTTCCGTGCCTCCACAACCTCATCAAGGTAGAGGATGGCGCCGGCTTTGACTGCACGGGTCATGGGACCGTCGATCCAACGGGTGCCGTTGGCATCCAGCAGATAACGACCAACCAAGTCGCTGGCGGTCAAGTCTTCGTGGCAGGCGATTGTGACCAGCGGTACACGAATCTCACCCTCTTTCAGTTCGGTGGATTCGTCGCCATCTTCTTTGACGACGGCTAAAGGGCGTCCTAATTGCCAGGCCATGTATTCCACAAACCTAGTCTTGCCGCACCCTGTCGGTCCCTTCAACAAGACCGGGATGTGCTGGCGGTAGGCGGCGGTAAATAACTCAATCTCATCGCCAATAGGCCGGTAGTAAGGTTCGTCCCTAACTAGGAACTCCTCAATCGCATACTCTGTGTAAT
>JAPKDE010000163.1 GCA_028822675.1 Dehalococcoidia bacterium | reverse complement strand
CCGCGCACTTGGCGGGCAAACCTTGGCCAAATAAATAAGCAGAGCACGGTAACGATGATCCATAACGATTGACCCAGCGTTATTACCAACACAAGGGCAATGAGAATCAAAGGTATGGCTAATTTAATGTCTACGAGCCGCATTAAGACTTCGTCCACAATGCCACCATACCAGCCCGCCGCCAGGCCCATAGTGACGCCGATAGAACCTCCAACCGCCAATGTGACGATGGACACTATCAGCGAGATTCTGGCACCGTAAATCACCCTGGATAGAACGTCTCTACCTAGATGGTCTGTTCCCAATAGGAACTTGGTGCTGCCTTCCGGACGAATGAAGACCTCGAGCTCGTCTCCAACTTGAACGTTAGGATTGACCTTCAGGGCATCGCTCAACGTAACGCTAGTTGTGCGTTCGTTAATTGACATCCGTTCAACGACAATCTTGACGTTCTTTTCACCACCCGACCAAGCTGGGGGGATGTTTCGATCTCTTAAATCACCTTTCTCTGGATCGTGAGGAGCCAGAATCGGGGCGAATACTCCGGCGATGACCACCAAACTAAGTAGGAATACCGGAATCAAAGGTAACCGTTTAATCTTTTTATAGATTCCGGCGGCTTTTTCCTTAGCTGTGGGAGGGGCAACTAAAATTCCGCTAAGATCTGCTGCCATTATTTGCTCCTAATTCTTTAAGCGAACCGAATTCGTGGGTCTACGTAAGCGTAGAGCACGTCCACGATGAATGCCGCTGTGACGTATAACAGCGTGAATGTGATGACCACACCTTGGAGCAACGGGTAATCGAAGGCAAACAATGCCTCAATAGCCAACCGGCCCAGACCAGGCCATGCGAACACCGTTTCTACAACCAATGAACCAGTTACCAAGGCTCCGATGGTTACGCCGGCAAACGTTAGTGGTGGAATCAGCGCGTTCCGGAACGCGTGCTTCATGATGATGGTCCGGGAGTTCACACCCTTGGCTCGCGCCAATTTGATGTACTCCGAGTCCAGCACGTCCAGCATCGCAGACCGTACCAGCCGTAGGTTAGCGGCGGCGTAGTACCACCCCAAAGTTACGGCAGGCAGAATTATGCTATTCCAGTCTTGCTTTCCGTATGGTGGGACCATTCCCAACTTCACCGCAAAGAAGAACATCAGCATGATGCCCAACCAGAACGGCGGAGCAGACTGACCTATCAAAGCGATAAATTTACCGAAGTTGTCCATCATGGTGCCGCGTTTGACCGCTGATAATATTCCCAGCGGCACCCCAATTAATATCGAGAAACTGAACGCTACTGCACCCAGCAACAGTGTTGCGGGCGCCCGTTCAATAACAACTTCCGTTACAGGGCGAGCTTCCCGGACAGATTCTCCAAAGTCGCCTCTTACGGCGCCCTTCAAGAAGATTCCATATTGCTCGTAGTAAGGCTTGTCCAAGCCCAGAACCTCACCCATGCGATCCCAGTCTTCCTGAGTTGAATAATCGTCCAGGTAGATGTGTCTAGGATCCCCTGAAACCCGGCTCATTATGAAAATAATCAAAGAGACCGAGAGTAGGGTTACCAAGGCGAGGAGGAACCGGCGTACCAGGTATTTCTGCATTCTCTCTCTTACCGTCAGTTCACTGCGTTGTGGATTTGGGTTTGCCTTTTTCTGGTCCATATCGCCCGGCCTGCCGCAAAAGCGACGCCTGCGACGTTTGCTATGACTGCCGATCCTAGCGCTGTGTAGTAAACTGGGGACACGGTTGGCATTGCGCAACATTCTATCTCTTGCGCCGCGCCGTATTCGTATCCGCCCCAGGCGCCAATCATTCCGGCTCCCATTACTACTATTGCCGTAAGTGCTAGGACCCAACCGTTTTCACGATCCAAGTGAAGCCAAGCTACGAAGGCGGCTGTCCCTGCTCCGCCTCCAGCGGCAAAGTACAGTGACGCCCGCCATAAATCAATCGATGATCCACCGAAGAATACATATAGCGACCAGGCGAGTGCTATGCCAATCATGCTTAGCACTACACCCACGACAACCCCTGCAATAGATCGTCCGAGGGGAATTAGGAAAGGCGAAGTCTTTTCCCAAGAATTCTTTTCGAACGTTGGTTGCACCTAGTTGGGAACCCCTTGGGTTATATACGCTTTGCAGCGCTAACCGGATCAATCCATTGGATTCAATGCCCCTGGCACTTGCCAGTCGCCCTGCATTTGACGGGCGGTATTTGAACCCTTCTTAATTTTCCGCCCCGCCGATGCTCTCCGGTTGTACATGCCGAATAAAATGGCGGGATATTCCTGAGCAGGGGTTTCTTGCATGGATATAGAGAGGTCTGCGTGTGCCTACCTCCCGAATTGTTAGTAAGATATATACTATCGGCTTTAGCAAGTCAATAGGTGGAACCCACGTACAAAAAGTTATCGACTAGAGCGTGGATGAAGCTGAGATTACAGCAAGGTTTTAAGGGATAAACAAGCCAATATTAAGAGAAGAGCTCTGATTGGGTTGGAGCAGGGTCAATGCCGGGCCTAGAAGCCATATCTTAGGGCCTCTATGTTTGTTGGCGTGTCATTTCGTTAGCCCTCCACATTTTGCCAATTAAACGCCGTCTCACGCACTGACTGGCATTATTCGAATGTCAAATGCTATGTCCTGTTGTTTATTTGATGCCCATATAAAGAGGAGCCAACCTCAGCGGTTGACTCCTCTTTTGTGTTGCTGTTTGTTGTTGTACCAAGACGCCGTAGCGCTTTTTGGCTAAGACTACGGTGATCAAATGATGTTATCGAGGCTTGATGTACTCGTAACCATTGATCTGTCGAAGGTCGCCCTGTTTGACGAATCCGTCCCATGGGAGAAGTTTCGGGCCGATCGGCCAGACGTTGTCAAAGACGTACAAGCCGGTCTCACCGAAGACGTTGTCGAACTGCCACAGGGCTATTTCTAGCTCCAAGGCCTCACGAGCTATCCGGTTGGTTGTGCCCTGCACCACCGGGATCTTCTCTTCTAGGTACGGGTGCTCTGTGCCGTAACTGAACACTGAGTCGTTCAGGTAGTTTGCGTATCCCTGTACCGGGGCCAAACGGATGGAAACCGAGTGGCAGGATATTCCTTCGTAGGTACGAGCTACAAATGTGGGCCGTATTGTTCCGTAGGGCACGTTTTGGAAGGTTACGTTCAGGCCAATGTCATCCCAGTACTGCGCAATCGCCTCGCAGGCTTCCACTTCTGAAGGAGCGCCGCGCAGTGCAGGAGACAGCGTCACGTTGAAACCGTCGGGGTATCCGGCATCGGCCAATAGACTCTTAGCCCGCGCGGGGTCAAAGTCCCAGACCATGTCATCTGGCAACCGCTTTTCGTCGGGACCGCCCCAGTCTCTGAGGGCTAGAGGGTGACCGAATCCAAGCAACAACTCGTCAACGATGGCCTGACGGTCAATGGAGATGGAGAGTGCTTCCCTGACCTTGCGAGCAACTTCCCATTCTGCCGAGCTTGGGTCGCTGTTTGGAGACACCCAAGGCAGATCGGTGTTGTAGTTCGGCCAAGACTCTCCTCCGCCATCACGAGCGGGGACATAGGTTTGACCATAGATGTTTAGGCCAGCTTGACCGGCATCCGGCACCTGCATAAGCCTGGCACCGTCTACGGTCTCTACTTCAGATATGGAGTCTAGAGCCATCACAAAGGTATCCAAGTTACCGGTTTTGAAACCGGCTACCCTGGCAGATTCTTCTGGGATCTCCCATTCCACCAACTCGGCAAAGTAGGGTGTTTGACGCCAATGGTTTTCCACGGCTTTCATTTTCCAGAACTCACCGGTCTTCCATTCATCGATCTCCCAGGGACCGGTGGCTGCGGTGTTTCGGTTAGCCTCTTCTTCGCCTTCTTGGTCAAATTGCTTCTTGCTCACAATCCAAGCGATAACAGCCCTTGGAGTACCAATCAGTTCAAAGATTGGTACATCTGAGAAGGGACTGCCGGTGTCGACCACCCAGGTGTAATCATCTGGCGTTGATTGGTTGCCGCTATCGGCAAAGAAAATTTTCTTTGCGTTTGATGCTCGGGCGTGTTTTTCACTGTTGGCAAGTTGGTCAAAGGAGAATACCACGTCTTCAACGGTCATCTCACCAAAGCCTTTATGGAACTCAACACCCTTGCGGATGTGATAGGTCCATACCTGACCGTCGGGTGAGATGTCCCAGCCTTCGGCCAGCATCGGTTCGACTGCGTTGCTGTCAAACCCATACATGCCAAGGGTCTCAGTAATCGGCGCTGCGTTGTTCAGGAAAATCTGAGGGTTTCCGGACAACTTGGGGCTACCGAAGTAGGGGCCCAATTCTTTTTGGCCAACGTTGATGGTGCCGGAAGGTTTGGCCATCACCTCAGGTGCTTTGGTGGGCACTGCAGTCGCCGATGGAGCAGACGTAGCTCCAGAAGACGGTACGGCAGTTGGCGCGGCTGCCGTATCACCTGTTGGCGGTATTGGCGTTGCGGTCGCTGAGGAACCGCAGGCCAATATGGCTGCCAACAGGAGAACCAAGGGTCCTAGGATCATTAATTTGGGATTCTTTAACCGGTGATTCAAGATGGACAAACCTCCAATAAAGTATGGGGATATGACAATTGGATATCTTTCAAGCTCTGAAGCTAATTAGCCCTAAAGCTTGAAAATTATTTTGACCCTCGTAAGAGATTGTTAATCCGGCTGTAGAGCCCGGAAACTAATTACCAAGATAATAATCGGTCCGGTTTACCTTCTATCCATGACGAAAACACAGATAGAATATGTAAATAACCGAATTACTGATAATAGGGAATAGATATAAACTAACGGTGTGTGCATGTCAATACGAAATTAGTAATAACAAATCGTATTAATATTCTGTTTGACGGGTATTAAAAAACCGGTTGAGTAGGGAAGATACTCAGACTGATGTAGGTTGTTTGGACAGATTACGGTTGAATCCGTAGTTCGATGCTGGTAAACGACGATTATCTTCTAAGATTGCCAGTTTCTCTCCCACTGACCGTTTAAGTCAGAAGATTCTTTATTACCGTCTGATAGATCGGCTGGTATATTGGCACGGAAAATAAAAGGAGGGCCAACCATTTGGTTGGCCCTCCTTTTATTGAAATCCATTGTCCTACAAGAAGGACTGCGATGATCGTTGGGTGCTAGCGAGGAGTGATGTACTCAAACCCGTTGATCTGCCGTAGGTCGCCTTGCTTGATGAAATTGTCCCAGGGATTGATGTTGGGTCCCGCTGGCCAAATGTTGTCGTTAAGGCACAGTCCAGTTATGGAAGACACGTTATAGACGTTTCAACGGGCAATGGCATCTTCAGCGGCGATTCTATCTGCACGTACAACAGAAGACTTTGCGATACCTATGTACTCTTCCAAAAACGTGTGCTCTGATCATTAGCTGAAGTTACGAAGCGTTTGTGAATCTGGTGTAACCTTGCGTCGGTCCGCCTCCTATGATGGAAACCGAGTGACAAGCGACACCCTGGTAAGTCCTGGCAACCAAAGGCGGTCGCGAGGTACCGTAGAGGGCTTTGCGGGGTAAGCGTTACCCCGATGTGTACCCTATACTGGGCAACGACTTCACGGGTTCCCACCTTAGATTATTTATCGGATTAGCGATAAATATAACTGTTGACTTTGTTGAAACAGGTCTAATTCTTGACTTTGAGGGTTGTTGTGGAATTGATTTCCTTGGAAAGTCAGAGGGAAAAAGATTAGATGTGTGTACATTTGTTTGGGTATTGCTGAAATGGAACGTCTTAGGCTTTTTCAATAAATCGACAAGGGTGAGTTGGATTAGCCTCTTAAACTGAGGCTGCTTTGTTAATAATATTAACGTGCTGAGGCTTCGATTTATGACGGATTTGTACCACAGTTCGATTAAGTCAACAAAAAAGGCGCCAACTG
>JAPKDE010000162.1 GCA_028822675.1 Dehalococcoidia bacterium | reverse complement strand
ATATGCAGATACTTCTTTTGCACTTCCAATCATCTGATCCCTTATCTATATCCAGTTTGGAGAACAGAACACAACGGTGTTCGTAAATGGCTAACACGGATTATTACGACATCCTCGGCGTTTCTAAAGGCGTGGGCGAGGAGGACATCCGCAAGGCTTTCCGTAAGAAGGCCATGGAGTTCCACCCCGACCGCAACAAAAGCCCCGACGCAGAAGAGAAATTCAAGGAAATCAACGAAGCGTACCAGGTCCTTTCTGACCAGAATAAAAGGGCTCAATACGACCAATTCGGGAAAACCGGTGCGGGCGGCAACGGCAGTTCCGGACAGCCCTTTGACGGCTTTGAAGGTTTTGGTGGCTTTGGCGACATATTCGACTCGTTCTTTGGTGACCGTTCCGGTCGGAGTCAGGCACAGCGCGGCGCCGACCTACAGCACCGGGTTGTACTCGCATTTGAAGAGTCGGTCTTTGGCGTCGATCGAGAGCTTGAACTAACCCGACTTGAGGACTGCGGCGTCTGCGACGGGGCTGGAAACGAACCCGGAACGCCCCTTGATACGTGTAACACCTGTAAGGGACACGGCCAAGTACGCCGCGCCCAGCGCAGCGTATTTGGGCAGTTCACCCAGGTAACTGCCTGCACCAGTTGCCAAGGACGCGGCAAGATCATCAAAACACCGTGCGCCAATTGCAGGGGCGGTGGCAAAGAACGCAAGACCCGCAAGATTTCAGTGTCCATACCCGCCGGCGTTGAAGGTGGCATGCAAGTGCGACTCAGCGGCGAGGGAGACGTGGGCAATGAAGGCGGCGGCACCGGCAACCTTTATGTGTACCTCGACGTTCAAGAACACCAGTTCTTTGACCGTGACGGCTCTGATCTCGTCTATGACCTGCCCATCAACATTGCAGAGGCCGCTCTGGGCGCGAACAAGGCCATCCCCACGCTGGACGGCGACGATGAAGACCTGAAACTGCCCAAGGGGACCCAGCCCGGTTCGGAGTTCCGAATCAAGGGCAAGGGCGTTCCTCATCTGCACGGCAACCGCCGGGGCGACCTGCGAGTAACGGTAAATGTGAGAGTCCCTGCATCCCTGAACGACCGCCAACAGGAATTGCTACAGGAGTTGGCCGAATCATTTGCCGATTCCAACGGCAAATCTCGCAACGACGATGGTTCCGAAGAAGACAAGGGACTCTTTGACAAGATCAAAGAAAAACTAATTTAATCGCCTTGCGCATCGACTCAGTGCGAATAAAATCTGAAATTTCTGCCCTAGGATTTCTTCAGGTACGATGGACCAGGTACCAAGACCCAGTAATCATTACCCAGTAACCAAGACAGAAATAAAAGACCTGGGGACCGCTGGTCCTACAGGTCTTTTTACTTGATGTCCAATAATCTGGATGCCCTGCAATGAGGAGAGCCCGTGGCCTGGCAAGAGTTAAGTATCACCGTTCCCCATGAGTTCGTCGAACCAATCTCATATCTGTTTGGCCGCTACGGAAAAGGGCTGAGCACAGAGCTGGCCGGCAAGGGCCAGGTATTGCTCCGTACCTATATAACGTCCGGGTCCAGACAGCGCATGGCCCGCATCGACGTTGGCATCAGATTGGTAGCCTCCATTGAACCCATCGGCGAATTACAGATTCGTGAATTGGCTGATGATGAGGACTGGCAAAATACGTGGAAATCTCATTTCCGGATTTTGCGCATCGGCAAGAACCTGGTGATCAAACCCACCTGGCTGGAATTGGAACCAGAGCCAGACGACATTGTTATTGAACTTGATCCCGGCATCGCCTTTGGCACCGGCTACCACCCCACAACAGACACCTGCTTGCAGGCCATGGAGCAGCACATCACCCCGGGCATGACCGTGCTGGATCTGGGCACCGGCTCCGGCATCTTGACCATGGCGGCCATGAAACTGGGTGCCAAGCTGGTTACTGCGCTGGACATCGACACCCAAGCGGTGTCCGCCGCCCGCAGAAACTTCCGGCGGGCTGGAATCACCAAGCAAGTCCGGTTGGGTCAGGGTTCAGTGCCCCACCCAACCGCTCCGGAGGCCGATTTCGACCTGGCCGTGGCCAATATATCTGCCAGGGGCGTGGTTGACCGCTGCCCGTTCATACTCACAGCCTTAAAACCGGGCGCACTGTTCATTGCCTCCGGCCTGCTGGAAACCCAGAAACAGGATGTGGCCGATGCCGTGGAGCCTCTCGGTTTCGCGCTGGTCAGTGAGTGGCCGCAGGATGAATGGGTTACCCTGCTGTACCGCGCGCCAAACCCCTCTGGCACGCCAGATTAATCACCCAACAGCCAGGCTGTCTCAGGGCTTAGTCCAGGCTCGAGGTTAGCCTCGGGCAACTGTTGCATTTTCTCAGGCCAAGGGGTACTATCCAGTCGGCCTGCAACCTGGGTTATTTAGACTCAAATAAGGCCTATTCAGGGCGGCGATTAAGTAGGGTAAACGACCCACTCTAAATAGCCCTGGCAAGTCCGCTTCAAACTAAACTCATTTGGCTAAACTCATCTGGAGCAGCATTCTTGGAGAAGGTTGACCTAAGCCGGTATGAAATCACCGGCAGACTTGGCACCGGTGCCGACTATGAAGTGAAGGCAGCTACCGACCGGGAGACCGGCCAGCAGGTGGCCATCAAACGACCTGTGCCCCAGGCTATCAGCCGAAACCAACACGAAGCCATTGAGGCCCGAACAGAGAAGATTCTGCAGGCATACGTTGAAATAGGGTTCTCAACCAACCTGATTTCACCCATACTTGGCTACACCGACAAGGGTAACCATGACTCATTCTTCGGTGACGAGCTAAACGCGGAATACCAGGTGCTAGTGGAAGAGCGGGCAACTGGCATTCCCCTGTTGGGCGATATGATGTCCAAGTTCAAAGGTGTGCCCATTGGCGTTGGCCAAAACCTGTTTCCGTTGTTTCCTCTAGTCAAACCCAGTTCGGTTCCGGCCCACCCAATACACAATCAGATACTGGACTTGGAAGAGGTCTACCTAAAAGCGGGTTACATCATCTTGGATCTGCGGCCTCAGAACATCTTCTACCAGCCCGGTCCCGGACAGATCACAATGATTGACGCCGGAGCACTGGTCAAACTGGACGGAGAAGCGCCCAGAGGTCGGCCTCCATTTGACATCAATGACGTATGTTTAGAGATAATAAAGTTCTATACCACCCCGGAGGAGCCGCCGGACGATTCGAAGGGCTACCGCGACCCAAGGGGTATTCGTCCCATAGTGAACATAGAACAAGAACTGGACGAAATGGCGCGTGAGTTATCCCAATGCCCGGAGCCGGTTGTGCAATCCGGGTCAATTATTCTGGATAAGATCAGAGGCCGAGGCTACACTGACTACGCACAGTTTCGCTTCGACCTGACAGAATACTTGGACCAACTGGATGCGAGGAACGCCTTGGTGAGCAACGCTGCCGATGCAGTTAATACCTGGCAGGAATCAGCTCTCTGGCTGAAAGAAGATTATTGGCGGGCGTTCTTGTTTGACCCCGACACAGAAATGTCTGACTACTTGGGCTGATAACGCAGATACGATCAAGCGCATATATTAGTTAGCCGAGTTAACCTAGCAAAGTTAAGTTCAGAAATTTATTATGGGAACTAGTCCCAAGATTAATCCAATAAAATAATCCGAGGTTTGGCCGTAATGTTGGCAAGCAAAGTCATCACAATGCAGGACAATTCAGCCCACGGAGAAGACAGCTTTCTCACCAAAGACTTGGGAAGCGATGAGTTTTTGGACGTGGTATTAGACGGAGTCACCGGACACGGTGGAGAACAGGCCAGCAATGAATTAAGGGATGCCTTGGACGCCGGGACCCTGAACAATTCAGAAGACATAGTTGCGCTTCTAACTGAGATGAACGCAGATTTTTTCAGTGTGGGATCAGGCCGATTCCTGCTGACCACGGTCTCCGCAGTGCTGGGCCGAGGTGAAACCATCCAGGTCGTCTCCGCCGGTGACAGCCCGGTCTTCTTGATTAACAAAGGCGGTCACCAAAAACTTTCTGGGAATGCTGGCGGTTTCCTTCATGTTGGAGTCGCCAGAGCCATTGGCGCATCTGAAACCCTGGGGGCACCGGCAGTTGTCGATGTAACCCCGGCAGCAGGGGATAAGATATTTCTGGCCACTGACGGCATAACTGATAATATGACCATAGAAGAACTGGCTGAGGTCATTCGCAACGCCTCAACCCCGGAAGATGCATCGGCTAAGATAGAAGAAACCATCAAAGAACGCCTTCAAGATGGTCGCGTTCCTGAGACAATTGGAGTGCGGTTCCGATATGATGACCGTACAGGCATAATCAGGTTCTTCTAAACGCCGATTATTAAGCCAATCAATAGTCAGGCGTCTGACCTGTCAGAAAACCAAAGGCCGTACGAATCAAGTAAATAAGCGTCGCAATCCGTAACCGCCTCTCTTGTGACAACTAGGCCAAATTGCTAAAATGCAGCAGCCTGGTACGCACTGTCTAACCGGCGTATGTTAACGGCAAAAGGAGCCATATCCGTGGGGAAAATCAAGGTTGCAATCATTGGCGTAGGCAACTGCGCATCATCACTGGTTCAGGGAATCCATAAATACGTGGAGATTCCCGAAGATGTAGAAATCTCCGGGGTCATGCACAACACCATTGGCGGATACCGGATTGAAGACATTGAAGTGGTAGCGGCTTTTGATATTGACGAGAACAAGGTCGGCAAAGACTTGTCAGAAGCCATTTTTGCCGCGC
Source organism: Dehalococcoidia bacterium (assembly GCA_028822675.1). The sequence continues at coordinate 1,160 of JAPKDE010000162.1, read as the reverse complement.
CGAACAACACGATTAAGTTCGCTGAAGTTCCTTCAACTGGCGTGATCGTTGACCGAGGGATGACCCACGACGGCGTTGGTAAATATCTGGAAGGTATTGTCAAAAAGGCCCCCGGCTCCACTGCAGACATCACTGGAATCCTGCAGGAGAGAGAAGTTGATGTAGTCATCAACTACCTCCCGGTAGGCAGTGAGCAGGCCACCAAATGGTACGTGGAACAGATTCTAAATGCCCGTTGCGGCATGGTGAACTGCATACCCGTGTTCCTGGCACGAGAAGAGTACTGGCGCAACCGGTTTGAAGAGCGCGGAGTGCCCATCGTCGGTGACGACATCAAGTCCCAGTTGGGCGCAACCATTACCCACCGCGTCCTGACCCGCCTGTTTGAAGACCGAGGCGTCACACTGGACAACACCTACCAGTTGAACTTTGGCGGAAACACCGACTTCCTAAACATGCTGGAACGAGAGCGTCTGATCTCCAAGAAAATTTCCAAGACCTCCGCTGTCACATCCCAGATGGACGAGGAACCGGATCCGGACGACGTCCACATTGGCCCCAGCGACCACGTGCCTTGGTTGAAAGACCGAAAGTGGTGCTACATCCGCATGGAGGGACGCGGCTTTGGCGGGGCTCCTCTAAACTTGGAACTCAAGTTGGAAGTATGGGACAGCCCCAACTCCGCCGGTGTCGTAGTTGACGCCATCCGGTGCGCCAAAGTGGCAATGGACCGTGGAGTGGGTGGGGCCATTGAAGGACCCAGCGCTTATTACATGAAATCGCCCCCCTTCCAGCACACGGATGACCAAGCCCGAGATATGGTTGAAGCTTTCATCTCCGAGGAAGCATCAAAGAGCTAAGTACTCACGGCAGCGACCGGACGTCAGCGACAAGGCGGGGGTAACACCGTGAAGATCGCTATGGTTTCTCCATATGACTTCACCTGGCCTGGTGGGGTTACAGCCCACGTTTCTCAACTGTCCAGAGAGCTTGGGCGTTCTGGACATGAGGTCCAAGTTCTGGCCCCCCATACACCGTCCCGAGAATGCCAGGACGCTGACTTGTTGGTACCCCTTGGCCGTTCGGTGCCGCTACCCAGTGGCGGTTCCATAGCCAGGGTTTCTCTATCCTGGTGGCTCTACCCCAAAGTTAGGGCGTTA
>JAPKDE010000161.1 GCA_028822675.1 Dehalococcoidia bacterium | reverse complement strand
CTGGGGATAGGTCTCCAGTCTGAGCTACCTGCACGAACTCTTGCTCGGTCATTAAAGTTGTCTCCAAAAAATTACATCGGACCTGGATTTTTCCCTGGCCAAACCGTATCCGGACCGATGGTTATATCCTGCCAAATCTAGTGAATTACTGACGCTGCCGTTGGCTCGAATGATTATACATTGGTCAACTGAGAGTCAACTACATGACCAGACTCCAGCAAATCAGTATCCTTCATTATTATTGGCTTCCAGATTATTGGCTTCTAGCAATTTTCCGGATTTTTTGCCCCAACTAAGCCCATATCAAGTCGAAGTTCCCTCGACCCTGTCATCTACAAACGGTATTATTGCGCCAAAGATAATTACCCCCAAGTGTGTCGTCGTAGATTAGAATGACCGCACCACGCCTCATTTTTGGCCGTCAGTAAACCAAGTCAGGAGGGGAACAATGGCGCAGGTCTTTGATGGAATCACGGTTCTGGACTTCACTAGAGGGATGCCCGGAGGCATCGCCACCATGGTGATGTCCGACTTCGGCGCCGAAGTGATTAAGGTTGAATCTCCGTCCGATGACAAATTCAGAGATTCGCCCGGTGCCATCCAGTGGAACCGGGGGAAAAAGAGCATCATCCTGGACTTAAAGACTCCCGAAGGCCATGAGCAGGCACAAAAACTGGCACAGGTCTCTGACGTGGTGATTGAGAGCTTTCGTCCTGGTGTCACCCAGCGGCTGGGTATCGACTACGCCAGTCTGAGCGCCAATCATCCTGAGTTGGTTTACGCTTCGCTGACCGGCTTCGGCCCTGAGGGTCCCTACGCCAACTACAAGGGCTATGACGCGGTGATCGCAGCCAAGACTGGCCGCATGATGATGTTTTCTGGCCAAAACCCAAGGCAAGGGCCCAATTACGTGGTGGTGCACGGTGTTTGCCACTCAGCGGCGACGGCCCTCATACGGGGTATCACCACCGCCCTCTACCTGCGGGAGAAAACTGGCCAAGGGCAGTTGGTTGAAACCAGTATGCTCAAGACCATCACCACCTACGACCACATATCCTGGATCCACGGTCAGATGATCGCCAAGGACCCGGAGAACCACCCACCAGACCCAAGGGTTGGCATTGGGCGTCCGAATCCCACCGGCTACCTGCCCGCGCGCACCAAAGACGGGCAGTGGATTCAGTTGGGCAACATCGTACAGCGGCTGTTCCGCTCCATGGTTCATTCCTTGGAGATGGACTTCATATACGACGACCCGCGCTTTAAGAATGCGCCATCGGTAGCGGCAGAACACGTGGCATCGCTGGAAAAGATGATGCTGGAGAAAATCCAGGAAAAGACGCTGGATGAGTGGATGGACCTGTTTGCAGGGGACGGGAGTGACGTGGCGGCAGAGCCATACATGACGTCTGAAGCGGCGTTGGAGCACCCTCAAATTGTGCACAACGGCCACGTGGCCAGCACCCAACACCCTGAGGTAGGCGCGATGCGCCAACTGGGCCCAATGGTAATCATGTCGGGGACTCCGGGCAGCGCAAGGGGTGCCGCTCCAGAACCCGGCCAGCACACCACTGAAGTCCTGGCGCACTTGGAATCGGCCACCAATCCACCGGCCCAAAAGGCCCAGAAGCCAATGCCTAAGTCTGCCTTGGAGGGCGTCACACTGCTGGACTTAGGCACCGTAATCAACGGGCCGCTGGGTTGTGCCTTAGTCGCTGAGTTGGGCGCCAGGGTCATTCGCATTGAGGCTCTAGACGGCGATTGGGGAAGGCAGGGTCTCCAGGGCATTTCAGTACAGCGCACCATGGCTGGCTCCGAGGGTATCTGCTTGAATCTGAAGACCCATGAAGGCCAGAAGATAATGCATCAACTGGCAGCCAACGCCGACATGCTGCTCCATAGCATGCGGCCGGGAGCCCCAGAGCGCACGGGCATTGGCTACGAGCAGCTGGCCAAGATCAATCCCAATTTGATCTATCTCTACGCCGGCGGCTACGGTTCCACCGGCCCATATTCCCACCGACCATCAATGGCCCCCATTGCCGGAGCGGTTTCCGGAGGTGGCGTGGCCCAGATGGGGCGTGATTCTTTTCCGCCTCCAGAGCAGCAAATGACCATCGATGAAATCATCGCCATGTCCACGCAACTCAAACGCGCAAATGACGGTACGGCCGATCACACCACAGCCATGGTCAACTCTGTAGGTCTTGTGCTGGGACTCTACGCCCGGGAGCGCACCGGCAAAGCCCAGTACGTTGAATCCACCATGATTGCGGCCAATGCCTACGCAAATGCCGATGATTTTTACTGGCACCACGACAAGCTCCCCAGGCGTCTGCCAGACCGAGACGGGTACGGTCTTGACGCCCTGTACCGGCTGTACCCCGCAAAGAGCGGCTGGGTTTTCCTCGCCTGTCCCTTTGAAGAAGAATGGCAGGCTCTTTGTCGGACAATCTATCGGCCAGACCTTCTCAAAGACCCTCGGTTTGCAACACAGACGGCACGGCAGGAACACGACGACGCCCTGTCCGAAGAACTGACCCAGGTGTTCGCGACCAGGGAACCATTGGAATGGGAGAAGCTGCTAACCGATGCCGACGTCGCCTGCGTTAAGGCTGAGGACCGGGGGATGTACTATTTCTTTAATGAAGACGACCACGTGCGGGACACCGGACTACTGACACAAGTAGCCGCCACCGGCCTTGGCGACTTCTGGCGCTACACCCCGGTAGTCGGATTCTCGGAAACCGCAGGCAAGGCTGGCACCGCTCCATTAAAAGGAGAGCACACGAGACCAGTCCTCAAAGAGTTGGGGTACACCGATGACCAGATCAACGATTTCAAAGAACGCGGTATCGTAGACTGGGACGAAGCCTAGTCGGTGCCCGGAGTGGCAACAAACTCCGCAGACATTAATAGAAACAGAGACTGGAACGAATCTTAGGGGGTGCCTGGCAGTGACGACGGACTCAGCAGACCTAAATGGAATCAGGGACAAGGCCGCCATCGTTGGCATTGGCGAGACAGAGTTTTCTTTTGACTCCGGACGAAGTGAACTTCAACTAGCGTCCGAGGCAATCAAGGCGGCCTGCGACGACGCCGGAATCTCCCCCCACCAGATCGACGGCCTGGTCCGGTACGAGATGGACACCAATCAGGAAACGATGGTTGTCCAGTCGCTGGGCATCAAGAACCTGCGCCATTGGGAATCTGTTTCCTACGGAGGCGGGGCCGGAAACGCGGTAGTGGGTCATGCCGCTGCTGCCATTGCCGCTGGGTACTGCAACTACGTTGTCTGCTTTCGCGCCGCCAACCTCCGCTCTCAATTAAGGCTGGGGCAGGCAAGAAATCCCGATCGAATCGCAAGTGGCCAAGGAGTCTTTGCTGCTCCTTTTGGGAGTATGGCCCCTGCACATCAGTTCAGCCTGTTCGTTCGTCGCTACATGCATGAATACGGCGCCACAAGCGAGCATTTTGGCTGGGTAGCCGTGACGTTGCGTGAACACGCCTCTCGCAATCCCCGTGCCCTTCGCAGAACCCCAATCACCCTGGATGACCACCAGAACTCGCGTATGGTTGTGGACCCGCTCCACCTACTGGACATCTGCCAAGAGAACGACGGCGCGGCGGCCATCGTGATGACCACGCCGGACCGTGCAAAAAACCTGCGTCACGCCGATACTCTGACATTGGTTGAGGCCGCCGCCCAGGGCTCCGGCCCCCAGAATGAGGGTGTTATTTACCGACCCGATATTTCCATGTCGGAGTCTACAAACACGGCCAGAGACCTCTGGGCCAGAGCCAAGCTTGGGCCAGAGGACATGGATGCCCTGATGTTCTACGACCACTTCACTCCGTTCTGCCTGTTCAATCTGGAGGCCTATGGTTTTGTGCCATTCGGTGAGGCCAAAGACTTCGTCCAAGGTGGACATAACATCCGGTTCGATGGCATGTTGCCCACTAACACCCATGGGGGCAACCACTCCGAAGCCTACATCCATGGGCTCACCCACACTCAGGAAGCAGTGCGGCTGATTCGTGGCACATCCACTGCCCAGCCGCCCAACAAGACCATCAACCGGGTTCTCTCATGCAGCAGCGTTGCCCAACTCAGCGCAGCCGTAATCATTCGCAGAGGATAGATTCATGACGCAGCAACAGGATCAGACCAACAAATCGCGTCCGATGACCGGGCCTCTGGAGGGAATACCGCTTCCGGATTTGGACCGGCTCCCTGACTACGAGCGGGGGTTCTGGGAGGGGTCCCGCAACAACGAGCTACGAATCCAAAAGTGCTCGCAATGTGAGCTGTTCCGGCACCTGCCAACCCCCATGTGTCCCCACTGCCATTCCTTGGAATACCAATGGACCAAGGTCAGCGGAAAAGGGGTGGTTTATTCCTATGTGGTCGTTCGGAATCCGGTCCACCCTGCCATCCGGGAAAAGGATCAGGTGCCCTACAATATTTCACTAATCGAGTTAGAGGAACAGGAGGGTCTGCGCGTTTGCAGCAATGTGCTGAACGTTGCGCCGGAAGACATCTACGTCAACATGCCGGTGCAGGTCACCTTCATGCCCACCGTTGATGAGCCCAACGTAGTGCTTCCGCTGTTCGTGCCGTCCGAGTAACTCTCGGCCTCGCAATCGTCAAGTTGGCTAGCGTCTGAAGTTCGGTATGACCTCTTTGCCAGTGGTGATTGTCTGTAATGCCAGCACGCGTTCGTCCAGAGCACATCGGAATAACACCTCGGTTACGCCTGCGGACTCCATCTCTTCCAGGTACTTGATGCAGTCATCCGGACCACCGACCACCAGCGATTCTTCCAACTCGGTGGCGCCGAACCCACGGTAGCCGTTTTCGAAGAGGGTTTGGGCCTCCCGGTGACCGGATACGGAGGTAGTGCTTAAATGAGTATCGCGCCTCAGTACGATGCTCATTTTCGCCACATCACGCCCCGATTTTTCCAGCGCTTCCTTATATATGGCGATCCCCTCTTTTGCCGTCTTCGGAGTCGAGCCTGGGGCAATCACTCATCCATCCGCCATCCTAGCCGCCCTCCGTATGGCCGGTTCTGCTCCTCCCGCGATCCACGTGGGCAGCGGTCGAGATATCGGCTTTGGGTTCATCTCTACGGGAACGTCGATTGAGTAATGACGGCCTTGGTAGGTAACGGCGTCGCCCTCCCACAGCAATTTCATGATTTCTAACGTCTCAACAAACCGCGAAACTCGAGCGCCTTGGGTAGTTTGAAAAGCCGTAAAGGCCGCCGGGTCATAGCCCAGAGCGTTGATGACAGTGGTCCTTCCGCCGCTGATTACGTCAAGGGTGGCCAACTGCTCCGCAAGCAAGATTGGGTTGTAAAAAGGCAGCAAAAACAGCGGTAATAAGCGCATGTTGCCACTGATGGGGGAAAGACTGGACATAGTGGGTAACACTTGCAGGTAATGGTTTGATGTCAGGTGATGATCGCCCAACGAGAAGGAATCGAACCCAAGCTGGGCCATCAGCCTAACTTCCTCAACCAAGTTTGCCATGATCTGCGCGCTGTCTTGGTCAACGGGGTAGCTCGACGTCAACGACATGCTAATCTTCACAGTGTTACTTTCTCCAAGGGTCTATTTTCAGTCACGGAACGGACTAATTCGCTAGCTTTGCCCGCTCTTCCATAGTGGCGATTTTGAAGATGGTCCAATGGCGTAATTGGGCTAATGCATTGCCTGTATCGTCGGCCAAGAGCACATCATAATTCGCGAAATGGTGGGCTTTCCGCTCATAGGCATCGATAAGATGGGCACCGCCAATCACCGAGGTTCCAATTGGTATCTTGGCGTGGTGCTGCACGCGACTCTTCGTGTGCATGGAACTTGGAATGTCAAAATTGTGCCGAAGCAGCTTCTCGGCCCATCCGGCAGTCCAAGAAGGATGGGCAATCGCGTTTACTCCGACGAACAAGGGGTTGTCGGTATGCTGTTTTTTGGCGATGAACT
>JAPKDE010000160.1 GCA_028822675.1 Dehalococcoidia bacterium | reverse complement strand
GACTGTCTATGACATTGTGGGGAGCAACCAAGAAGAGATAGTAACCGACGGCGCCGCGGGCGTTTCCTCCAGTAAAGAGGTGGCCGCAGCCAGTGACACCATCATCACCATGCTGCCCGACTCCGCAGACTCTGAGAAAGTGATTCTGGGTCCTGACGGTGTCTTGGCTGGAGCCAAGGCTGGCTCAGTGATTATTGATATGAGCTCCATTGCCCCGCTGGTGTCCCAGCGTATCGCCGCTGCCTGCGCCGAGAAGGGTGTGGAGATGCTGGACGCGCCGGTTAGCGGTGGTGAGCCCGGAGCCGTCGCCGGCACGCTGGCGGTCATGGTCGGTGGAAAACAGGAAGTCTTTGACAAGAGCCTGGATCTGATGAATGTCATGGGTGGCAATGTGGTGCTCACCGGAGACATCGGCGCTGGTGGAGTGACCAAACTGGCGAACCAAATTATCGTCGCTGCCAATATTGAAGCGCTTAGCGAGGCTATGGTGCTCTCCCAGAAGGCAGGAGTTGACCCGGAACGGGTCTTCAATGCCATTAGAGGAGGCCTGGCCGGAAGCGCAGTGATGGAGGCGAAAGCCCCCATGATGCTGAGTCGAAACTTCCAGGCTGGCTTCCGCATTCGTCTGCACCAGAAGGACCTCAGGAACGTATTGCAGACCGCTCAGGAACTGAATATTCCTCTGCCGGTGACAGCCCTGGTACAGCAAATATTGGGCGCTCTGATTAACGATGGAGAGTCTGAATCAGACCACTCAGCTATCGTGAAATTTATTGAAGACTTGGCCAAAGTTGAAGTGAAGTCTGGCGGTTAGCTGCGAGGACTTAACCAAAGAAAAAATTAAAGCAGGCAGCTAACTGTAAAGACTTAACCCAATCAGAAGTGAAGGCCGACGGTTAATCTTCTAGCGCTTTAAACCGGGCGTCCCTCCAATTCAGGGCCGCCCGGAGTCCTTCCGCCTTACTGATGGCATTGAACTCTTCTTGTTCGGGGCTGGTGCTGTTGTCAAACACAGTCATCAGTTCCAAGTTGTGTTTGATGGCGTTCAAAAAGCCCATTTCTTCCATGGCCCGATTGACTGAATCTTTGGTCAATTTCACGCCAATCTGCGGTAGCAGGCAGATTTTCTTAGCCACCTTCTCGCATTCGGCCATCAATCTGTCATGGGGTACCACACGGCTAACCCAGCCGACGCGAGCTGCCTCCTCCGCGTCTACGGTATCTCCGGTCAGCATCAACTCTTTAGCATGGGTCAGGTTCACGCTGTATGGCGTAATGATTAGGGGCGCACCGTAACCAGCCCTGATGGATGGCTCACCCATCACAGCCTTATCAGATGCGATCTTAACGTCGCAGACCTGAACCAGTTCACAGCCCCCGCCCAAGGCATAGCCGTTCACTGCGGCAATCACCGGTTTGCTGCAGTTCCACACAGTCATAAAGGTGTCTACCAGACCCTGTAGGGGTGTGTGCCCCGAGCCAGACGCAACAGAAGGTGAGTCCGCAGATTCGTTGCTTCTTTGAATATCAAAACCGCTGCAGAACGCTCTGCCAGCACCGGTTATGATTAGCGCTCGTACCTCATCATCCGCTTCCACTGCCCCCATTGCTTCTTTGAATTCCGCCATCAGCTCGCCGTTTAATGCGTTGAGCTTGCCCGGGCGGTTGAGGGTCAAGTAAGCTATCTGACCTTTCCGCTCGTAGATTATGTTCTCGAAGGACAAGACGGGTCTCCTTGTGTTGGGCGTCCGGTGTTGGGCGTCAAATTTTAGCGTTTAGGATTGGCGTGCTCCTAGAATGGGGTGTTCCAAGAGCACTCGCGGGTTTCAGGTATGGCTTGCCGGGCCGGGGTTAAATCAAATTAACCGAACTTGAATCAGGGGTTTTTGGTGATGTCTATTCCCTGAATCACTATTGGTGATGAAGGTTTGTTCCCCGCATTGGTCGGGACTAATGAAATAGCGTCGGCTACTTCTTGTCCAATTGTCACCTGACCAAAGATCGTGTGGGCACCGTTCAAGTGCGGAGTCGGCACGGTGGTCACAAAGAACTGGCTGCCGTTGGTGCCTGGACCCGAGTTGGCCATGGCCAATCTGCCCGGCTGGTCAAAGGTTAGGTTTGGCACGAACTCATCTTGGAATCTATAGCCGGGGCCGGCGGTTCCGGTCCCTGTGGGGTCGCCACTCTGAATCATGAAAGATGGTATGACCCGGTGAAAGACCACGCCGTCATAAAATCCGTCATTAGCCAAGAATATGAAGTTATTCACTGCGATTGGGGCCTGGCCAGGGAACAGTTCCATTTCAATGTTGCCCTGGTTGGTTTTGATCAGAGCAACGTATCTGGCAGTTGGGTCGATCGTCACCGGCGGCACTATTGAATATTGGGCGATGCGGACGCCGTTGTAATCAACAAATTGTTTAACGGGGCCGCTTCCGGATGCAGTGCCGGGATCAGATGCCAATGCGGTGGCGGAAACAGATTCTGGGTCTGGAGCTACAGTGGATTGAGGCTCCGGAGTTCCAAGAACACACGCAACTAGAGTGATTGAGATGGCAAAAAATGCCAGAAGAAATTTAATTTTCATAACCGAAATGATAACATAGCCAAGCGTGTTAATTTAATCCCAAAAACCTGCAATTCAAGCAGAATGCAGCCAGGGTTTGGCTTGAAAATTCTGCCTGAACAGCCTGGTTGATTACCTGCTCCGCCGGCTAACCAACGGATCGATTATGACTGGCTGATCTGTTGGCGCGACTCTGTTATTTGCCTGGCGTGAACTTCCATGTGCTGGGCCAAAAAAGTGATTACGCCTTCCACCGTCATGGGGTTGTTCTCACCACGGTGTCCCTGTTTCGCCAAGTCACTTGCAGCAATCTCGCCGGTTGCCTTGACGGCCGACTCATTGGCAACAGCCAATGATTTGACGAGTTCATCCAAGGAATCGCCTGCGTGGTCAACCACGGCTGCGGCGCGTCGGTCGTTCTCAACGTCGCTGCGGGTGATATTGGGGTCGTCTTCCTTGGTGATCAAGACAGCCTTTTCCATCCAGAAATACTCAATCTTTGCAATGTGGGCCAGCAACTGCGCAACGGTCCATTCATCGGGAGCGGGTATCTGGCGGATCTCTGCTTCTTGGACGCCTTCTATGGAGTTCATCACCGTCTGATGTGCTGCTTGGAGCAACTACTGCAATGCGTGTGTTTGGTCTTGGCTAATTGTCATGAATAATTTGCAACCTGGAAAACAAAGTGTTGGGTACGTGGACTTGGTTGGTCAGACGGAGCATATCAGATGGTCAACGACAAGAGAAAGTTAGACTAAACTTTGCCCTAGTATGGTCCGTCTTCTTCGTCGTCGTAATCGTCCCAAAGGTCCGGATCTTCCCATGGTTGCAGTCCTTCTTCCGGGTCACCCGCCGGCCGGAGCTTATTGGCCACGTATTGGATTGAAACCAGAGCCAAGACCAGTAAGACCAGCCCGCCCAACAGCCAGCTATTGAAGAATAATATAGCGTCTGGTCGTTCAGTTTGTTGGTTAAAGCCGCCAGGTGCTGAAGGCGCCGGAGCCCGCGCGCCGCTGGACTCCCTTGCCCAACGGGCGTCCAGGCCATCAACGTCAAACCCGTAGACCTCAATCAATGCGGCATCCATGGTGCTGCCGTTGGCCAGGTGGCCAAGGAATCTCTGGAAACTGGGCTCGCCAAAATCATTGACCATGAAGGCCACAACACTCAGAGACTTCTGGTAGAAAGAGCCAATGTTGTGGGGTGTGCCGGTTACCGTGTTCATCGCCCGGAGCGGGTTGGTTCTTGAGTCTAGACTTCCGCCGCTGAAGACCTTTACGGTCGGGTCCATATAGCTTGCGAATCCTTCATCCAACCAGGAAGGAATCAGCTGGGCGTTGTTCCCCATCGCCTGGCTCAGCAACAAATGGGTGGTCTCATGGACAATCAGCCCCCGGTCCATCCCCAACCCCAAGAATAAACTACGGCTGGGGAAGGCAAATCCCTGAAATATCTGCTGCTCGGTGGTGGTGCGGCTTTGCTGCGGAAACGCGTCCAGCGTGTGTGACCGCCTGGCGTAAATCACACCTTTGATCTCATTGGTCTGGTCAAGTTTCAGTAGTCGTTGGAGACGCTCCAGGTCGGCTTCTAGGCTTTTGGCCACGGACCTAACCCTGGATGCAGGCTGGTCATAATATTGGAGGGTTAGAGGGCCAATTTTGACCTCGTCCCAGTCAAACCGAGTGTCGGTGTATTCGACAACGGTGGCATAGGTACGCAGGATATTGCCCTGGGAGTCTGTGATCTCGTAGTAGTACTCCACCTCCGTGCCGGGAGGCAGGTAGCTTGACACTTCTCCCGTTAGATTCAGGCTGGCGGTAATCCGGTTGGAAGGTATAAAACTGGGATAGGCGTAGGCCCAGACCCGACTGCCGACGGTGCGGTAAAAGAGCCGGACTTCCACAATTTTGTCGTCGCCTTGGGCCGTCACTGAAAGGTCTACATTGCCGGGAAAATCAACCTCTTCATTTGTTTCGATGACTTCAATACTGCCACCGGCGGCAAACAAGCCAGAGGCTGGCGAGAAGACAACAAGGAATACGGCCAGCAATGCCGCAGTCATGAGTAGCAGAATCGCTCGCCGGATGGTCGTATTCGTGTTTGGAGATGCCGATAGAGGGTTGATGATGAAGTGTACCGGTGGCATTTGGCTGTATCAGATACCACTTGCCGAAGGTTATTTAGCCATTAACAGGGTTGGCTTAATAAAGTATACGTTCATATCCTACTAATGGCTCTGCCAACTTGGCTAGTTGATGGCCTGTTCCATGTCTAACAATGACTGCTTGCGGTCCAGCCCCCAACTGTAGCCGCCCAACCCGCCGTCTTTGCGCAGTACCCGGTGGCAGGGCACCACCAGGGCTACCGGGTTGGCCCCGCAGGCTGTGCCCACTGCGCGGGAAGCGTTGCCCTTGCCCATGGTCTCAGCCACCTGCTGGTAGGTGCGGGTCTCTCCGTAGGGGATCTCCCGCAACGCCTGCCATACCTGCTGCTGAAAGGCGGTGGCTTGAATGTCTATTGGCAGGTCCAGACCGGTCTTCTCTCCGTCCAGGTAAGACAGTATCTCAGCAGTCCAGATGGCCAGGTGCCCTCCGTCTTGTTGGTGAGTGGCCGACGGAAATTCTGCCTGCAGGTTTTCTTTTAGATCCGCATCTGAGTTGCCCAGTTTCACCGAGCAGACGCCCTTGTCCGTGGCGGCAACTAGCAGTCGCCCCATTGGACATGCCACCAGGGTGTGATAAATGTTCATGCCCTGTCCTCCCTTGCTGTAGGTGCCGGGGCTCATGCCCAGCTGTTTTTCTGAATTCTCGTACAATCTGCTGGACGAGCTGAACCCAGATTCGTAGAGTGCAGTGGTGATGCTTTGACCACCCTTGATCATGGCTTTGAACCGGTCCAGACGCCAGGCCGATGCGTACTGGCGGGGCGTGACTCCGGTGGTCTCTTTGAACACCCTCTGCAGATGCGACGGGCTGCTCCCAACCGCTTGGCCCAATTCAGCGAGGGTGGGCACCGAGTCTGTCCGGCCGGATTGTTCACCAGATTGTTTAATCATATCTGGCCGTTCTTGCATGTACTTGCACACTTTCCGGACCAGACTAGCGTTGGGGGACTCTTGATCTGGCAAGCAGCGCTTGCAGGCTCGGTAGCCGGCGGATTCCGCCTGGGCTGATCTGTCAAAGAAGGCAACGTTGTGGGGCAATGGTCTACGGCTGGGGCAGGTGGGCCGACAATAGATACCGGTGGAAGTAACCGCGTACACAAACTGACCGTCGGACTTGGTGTCGCGGCTCAGGACGGCCTGCCACATCTTGTCGTTGGAGAGAGCCATGGATTTTTCGCCGGGGAGTTTTTCAGTTTCAGCGACCATATTCACGTCCTGCCCCCGTTAAGCTTGGCCTGTTGGCCCGTTTCCAATTATTGCTCGACTGGTGCTTGGGCTTTTGATTTCAAGTTCTGGGACGTTGTCAGAATACCTCAATCGTTATGGCGGTTCTATCCAGTTCTTGCTCTCAAAGGCCCACACTCAGTGCGATCAGTTTCATCAGTCGTTTCAT
>JAPKDE010000159.1 GCA_028822675.1 Dehalococcoidia bacterium | reverse complement strand
CCAGAGCGGCGTTACCACGGCCGCGACCGTAATCACCACGGTGAACGCCCTGGGCGTCTTCAATGGTCTCTACACGGCATCCGCCGATGGAGCCGATACCGGAGTCATCGATGTGCCCAACGGCCGCACGGTGGGTGGCGCTTCATGGGTGCCGTCATCGCTGATCCTGGACCCGACGGGAGATAACAACAGCGTCAAGTACGCTAGCAAGCACTCCGCCGCAGATCACACGGGGTTCGATGGCATGAACGTGGTCTATATGGACGATGGCACGGTGACTGATGGCACCGCTCCGGTCCCCAGCTGGGATGCGACCGCAGAAATCCTGACGGTGAATATCAAGAGCGGCTTTACCACCGCCGCGAATGTTGTCGCCAGGATCAATGACATAGCTGTTACTGCCAATAACATGGACGATTTCCGGGCTGAATTCATTGTGAACGGGTATTCTCAAGATAATAATGTTTTGAACCTGACATTTCAGCAGGGTGACGCCGAATATACAAGTACCACACAAAGCCACCAAGTCGACGGTGCTGCTACCTATTACTGGCTGGATGGAGACAGCACCACCTCCGGCGCCGGCCTGGCCGACGCCGAGAAACGCGGCGATATCATCAAATTTTCCGGAATTATTGGGGCAGGCTCCAATCAAATCCCCATGGGCTCACTAATCACCGATGCCAAGCTGATCTATACCACCTCAGGTTCAGGGGTTTCGAGCTATGCAAATTCAGGTGATTCATTCAGAGTAGGGGCGCTTAACCAGGAGGTCTCTTCATCCGCCGATCTGGCCAATCTGGCCGGTCTCAGGCCAATAGTTTCAGAGGGGTTTGTTGGTACCAAAAGTAAGGGCGCCACAACAGAAGCGGATATTACCCAGATTGTGCAGTACTGGGCCAACGGCGGAACAAACCACGGCATGTCGGTATTCCCTGAAGCTGGTGCAACTGATGGCTGGGCAATCAACTCCATCAACCATGGAACCACAACTTCCCGCCCGAAATTAACCGTATCTTATTATCTCCCGTCAATTACAGGCGTCATCACTGTGCCCAATGGTCGCACCGCCGGCGGTGATGGAACGCTCGCATCTGTGACCATCGATCCCGATGGCGATAGTAACAGCATCCAATACAACGCCTTGGCAGTAGGCCCTGTGGAAAACGACATGGCTGTGGTTTATCTGGATGACGGTTCAGTGACTGATGGCATCCCCACGGCGAGCTGGGCCAGCGGCACTGAGACACTCACTGTAAAGGTCCAGAGCGGCGTTACTACGGCCGCGACCGTAATCACCAAGGTGAACGAACTGGGCGTCTTCAATGGTCTCTACACGGCATCCCCCGTTGGAACCGTTACCGGAGTCATCACTGTGCCCAACGGCAGCACCGCGGGTGGTGTCGGGACTCTCTCATCAGTGACCTACGATCCCACTGGCCCGAATAATAGCATCAAATATGAAGCGAAAGCGGTAGGCGCCAATCCGAACGGTATGACCGTGCTCTATGTGGACAACGTAACGGTGACTGTTGCCACCGCGCCGGAGCTTGGTTGGGATGCGAACGCAGAAGTCTTGACGGTAAACATCATGAGCGGATTCACCACCGCTGCGGATGTGGTCGCCAGGATCAGCGCCCCCAATGTTACTGGCAACAACATGGCCGCCTTCAGGGTTGCTTACACGGCAACCGCCGTTGGGGACGATACCGGCGTCATCACCTTGGACCGCACTGACGGCACAGCGCCGGTAACTCATCTCAAGGATGACTTTCTGGACAACAACCAATTAACAGCGCCCAGGGTGGTAAAGGCCACGGTTTCGGTTGGGGATCGGATTACGGCCCCGGGCTTGGAATTGGGCAGTGGTGCACAGGATTACTGGGCCGGTTACATCAATGATCCTCTCGGCAAGGCCCCCTACAACACCAATGCCTACATCAACCCCTTCCTGGAAGCAGGATTCGAGGATGCCAACAAGAGCGCCATCATCCCGGTGAACGCAAACCCGGGCAACAACACCATGGAGATCTATTGGTACCGGATAAATGGTTCTGATCGGGCAAAGGGGTTCAAGCCTATCTACTGGCCTTCTGTGATAGGGACCTACACCATTGAGTGGCCCAATTCGACCCGCGAAATTGTGCTCGCCAGCAACGACGGCAGCGGGGCGTTGTCCAGTCTTGAGGCCAAGGGGAGCATTTACGTCGAAAATACTTCCTCTGGACCTGGTTATAATCCCAATGAGGAACACGCGCTCATGCTGGCGGGCCAGGCCTATGCCCTGCGCGATGACCTCAACATCACGAGCGGGTCCGAGTACTCCTCTCATCCTTATGTGCTTTTGGATTATACCGCGGCAGATGGCCGTCCCTCGATGAGTGTTTTCCATGTGCTGCGCGAAAAACCGTCTGAGGGAATTGTTTTCGACTACATCACCGAGGCCGGCCAGATGCTGCAGGCCCCCATGCCGTTGCCCCTGCTGGCCAAACCGGTGGAGGGTGCTGGTGAAGACCGGGTTAACTACAACCAAGAGCCTCCTTCCAGCGGGAACGGGGGAGACAACCCCACCTCATCTGGGGGGACTGGTGGGGAATGGGCCAGCGCCGATGATGATAAAAAGAGGCCCTACCTGCATTATCAGAAATTTACCTACGAAGATCGAAAGGGGAACCACTGGGTTTATCGAGGATTACATGCCGGGCCTCCTACACTGGCGGCTGGAACCTATTCCAATGGTTCATTTGGGAATCCGTCACCAGCCACTGCCAAGGTTGATGAGGGCTTCAGTTACACTGTCCACACTTCACGCAGGCCATCCACCCTGCTCATGACGGCCTCCTCGTCAACTCCGTTGCCGGATTGGCTGTCGATCAACGGCATGACACTGAGCGGCACCCCGGTTGGAGCTGACGAGAGTGCGGCAGCAAATTATGATCTCGTGGTCACGCCTCTGGACGGCAGTGATCCTGTTAACAGGACGTTGACCATCACCGTTTCCTCCGACCTCAACGTGGCGGTCGCCGGGCAGCCCCCCATGGACTTGTTCTATGTCAATGCAAATAGCGTGACCACGCTATTGGGCAACCGCCCGCCCGCCCTGGCCGCGGAACCCACGCCGGCCAACTCCTTCGCCATGCGTTTTTACTACAAGACATTGCCTGGCTTCGCCTGGCCAGGCAAAACAGTGACGGAGGGAAGTATCGTTCCTTATCTTCGACCCCCTGACGGTTCAGGTGGGTACCTTGGGGGAATCGGTGACAAGACTGCTTCATCATTGGATATTGTGTATCGCCCCGTTTGGCCGGCGGACACGCCGGTGTTGAACCTGAGCGAGACCCTGACCAATCCCAAGAAAGGATTGCCGGGGGTACGAGGCCAGACCAGTATAAAGGCTCTCTATCAGCAGTCGATTGCACTAAACTTTTTACAGGGAGAAAACGCCGCAAGCGTGATCCTGCACGATCCGACCCGCGAGAAAACCTATGCGCTCTCTGCCGGGGCACTGGAAGAAATCCCCGCATCGGTCAAGACATTCGACTATCAGGGAAAAACATATTTTCCCAACCTGCCACCCTATTTGTCGCAGCGATTCTTTTTCGATCCCAACAAGGGGGAGAAAGGATCATTGGTTTTCCTCGGTGAATTCGTGGATGAAATAGTAGGTGAAAAATATCTGCTGCTTAATGTTCTGAGTGGCAATGACCTGGACTTGGTCAAGGATCTATGCCCGGCCGCGGATACAGACAACAAGTCAAAGTGGAATGCGGCCGTTGTTGGCCTGTCCACATCGGTTGAGACGTTTTATGAACCCATTGACGTGCCCGGCACGTGGATAGCCAATACTTCCGATGTAGCGGTGACAGGCAAATCCGGGGATGTGGCTCCACCACCAACTACAGTTGGTATTAGCGAGATTGCTGCCGTAACACATGACGATACCGCAGTTCACTCCTATGCACTGAGCGCCAGCGGCCCGGGTGTCGGCTACGTCACCCTGATCAGCAACGACGGCAATGACCCCACCAAGGCCGGTTTGCCGGTCAGCGTGCACATTATCCGGGTCGGGCAACCGCTTTACCAAGGCGAAATCAAGGTTCTTTACTCAAGCAATCCGCTCGATGAAAAGGTGACCTTTCAGCATACGGCCGACTTGGGCGGAAAATTTGCGGATTTTTACTACGAATGGATGATCCAGCCCCCGGTCGTCGGTGCACCACCGAAAGTTTACTACGCCACCACCGACAGTGGCTACAATTCGAGCAACCCGAAAGCACTGGCCTCAGGTTGGTCCCCGCTGGACCAGGGAAGCGGTGCTGCGCTTCCTCTTTACACCCTCGGGGGCAGCGGCATCCAGACCCTGAGCGACAACTACATTATCATGCGTTACAAGCCCACACACGCATCACATCCGGTCACCGGGCAGTTCTCTGATTGGACCGAGCCTCAACTGGCGGAGGGCTGGATCAAGCGTGTGTTGGCTGGCATCAATCCGTTCAATCAGCGGGCGGGCGGTGACGGCAGTGTCAACACCTCGGCGAGCATGCTGACCCAGGCGGGCGAACGCTGGGAGGGCGACATTGCGTTGAACCTGGACAGCATCAACGATCACGGCCTGATCGCGATTTACGAGACCGTACTGAACCGGGGCAAGATGTTGAGTATTGAGGGGGGAATCAATTACGGCCCGGCCAATGACGCGCTGTTATTGGCGGCAGGGTATCTCAACGACCTTTACATGATGGTCGGCAATGAGGCGTATGCGGATGCGGCCAACCCGACCATCGGTATCGGGACCAAGGACGGTGACTATGGCGACATCGCCACGGCGCTTTTCTCCTTCAAGGGCCAGATGGCAACCCTGCTGGAGGAGGAACTGGGACTGTTGAGGGGGCGGGACGATTTCATACAGCCCGGGGTTGAGACAGGGCCGGTTTACAACCGGATGTTCTGGAACTACACCCGCGGCATCGATTCCGGCGAGGTGATCTATGCCCTGAACTATAACATCCAGGAGGATCAGGGCCAGGAACTGGATGGGGTCATCAATGCGGAGGATGCACACAGGATGTACCCGCAGGGGCACGGGGATGCCTATGGGCATTACCTGAGCGCGTTGAAGGGGTACTACAAGCTAATCACCGATGTGGATTTCACCTGGGCGCCGAGAACCGAGGCGGTGACCGTTCTGGGCAAGGCGGTGCAGGTGGACTACATGGATGAGCGCAAGTTTGCCGCAGCCGCAGCCGCATTGGCCCGGACCGGTCAGCAGGTCTTTGACCTGACCTGGCGGAAGGATTACACGCCGGACAAGGACTCAGGCTGGGGGCATTTTAGCCAGACCCGGAGCAACGCTCGGCGCTCGCACAGCGAGGGAAATGCCACGGTCCAATCCACCCGGCGCTGGGGCATGGATCATTGGGCGACCAGGGCCGGCATTGGCTCGATGCTGAACTGGGTGGTCGGCAACGCGATGCTGCCTGCCGTGGACGACGACCCCTCTCACGAAGGCATCATGAAGATCGACCGGACCACGGTACCAGAATTGATGCAGTTGACAGCGGTGGCCGAAAGCCTCCAGACCAGCCTGGACAATGCCGAGGCCGGCATGAATCCACTGGGATTGTCCGAGGACGGCATCGCCTTTGACATAGATCCAAGCGATGTCCAGTCGGAAACGCACTTTGAGCAGATTTCTAAGAGGGCAACCTTGGCGCTGCAAAATGCCGTGGTTGCGTTTGATGGCGCCAAGGATGTCACCCAAATGATGCGTTCGGAGGAAGACTCGCTCAATGGTTTCCAGACACAGGTGGATCTGGAGGAATTCGCCTTTGAAAACAGATTGATCGAGTTGTATGGCACCCCATACTCGGATGATATTGGCGTTGGGAAGACCTATAAACAGGGCTATGCGGGACCGGACTTGCTCCACTACACCTATATGGACGAAGACGAACTCATTGCGGGATCAGTTTTGAATCCTCACGCACCATTAAAAGTCAAACTTGACATACAAAACGTCCCAGAGAGTTGGATTAAGTACAATACGGACGGTGATGAAATCGAGGCACTTGAAAATAGGGAGCTTATGACTTCGTCCTCGAATTTACCAATTATCGGGAACGTAATG
>JAPKDE010000158.1 GCA_028822675.1 Dehalococcoidia bacterium | reverse complement strand
GCGTCTGCTCTGGTATTCGGTTTGGATTTCGCCGACAATACGCAGACTCTGATTACTCAGAATTTTCGCCGCTCCCGTCGTCATACTCGGCGGACTTAACGCGGTTTTCATATAGGTGGACCATGCCCAACAGACTAAGCGCCGAGACCAGCCCCTATCTACTACAACACGCCAATAACCCCGTGGACTGGTATCCCTGGGGTGACGAAGCCCTGCAACGGGCTAAAGACGAAGACAAGCCCATTCTCCTTAGCATTGGCTATTCTGCCTGCCACTGGTGCCATGTGATGGAGCGGGAGTCGTTTGAGAATGAGGACATTGCCCAGTTGATGAATGAGCACTTTGTCAGCATCAAGGTAGACCGCGAGGAACGGCCCGACCTGGACGCCGTCTACATGGAAGCGGTGCAGATGCTCACCGGCAGCGGTGGTTGGCCCATGACTGTGTTTCTCACCCCGGACGGCAGTCCATTCTATGGCGGCACCTACTTTCCTCCAGTGGACCGACACAACATGCCCGGCTTCCCGAGGCTGCTGGAGTCTGTGGCGAATTCCTATCACAACAGCCGGGAAGAGATTGACCGGGTGACCAATCAGATCACCTCCCAGATGGGGCGCACTGGCCAGATGCCCAAGAGCGATTCCCCAGTAACTGTGGACACCTTTCACGAGGCCTATACCACTCTGGCCACCAACTTTGACTATCAGAATGGCGGCACCGGCACCGCGCCCAAGTTCCCCCAGGCCATGAACTTAGAGGTGCTGCTGCGCTACTACCGCCACGGCTACAACGACCGGGCCTTGGAGATGGTGAACCTGACCCTGGAAAAAATGGCCCGGGGCGGCATCTACGACCAGATTGCCGGAGGGTTTGCCCGTTACTCCACCGACGCATTCTGGCTTGTGCCCCACTTCGAGAAGATGCTGTACGACAACGCCCTGCTGGCCAGGCTCTACCTACACGCCCATCAGGCCACCGGACGCGGCATGTATCGCCGCATCACCGAGGAAACCCTCGATTACATCCTTCGGGAGATGACTGGACCGGAAGGCGGGTTCTATTCGGCTACCGACGCCGACAGCGAAGGCGAAGAGGGCAAGTTCTTCGTTTGGACTCCGGACGAGATTCAAGCTGTACTTGGCGATGAAGCCGGTATATTCAGCGGGTTCTTCGGCGTTACAGAGAAGGGTAATTTTGAAGGCAGCAACATCCTCAACATCAACCAGAAGGCGTCGGAATACGCCGAAACGCAAGGCATCGCTCTAGACCGGTTAGTGGACGTTGTCCAACGGGGCAAACAGGCGCTGGTCAACGAGCGAGAGAAGCGCATTCACCCGCTGCTGGACGACAAAGTATTAGCGTCTTGGAACGGCATGATGCTCCGGAGCTTTGCCGAAGCTGGTGCTGCACTGGACCGTCCGGACTATATGGACGCGGCCATCAAGAACGCCAATTTCTTATTGGAGACCATGCGCCCTGGCGGCAAACTGCTCCGAACTTTCCGGGCGGGTCAGGCCAAATTGCCTGGCTATCTGGAAGACTATTCGTTTGTCGCCGACGGCCTGCTAGCCCTCTACGAGTCTACGTTTGACCAACGTTGGCTCACTGAAGCCACCAACCTGGCCGACCGCATGATAGAACTGTTCTGGGACGACGAAGTCGGCGGTTTTTACGACACCAGCGCCGAGCATGACCAACTGGTGGTGCGGCCCAGAGATGTACTGGACAATGCGCAGCCCTGCGGCGGCTCAGTGGCCACGGACGTTCTGCTAAAGCTGGCAGTAATCACCGACAACGAAGACTACCGGTTGAAGGCGGTCACTCCGCTGATGACACTGAAAGACCTGATGGGTCGCGCCCCCGCCGGCACCGGACACTGGATCGCCGCCCTGGACTTCTATGTATCGTCGCCCAAAGAAGTGGTCATAATTGGCCCCCGCAACGATTCGGCTACCGAGGCGCTGCTCCAGACCGTCTACGGTGGGTTTCATCCCAACAAAGTCCTGGTGGGCGTCGATGACGTTGGCGATTATGGTCTACCGCTATTGGAGAGCCGCGGCATGGTCGACGGCAAACCCACGGCCTACGTGTGCCAGAACTACGCCTGCCAACTCCCGGTGACCACACCCGAAGATTTGGCAGCGCAGCTGGAGGGGTAGAAAACCGCTCATTCAGGTGTAAACGAGGCATTGGATACATCCTCACAACTGTGTCACACGTTATGTAATTGACAGACCCTTTAGGTATCTATATCGTTTTTCCTGTTGGCTCGCCTAGATTTTTGGCGGGCCGATTTTTGCGACTAAAAATTACATCTGACGTAGCTCTTTTAAAGAGCAACCAAAAAAATAGAATGGGAAAGCATGTTTAATTCAATTGTGGTTCGTAAGAACCCTGCGCTGTTTCTAACAGCGGCGGTGGCAGTGGTCATAATTCTGCTGCTACTGGTCCGCTCCGTTTCTGCGGCATCAGGCGACAACGCCAGCCCAAATAACCAGGGCAACCAGCAGGTGCCGGCACAGATTACCCAGATGCAACAGCAAATTTCCGACTTTCAAACCAACGTTAGCGCGCGTTTAGACACGCTGGACGCAACACTGCTCGCGCTAGACAATCAAATTGCAGACCATGACTCCGATGTCGGCTCATTGATCGGTACCGAGACCGATGAAGTTGATGGTGCCATTGCAGACCTTAGCGTATCGTTGGCCGACCACGATGCTGCTAACGCAGCTCAGGCAACCGAGGTGGCGGCCAATCTAAATACTACTCTCTCCGATATTCAAGTCGGAGCCGACGGGCATATCAACCCCAATCCATTCTCGGTTACCGTCAACACCTGCGCCACACTCAGCGGCGGCGGGCAATTTGGCGGTGAAATATCCGGCGGAACAGGACTTGGGGCCAAGGGCAGTTTGGGCGCCGTAGCGGGCGGAAATGGAGTTAAAGGCGAATCCTCGCTTCAGGGCTCTTTGATGGCCAAGTTGGCCCTCATGGGCGGGGTTGAGATTGCCCACACAGCCTGTAATGCCGGAATCTTAGAAACCAGTTCGATCAATGAAGAGGACTACTCTGCCAACCAACAGAACACCATTGATGACTATGAGAATGCAGCATCTGCACTGTAGTCCTTTAACGAATCACCATCCGGTGGCCTGCTGGCGTCTTCGTTAGACGAACAACTGGACCTGGTGTCCCTTGGCAATCAGATGGGAGTTGGTATCAGCGACATTGTCGGCAGCCTCAACGCTCTTGTCGAATTGAATGGGTTGCCCGCAGATCCGTCTGCTCTGATCACCGGCGACAGTTCACTGAATGACTTTGTCGATGCTCTCGACTTTGGGGAGTCTGTCGACACGGTCGCTATGCTTGGAGCATTCACCAACCCGTGTGCAGCTCTTGGCGGTCTTGGCGAAGCGGCTCAGGCCATCTGCGACGACCATAGCTCGCCAATTGAAGCAGCCTTGGCGGCTCTACAGAGTACTGCCGATGAAATAGAGTCGGTCGTTGGCGAAGTAGACGCAGCCATTGACGGAACAATCACAACGACGCTCGGCGGAATTCAATCGACTGTGAATTCTATCGACTCAGTCGTGGACGACATAGAAAACGCTACCGATGACATAGAGAGCATCGTAATGGGTATCGATAGAAACCTCGATGCCTTCTACGAAATGACAGACGACCTCGGTTATCTCCTTGACTGGTTCCTCGATCGTGATATCAACTGCCCGTTCTAAACCCGGTAGGAAAGTCTAAATAAACAAGCCTTGGGAAGGCTAACCGCCTAATATTAATACGGCAGAACTAAACGAGCGGACTATATGACGCGTCCAAGCTGATGTCATATGGTCCGCTCAATTACACTGGTTCCCTCATACACACGAAATCGACTTAACCCATTGGAGGTATGCCTAAAATGTCCATACTCGTAATCCTAGAATGCACCGCCGACCCCGCCCACACCAAGGACCTGACAGATTTTCTGAGAAATTAATTGGTTCACACTCGTGGTTTCGACGGTTGCAACTCCATCACCATCCACACGAATCAGGAAGACCCCAACAATTTTATGTTCGTTGAAAACTGGGACTCTAAGGAACATTACGAGAAATACTTGGAATGGCGCACCGAGCGGGGCGACATCGCTAAATTGGTGGGCTGGATGTCCGGGCCGCCAAGCATCCGTCACTTCGATAAAGCCAGAGTCTAACCGAGTTCGGTCGATCTCCGAGCTAACCGCTGGCACAAAAGCCCGTCACTCAAATGATGGGCTTTTTTATCTACAACCTACGTCACAAATCGAACGTAGCTAAACTGGAATTACCGCTGACGTGGGACGCTCAGCCTGGTAAAATAAACCCAGCACATTCAACTGCTGCCACATAGCCAACGACCCGGCAGGAGACCTCGAATTGACCTCTACCAATAAAGACCCAATCTTGGTTGTAGTTCAGCTGACCGGCGGCAACGACTACATGAACACGGTTATCCCCTACGAGAACCCCCTTTATTACGACAACCGAACCACCGTTGGAATAGCCCAAGAATACGTTTTGCCCATTGGCCAGGGTTTGGCATTCAACCCGGCCTTGTCCGGTATCAAGAACCTGTATGACCAGGGCAAAGTAGCCCTGATCAACGGCATCGGCTACCCCACCCCCAACCGGTCCCACTTCCGGTCCATGGACATTTGGCACACCTGTGAGCCAGAAAAGGTTGGCGACGAAGGCTGGCTTGGTCGCGCCATTAGAGACCTGGACCCCAAAGCAGAGAACGTACTAACCGGGGTTAACTTCGGTCGCGGTCTGCCCAGAGCAATGGCCCTGACCGGCGTGCCCGTAGCGTCCGTTGCTGTACTTGAAACCTACGGTGTGCTCACCGGCATCACCCCGGAAGCAGAACGCACCCAGGCTCTGGACCTCTTCTCACGCATGTATTCACCCATCGCCGGCACCGGCCATGTGATGGACTATCTTGGTTCCACTGGACTGGACGCACTCAAGGGCGCCGACATTCTTAAAACTGTCCCTGACCTGTACCAGTCAAGCGTTGAGTACAACGACTCCGTGATTGGCCGCAACCTCAAAGGCATTGCCAAGGTGCTGACGGCCAATCTGGGCACCCGGGTCTTTTACACCCAGCAGCCCGGCTATGACACCCATGCTAACCAAGCGCCGACCCACAAGGCCTTGTTGGAAAGCCTGTCTCTGGCCATCAACGATTTCTACGAAGACCTGCGCGAGCACAACACTTCAGAGAACGTTTTGATCTATCTGTTCACCGAGTTTGGACGCCGCGTTAAGGACAATGGTTCAGGCACTGACCACGGGGCCGGCGGGCTGTCCATGGCCATCGGAGACCCGGTTAAGGGTGGCATCTACGGTGAGTACCCGTCACTGGCCGCAGAACACCTGGAAGAAGGCGACTTAAAGCATAACTTCGACTTCCGGGGTGCCTACGGCACGGTGGCCGAGAAATGGCTCGGACTAGACGCAACTCCCATCGTAGGCGGCAAGTTCGAGCAATTGGATTTCGTTTAATCCGTAGGCGGCAAGTTCGAGCAATTGGATTTCGTTTAACCCGTAGGCGGCAAGTTCGAACAGCTAGATTTCGTTTAACGAAACAACTCAAATGCCGAAATATCCACCGGCGATCTTCTGCGACCGGACATCGCCGTTAACCTCATAGGAGACTCATGACTATGGTTGGGACTGATAGAGCTCTCATGGCGCACCTACTACGTCGCTCCGGATTTGGCGCAACATTCCAGGAATTAGACCGCTATTGCGATATGGGCTACGAGGCTACGGTTGAAGAGATTCTCCACCCGGAGCAACAGCCCGGCATCGAAGAAGATGTGCTGGAGCGGTATTTCGTTGACTGGAAAGAAAGCCGAAACATTGAGGCAGCCCTGACCGAGTTCGTCTACCGCATGAACGCCTACGCCGGACCTCGGCCGCTACAGGAAAAGATCGCTCTGTTCTGGCATGGCGTTTTTGCCACCGGCCTGGCCAAGGTGCTCCACGAGAAGACCATCCTCATCCAGATAGACATGTTCCGTGACGACGGGCTGGGCAACTTCAGGGACCTGTTGCTTGGCTTGGCCAAGGACCCGGCCATGATCTTTTGGCTGGACAACAACTTCAACCACAAGG
>JAPKDE010000157.1 GCA_028822675.1 Dehalococcoidia bacterium | reverse complement strand
TTACGTGGTGAGCCCCGAATATACGTTCGACTTCCTCCCGGAGTTCCGAAAATTCAGAGACCAGTTCGACCGAGAGATTTCCATTCGTCCTTGGACCAGTGAAACCGGCGGAGGTTTTGGCCGACTGATCCAAGCCACCCTGCCGGTGGGCAGTGAACCCGGCGACGAGGGCGTGCAATATCGAGTCGTCCACTATCCCGGCGGTGGTGCGCCTATTTTGGGCGAATGACAGGAAGTGCCCGTTCGTATTTCCGGTAATCCTGCCAATCCATACCGTTCCGACGAGGTAAATTCAGCGACATTATCTCGGAGTACAACCTGTTAGAAGGCACTGCCTTACGCTTGCAGTGGCGCTCAATGAATGAAGACGGCGGATACGAAGGTATACGGTCTGCGTCATTCCGGATTGACGGTGATGCCTCGGTCACAACTTCAGTACGAATATTCGATTCCGCCAACGAGAACAACACCAGCGAGATTACTCGCCGTTCATCCAGCAGATCTGGGTTCCGGGCATTCAGGGGGAACTGGCGTTGTATAAGTCAGCCACTTTCCCGTTCCAGCAGTTGATCGTGGATCAAACTGAGACTGAATGGGTGGTGCGTCAGTCCAATCGGATCAAGGTTCTCGAGATTAACTTTGATTCCGCAGGGACAATTAACTACGTGTGGGACGACAAACCTCGTTTGGATACTGACCCACAGGTACTAGTAAACCGGGACTCTCTGGGTCAAGTGCTCAACTTGCTGGCTCCAGGTCCCCATGTCCTCTACTACTACACGGAAGACCGTCTCGGTAACCGTACTGATACTCAATCAGTATCTGTGTTGGTGGATAGCCAGCCGCCAGTGGCCGCCCTCAACTATCAGCCAGAACATCCCTTGGGAATCTTGGTGGGACCCAACACGCTGCTCTAATTCCAGGCGCAGGACGCCGAATCTTCCGTGGCGTCGGGTTTCCTGACGGTACCAGGCCACCCCCAGAGTGGAATTGGCGCAGGGTCTGCGTTCACGCTGGGCGAAACCAACCTAGCAGAGGTAGGAACGGCCAGCGGCCTGGTTGGGTCGTTCGTAACCCTCACCTCGGAGGCAACGGATGACGTAGGTAACAAGTCCACTGATTCATTTGAGGTGTTGTACGACTGGACCGCGCCAGACCTGAAGATTACTTCCATGGGCGGCAGCGTTTTGCTGGCCGACGGAACCTATCGCAGCACAGAGCGCTTTATTGATATCAGACTGACCGGCGGTGAAGGTGAATTTGTTGAATGGACTGCGGCCCAGCCTGGTCCAAGGTTAATGGGTGGCATCGCAGAGTTGGTCATCGGTCTCCCCGGGGTTTACTCAGCCTCCGTTCGTCTCATGGACGGTCTTAATATTATTTCCTTCCGGACGGAAGACCCCGTTGGTAACCAGGCGACAACGTCAGTAGTCGTTGAACGTGTCTTTGACCTAGTCTCGGGAACCGGTACCCGCCAGATTGAATTGATCGCCAGGGGTGCGGGCGTCGTTGACGTTTCAGATGACGGCTCCACCTTTGTGTTCGACTTCAAACAAACGGACGTGATCGAGGGCGACACCAACGGCGAGGGCGACGTCTTCGCCTCGCGGAACGGTGTGGTAACTCGGGCGAGCACCAATGCTACGGGAGACCAGCCGGTTGGCGGCGAGTCCCGCAAACCGGTGGTTAGTGGCGACGGTCGTTACGTCTATTTCCTAAGCGAAGCCACCAACTTGGTGTCTCAAACAACCAGCGGGTTCAACTTCTACGTGAAAGATCTGTTGGAAGGGAATATCGCCCTTGTATCAAAGGACGCCTCCGCCGAAATCCGTAGATGTCGGCACTAATCTGGCTTACGAATTGACGGTTGGTAACAACGGGCCAGACAAGGCCACATCAGTTGTTGTCAGAGCAGATGTGCCCAGTGAGGTTGCGTTTGTATCGGCCACCAGCGACCAGGGTAGTTGCACAGAATCAAACGGCACGATAGCCTGCTCCATCGGCAATATTGAATCCAATGGGTCGGCCAATATCACCGTGGTTCTGGCTGCCAAAGTAGAGGCTCAGGTCACCCAAAGCGCTGGTGTGTTCGGCAACGAAGTTGACCCCATAGGGGCCAACTTCGCGATCACCGCCACAACTGAAGTTACAGCCGAGACCAAGGTTGTCGCCACTCCAACGCCAACAGCCACGCCGCTGCCTGGTGTTACACCGGTGCCGACACCTACAATTCCAGCAACGGTTGAGGTCGAACCTACTCCCACGGTTGTAGCAACCAAGCCCCCGGTGATTTCTCCGACGGTCAGGGCAACCGACACGCCAGTGCTATCCCCAACTGAGGTGCCGAAGCCCGAGCCTACGGAGACCAAAGACGTTGTTGAGGCCACACCGGTTCTAGTGGCAAAACCAACCGACACTCCGGTTGCACAAATCAAGCCAACTGCAGAGCCGACAGACACTCCGGCTGTGGCCGCTGCTGCCACAACGCCGCCGACTTACACACCAACCGGCACTACCGGTTGTTCAGCTCCCGCCAGTGGCGGTCCCGTGGGAATGGAGTGGGGCATGCTGCTAATGTTGGTGGTAGGTATGGTCTTCTGGAAAAAACACGATGACAAGAATGCCAATTTTCTTCACTTAACCAGTCAATAACCTAGCGTACGATTACACTAAATCCGCCTTCGCCAATCTTTGAAATCAAGCCATACTATTTAATCTTGCAATCCAATAATCAACTGCCGAAACCGCGATCCGTGAAGCTAGAACGTATGTAGGTGGCACTTGCTCAACCTAGGATGAGCGGTGGGGGGCGAATGCTGTTCTCCCCGCCGACCCGTCATTCCTGCGAAGGCAGGAATCCAGGAATGCTTCTGGTTGACCAATGCTTGAGGCGTAATACATAGATTCCCGCGAGGGGGGGAAAGACGGAGGCGTGGCCGGCGACGTGCTTCTGGAACGGCAATTGAGAAAAACGTAGGCGCGGATTTCAAATCCGCCACAGTTGTCGTCGACAAGATATGTTTTTCAACCAGTTTGAAATCCCGCTCACGGTGCGTCCGTCGAACCACCCTATTGGCATAAAACGTGCATAACCTCAGCAGTCCTTCGACAGGTCCGATAAATCGAGACTCTCGACCTTGGTCGGAGCTCAGGATGAGCGGATGGGCGGGCGAATGCTGTTCTCACCCACTCGCCCGTCATTCCTGCCTTCGCAGGGATCCACTGCGCCACCACGCCCAGGCTTTCAGAAGATCCGGCCCATACTACCCAACCAGCCCGCCAGCGGCTAAACTCGGAAGTGGTTTCAACAGATTCACATAACAGATTTGATTTAGGACGGTACTAAACAATGTCCACGCGCCCTGATGTACGAATAGAAAGGGACTCCATGGGTGAGATGGAAGTCCCAGCCGACGCTTTATACGGAGCGTCAACCATGCGGGCGGTGTTGAACTTCCCCATCAGCGGCCTGGGTTTCCCCCGGTCGTTTATTCGAGCCTTGGGACTGGTGAAGCAGTCCGCTGCTAAGACCAATCTGTCGCTGGGTTTGCTGGATCAGAAGAACTGCGACGCCATAGTCGCAGCAGCCCAAGAGGTCATTGAAGGCAAACTGGACGAACACTTTGTTCTGGACATTTTTCAAACCGGGTCCGGCACATCCACCAACACAAACGCCAACGAAGTGATCGCCAACCGGGCCACTCAGATACTGGGCGGAGACCTGGGTTCCAAGCTGGTTCATCCAAACGACCACGTGAACATGGGGCAGTCTTCCAACGACGTCATCCCCACGTCCATCCACCTAGCAGCGCTGCTATCGATCAAAGAGGACTTGATTCCGTCACTGGAGTTCCTAGCTGTCGAACTGAACAAGAAGTCCGTCGAGTTCTGGCCCGTGATTAAGACTGGTCGAACCCACCTGCAGGACGCCACCCCAGTCCGCCTGGGACAGGAGTTCAAGGGCTTTGCCGGACAGGCCGAGTATAGCGTGGTTCGGCTGGGCCGTGCTCAAGAGGCGCTGGCAGAGGTTGCTCTGGGCGGCACCGCAGTTGGCACCGGAGTGAACACCCACGAGGAGTTCTCTGAACGAACCTGCAAGACGGTTTCCGATGCTTCAGGCGTGCTGATTAAAGAGACAGGCAACCACTTCCAGGCCCAGGCTTCATTGGACGGGTTGGTGGAGGCTAGTGGCGAGTTGAAGACCATTGCCATCAGCCTGCACAAGATAGCCAACGACATCCGGTTCATCGCCTCTGGCCCGCGCGCCGGTCTGGGGGAAATTTCCCTTCCGGAGGTCCAGCCTGGTAGCTCAATAATGCCGGGTAAGATTAACCCGGTAATTTCAGAATCGGTGATTCAGGTTGTGGCCCAGGTGGTGGGTAACGACGCCACGGTGACCTTGGCTGGCCAGGGCGGCTACTTTGAGTTGAACACCATGATGCCGGTGGCAGCCCACAACATTTTGCAGTCGATTTCCCTGTTGGCGGCTTCCGCGCACAACTTTGCCGAGCAGTGCGTGAAGGGAATCGTGGCCACTAGCGTGGGGCCAGACATGGTTGAGAAGGGTCTGATGCTGGGAACGGCATTGGCACCCGCCATTGGCTACGACGCAGCAGCGGCTATTGCCAAAGAGGCATCTGCCAAGGGTACGACAATCAGAGAGATGGCCAAAGAGAAGACAGAACTGACTGACGCAGAGTTGGACGAACTGCTAAAGCCAGAGAGTATGACCGAGCCGGGTATCGGCGCCGGTGGAGCGGGCGGAGGCGGTTAGCCTCGCACCCAAATTTCACCAGATTAGATCTAGGAAAATAAAAAGAGGGCTAGTTCAACTAGCCCTCTTTTATTTCATCTTCGAACAACGGCAGACCGCGCTCGGTGGCCCGCATGAGGCATTCCATACAACGCTGATTCGCAGTATGGCCGGCGGATGACCAGATGTTCTCCGAGGTCTGACCGCAGATATAGTCAGGCTCCACGTTCTCGATACCAGTGCTTTCCAGGTAGTGGACAACACCTTGTTTGCGGGGATTGGGCCACCACCAGCGGGAGATGCTGGCGTCCAACTCGTCAAGATAGGCCTTGAACTTGTCCTGCCATTCACCCTCGGCTGGCATCAGAACCAGCCATCGGCCATTCTCCGAGTCTGGGTCTCGCTCGGCCTTGAGGTCTCCGCTTCGGATATATTCTCTGACATTACGCTGGGAAATGTTCAGCTTGCGCGATGCATCTTGTATCGTTAATTTTTCCATTCGGACTCCGTTTAATCACCCCTGTCGCCAGCCTGAGCCTGCCAGTTATTAGCTGATTCTAGCTCGTCTAATTTTGGGTCATGGCTGGATCCTCAATGGTGTCAGCCAAAGAGCCACCAGGCGGAACCATGGGGTATACATTTGTGCTTGAGTCTACCACGAACTCAATCAGGAACGGGCCATCGTGGGCCTGAGCTTGGCGCAGGGCCGGCAGGACGTCCTCTTGGTCCGTTACTCGCACCGCGCCAACACCGTAGGCCTCCGCCAGCTTGATAAAGTCGGGGCCACTCACGGGAACCGCCTTCAAGTGGTTGTCGAAGTACATCTCCTGCCACTGTTTGACCATGCCCAGGTGGCCGTTGTTAATCAAAGCGATCTTTACCGGCAGCTTTTCCTCGGTCAGCGTGACCAGTTCCTGAAGGGTCATCTGGAAGCCGCCGTCTCCGGCCACTGCCCAAACGGGCGTGCCAGGCTTGGCAATCTGAACTCCGAGCGCCGCTGGCAGTTCGAAGCCCATGGCCCCAAGTCCGCCGGAAGACACAAACGAGTTTGATTGGTTGAACGATAGGAACTGGGCGGCCCACATTTGGTGTTGGCCAACCCCGGTGACAATCGTGGTTTCGGAATCTTCTTGAAGCAGCGTGTCCAGCGCGGCGATTACCTGTTGTGGCTGGAGTTGGTCACTGGCCGGTATGTTCAGCGATGGATGGTCGTGCTTCAGGTTGGCGATGTATTGCATCCAGTCTGGCCTTGGCGTGTTCGTAACCATGGGCGTCAGTTGCTGGAGCAGAGCCTTGGCATCGCCGACCACCGCGACTTCCACCGGCACGTTGCGGCCAATCTGGGATGGGTCAATGTCCATGTGGATGATCCTGGCGTGGGGAGCAAAGGTGTCCACCTTGCCGGTGACCCGGTCGTC
>JAPKDE010000156.1 GCA_028822675.1 Dehalococcoidia bacterium | reverse complement strand
AACGTTACTTCCCGGGCCAATGAACTGGGAATCAGCGTGGAAGATGCCCTGGGCCTACGCGCCAAAGATACTGCCGTTGGCCGAGTTGGCGAGCCGGTAGAATTGGCCAACCTGGTGGCGTTCCTAGCCTCCGACAAATCCACTTACATCACTGGCACGACCATCCTGGTGGACGGCGGTCTCGTCCGCTCGGTGATGTAAGGAACTGGTAACGACTAACAAAATCATTCGACAGGTCCGATAAATCGAGACTCTCGACCTACGGTCGGAGCTCAGAACGAGCGGGAAAGGGTTTAAAATTCCTGCCACCGCTCGTGGTGAACCTGATCTGTCAGGCACGGATATAAATGGTATTTGAACGTAGACATGCACAGGAACCGACCGACGCTTCTGGTTTCTTGGACCGTGGCAACCGGTACAGCCGTAACGGCGTTTACCACAAGGCCATTGACGACTACAACAAGGCGATCGAGTTGGAGCCGGAGATGGCCGAGGCCTTCTACCACCGGGGTTGTTCCTGGTACGAGGTGGGCAAAAACGAGGACTCCCTCGCCGACCTGACACACGCGATAGAGTTGGACCCTTTGGCCGATTCTTATTACGGACAGCGTGCCATCGTCTACATATTTGAAGACAAACTAGACCTTGCGGAGGCCGACGAAGAAGTCTGTCAGGAATTGCGTCTCCGGGCACAGG
This sequence comes from Dehalococcoidia bacterium, assembly GCA_028822675.1. Next base: position 5,479 of record JAPKDE010000156.1, on the reverse strand, counting down.
AAAATAAAGCGGCCCAGTAATCCAGTCGAAAATTCAGGCGCAGACCATGTAGGGGCGTCCAACCAATTCTGTTGTCATGGCCATGCCGGTGTTCAGACCGAACATTGTTGCGGTGAACCTGTGCGGGTTGAAAACCCGCCCCTACACAAATGTATCTCCGCCCTGGCTGTTCATGGCGGGAAACCGTTCGTTTGTTCTTGCTACCCCCATGAACTCACATGGGAACACTCCTCTCGTAGGGGCAGGTTTATAACCTGCCCTTTTTATCGTCAAACCAATTCCGTTGTTTCGGTCATGCCTACCTACAAACCAAATATGGTTGCAGCAACCTGGGCGGGTTAGAAATCCGCCCTTACACGGGAAGAGCGAAAAATACTTTTAACCCTTTCTGCATCAGAATAATTAGACTAACTAAAAGTTAGTGTTGCTCGGGTGATTACGGTTCATGAAGAATGAACCCAGCGGGGAATAACCAAGGAGAAACACAACAAAATGACAACGGCTAATAAGACTGGAAGCACCGAAAACATTTGGGGCTCCGGTCAGGGTTACAGGTTTGAGCGGTTCCAGAGGGTAGCCATGCTCAGCGGCATGAGATTCAGCAAGAGCGCACCCAAAGCCGGGAACCAAATACCCGACTTTAAACTTGAAACGCTGGACAGCGGGACGTTTTTATACGACGACATCAAGGAGTCTGGGCCAGCGTCGCTGGTGTTCGGTTCCTTGACCTGTCCGATGACTGATAGCTTGGCCCTCGGTATCAACGAGCTGTACAAAAAGTACGGTGATCGAGTCCGGTTCGTGCTGGTGGCGGTCAGAGAAGCCCATCCGGGTTCAGCCGCACCTCAACTGCAGACCTATGAGGAAAAATTCGAGCACGCCAAGGCAATGCGAGATCTGCACGGTCACAAATTTGAAGTGGCAGTGGACGACATAAACGGCACGCTCCACCGGGCGCTGAGCACCAAGCCCAACTCCGCCTATATCATCGACAAAGATGGCAAGATTGTCTTCCGCGCCCAGTGGGCCAGTGAGACAGGAGCACTCGCCAAAGCTTTGGGCGAAGTGGCAGATGGAAAGTCGCCTCGCCGATCTCAGAACAACGGCACTATGGGAGCGATGATTCGCATGTTCCGGTATCTTCCCCCAGTTTTGGGCCGCGTCGGCAGCGGGGCTTGGCGGGATATGTGGCGGGCCATGCCTCCGGTTGCCATGTCCGGTTCCGCCCTCAATACAATGGGTGTAGGCCGCAGGAAGCACTAAGCTGGGAGCTTCCAACCCTCGGGTATCAGCAACTAAAAAGGGCGTCCCGATAACACCGGGACGCCCTTTTTGATTTGCGTTTGTTTAGCTTTACGAAGCTGGTTTGAAGAACGGCACGGAAATTTGCGGTGTGGCTTGCTGGAAGGTCACTTCCACAGCCATGCCGATGCTGACATCTTTAGGGTCGCATTCCACTATGTTGGTGAACATGCGCACTCCCTCTTCAAGTTCCACCAAGGCCAGCACGTACGGGCCGGTGTCAAAGCCCATGGTCCGGTTCTGGTTGGTTACAGTGTAGGTCCAGACGGTGCCCCTTCCGGTGGAGGGGAACCACTTGATCTCACTTGACCAGCAGTTGGCGCAGATACCTCGCGGGTACCACTGGAACTCGTTGCAGCTATCACACTTCTGGATCAGCAACGTGCCACGGCGCGCCATGTCCCAGAAGGTCTTAGTCTCGCCGTTAATCGTGGGCAGGGGTTTGTTGTAAGTTGTCATGATCTAATCCCTCGCCAGGATGACTGTGCCGCCACTATGACGGGAGCCCAAGGCCCCGCCAGTGCCGTGGCACAGCGCTAATTTGCAATTTGGTACCTGACGTTCCGTACCTTCAAACTGGCCTCGTAGCTGTCTTGTGGCTTCCAGCAAGAGGAAAAGCCCTCGCATACCGGGGTGGTTGGAAGACAGTCCACCGCCATCGGTGTTGATGGGCAGCTCGCCGCCCAGACCGATGCGTCCATTTAGCACGAACTGGCCGCCCTCACCCTTCTCGCAGAACCCTAAATCCTCTAGGGTTTCAATCACGGTGATGGTGAATGAGTCGTAAATCATAGCCATGTCGATGTCTTTTTGGGTGACGCCGGCCATCTCGAAGGCCGGCACGTGGCTCTGCTTGGCTGCGATGTACATCAGGTCACGCTTGCCGGCGCCCTGGTGAGCCACTGCCTCTCCCGCCCCAATAATCCAAACAGGCTTCTGTTTGCAGTTACGGGCCAATTCCGGAGAGGCCACCACTACTGCGCCTCCGCCATCGGTGATGACACAGCAGTCGTTGCGGTGCAGGGGAGTGGATACCACCGGAGAACGCATAACATCCGCCACGGTGATTGGGTCTCGGAACAGCGCCTCCGGATTCAGGGAAGCGTGTCGGCGCATGGTCACAGCAACCTCAGCCAACTGCTCGGAGGTTGTTCCGTACAGGTGCATGTGGCGCTGGGCGATCATGGCGTAGAGGCCAACCGTTGTTAGGCCGTAGAGTTCTTCAAAGCTATCCGGAGACGGGTCCAACCGAGGATGACCTTGACGGCTGATGCCACCGGTTCCCACCGACACCCCACCAGAACGGGCTTGGGTGGCGTAGGTGATGACGGCGCAATTGATGCGTCCGGCATGGATGGCGTTCAACGCGTGGGAGAGGTGGAACTCAAAGGAACCGCCGCCCACGGTGGTGTTGTCCACCATCTTGGGGTACAGATTCAGGTAGTCGGCCAGGTTCAGGCCGCTGCTGCGGACCGACATTGAGGCGCAGAATAGGCCATCAACATCTTTCTTTTCCAATCCGGCATCTTCCAGAGCTTTCTGAATGCTCTCGGCCTGAATCTGAAGTTCGCTCTTGTCCGGTGCGTACCGGGTGATGTGCTCGTGCACGCCGACAATCGCGGCTGCACGTCTCAGGTCTACCATTGGTTGGAACCCTCCCTTTCGGAGTGTTTTTGTTTTTACTAAGTCTAGTCATCCTCCGCTCCAAAATAGGATCGGAGAACCACAATGCCGTCGGGCAGAACGGCTCAAAACGAAACGCCGCTGCGCGGCCTAGCCGCCGTAGTTTAGGTTGTGCTCGCGCATTAGGATCGTTTGGTCCTCAGCGTTAACACCTGCTTCCAAGACCTCTCCCAAGAAGGGAGTGTGGTCACCCTGGTCTAGTTGACCAACTACTTTGCACTCCCACCATGCGGGAGAACCGGTGAACAATGCGCATCCAGTCTCGGTACCAGCAGTGAAGGCTTGTCCGCCTATCGAATCACCCTCACGCTCGTGGGACTTGAAAAAGTTAAAGACCAGGTCTAGTTGGTCTTTGCCGATCACGTTGACCGCGAAAACGCCGGTGTCGGTGATGTGGGAGTGGGCACCGGAGTCGCCCTTAACGCCAACGGCCACCAAAGGCGGGGCAAAATATGTCTAGGTGAGCCAGTTCACAGTGGCGGCGCTAACTTCCTTGCCGTCCTTGCTCTTGCTGGTCAGCACGTACATCCCGTAGGGAATCATGCGTAAAGCCGCCTTCTTGGCATCCTCGTCGATAATGGACCTCCAAATAGTTTCAAATAAACAAGTCAATTTTGTTGGAATACGCGGGAACACACGGGAACACGCGTAAAAATGCGCTGGCAAATATTGGCCCCATTATCGCCGAGCGCAGATAGGAACACAAGACTGGAATATTTGTGCCATCCACAATGAAGCCCCCGGAAAAACCGGGGGCTTTTTATTACTGTAGTGAAACGCTCGGAGAGACAATTCCACTTTACTGGATGCTGAACTCTTCTACCATGCCCAGAGCGAAGTGGGGCGCTCCGGTGTTGGGGTCTTCCACGAAACAGAGGAACGCGTAGTTACCCGGAGTGAAATCGATTCTAAACGTGCCACTCCCTCCTGGGACGACGGACTGAAAACCTCCTAGAGCTTCACCCGGAGGAGCGTCAGGAGCGAAGGCGCCCACTAAATCCATCGCGGTGGCGTTTGGTACCAACCGGACCAGGAATGCTTCGTGGTCTTGTTAGCCTTTATTAAATACGGCGACGTTCTGGAGGCCGGCTGAGATAGGCTCTGAAATCCCAAATCCGAAATCTACCAGACCAACAGATACTCTGGAATCAGGTTGATCGGCCACTGGTGCAGACGACTCGATTACGGTAATGGGCTTGATCATTCCAAGCGCCATGTGAGGTACGCCCTCAGCATTGGGGATGAAGCACACGATGAGATAATCGCCGGCAGTCATGTTCAAGGTCGTGGTGCCGGTGGCACCTGGGCCTATCGGCCCCACTCCTCCCGCCGCTGTAACACCCGGAGGAGGCGGTCCGGCCTCACCTGAAAGCAACCCTGCAATCAAGTCTCCGGTGGCCATACCTTCTGGCACGGTAATCAATTACGGTAATCAATTGTTGATGATGCACTCACGTCCAGTATTGGTCATCACCATCTCTGTCATACCCGCGGAAATGAATTGAGGACCGCCAAAAGCGTAGTCCGACGCCGTATAGGAAACCTGGTTAATTTGCGGTCTCTGGTGTTGGATCACTTCTGCATGCAGCAATCAAAAAGACCAGTGCCATCAATGCGGATACTAAAATCAGTGGTCGTTTCATCCTATTCTCCCATGTTTATTGAAATACTCCTTATGTTTAGACGAATGCAATTGCCTTCGTCATTAACATTTCTAATAACGGGACCCAGTTAATATCGTCAAAAGTCTAATGGCTGTGCAGGCGTGAATTAAGGCTATTATGAAAGTTTTCTCAATAGGTTTTTCACCGCGTGATGTTTAAAAATATCCGGTAAATTGACTGGTTTGCCAGACCTTCCATCAACATCTTGTTACCGCTATAGTATTGCCGCACAATCATGCCTCCCAACCGGTTTGTGGGTTTACGGTGGGTTTACTTCAGTGGGGCTTGATAATCCAATTTGGTCTGTAAACGAGAGGCTTATAGTGGCATCAACAATAGCGATTCTGGGAGGAACCGGACCGGAAGGCAAAGGGTTGGCCCTACGACTAGCCATGGGTGGAGAAGCGCCCGTCATTGGGTCTAGGGACGCCGCCCGGGGCGCAACTGCCGCAGAGGAGCTGGCCCAGACCGTGCACGGAGTGGTGATTAACGGCTCCGACAACGCCGGCGCAGTGGCCGCTGCAGATGTGGTATTTCTGGCCTTCCCGTATGAGGGCCAAAGGCCCGTCTTAGAAGACTTGGGCCAGGCACTAAAGGGCAAGATCGTTGTCAGTGTGATTGCGCCCATGAAGTTTGAGCGCGGCAAGGGCGCCAGTGCGGTTGAAGTAGAGGCCGGGTCGGCGGCTGAAGAAGCTCAGGAAATGCTGCCAGACTCCCAGGTTGTGGCGGCATTTCAGAACGCCAGCGCCGAGGAATTACTCAATCCGGAAGCGATCATGGAGGGCGACGTTGTAGTCTGCTCCGACCATTCCGAAGCCAAGAAGCTGGTA
>JAPKDE010000155.1 GCA_028822675.1 Dehalococcoidia bacterium | reverse complement strand
CATAATGAGCCGGGCCGCCGGCGATCCTCGGGCCTTGTTGTTGGACGATTACTCCACCATGGATGACTGGGATCGCATGGGCGAGGCCCTAGGCCTGGACAAGCCCTATTACCAACAGTACGGCATCTTCATAAAGGACGCCTTGAAGGGGGAATTCGGCCAGTCCATCAAACAGGGGCGCCCGGCCATGCACATCGTGATAGAACGGCTCCCCGCTACCCTCCAACTCGCGGCCGCGTCCTTCGCCCTATCGCTGCTCATCGGTGTTCCATTGGGCATCCTGGCCGCAGTCAAACGGGGTAGCGTTATCGATTTGTTTGGAAGGGGCGTCGCCCTCGTTGGCCAATCGGCCCCACCCTTCTGGCTGGGTATCATGCTCATGTTCTTCTTCTCGGTGTACCTAGACTGGGTCCCCCCGTTCGGACGTGAAGACCCAAAGGGAATCATCCTCCCAGCAGTGACCCTAGGCTGGTTCTATGCGGCGGCCAACTTGCGCCTGATACGTTCGGCCATGTTGGATGTGCTGGACTCTGAATACATCAAATTGGCGCGGGCCAAGGGTGTATCCAGCCAGAGGGTGATTATCAAACACGCATTGCGAAACGCCATCATCCCGGCATTGACCTTCGCGGGCGTGACTCTGGGAGCCCTGGTCACCGGCTCTCTGGTTGTTGAAACGGTGTTTGCCTGGCCTGGATTGGGCAAGCTCGCCGTAGACGCCCTGTTCGCACTCGACTATGCGGTACTTCAGGCGGTGGTCATCGTATTCACCCTTTTGTACGTGATTGCCTCCTTCACCGTCGATGTCCTTTACGCCTTCGTAGACCCGCGCATCCGATACACGTAGGGTTGAGGAGAATAGATTAGATGGCAAATCAACGGACCGCGGATGTTCTGGTACCCCGGAGCCCACGTTTCATCAGCTTGCCTGGTGTCTGGAAGGCGATCCGCACTTGGCCCATCATCCCTGTATTCCTGCTGTCCCTAGTGGTCATATCGGGGGTGGCGGCGCCGTGGATTGCTCCCCATGACCCGGATCGGGGCATCCTCTTAGAGCGGAACCTGCCCCCATTCTGGAGCGGCGCGGACACGGCGTTCAAGACCGTTGCCGCGGACGTGGCGCTGGAAGAGCAGGGCAAGCTCATAACGCTCAGGAACGCCCAGAAGGTCGATCCGCAAGCGGCCCTTGGGGATTCGATAGAGGTTGAAATAGCGCCCGGAGGCACCACCAAATATCTGCTGGGCACCGACCAGTTGGGCCGGGATCTGCTTTCCCGGGTGATCTACGGCGCGCGCATCTCCTTGGTGGTGGCCTTGGTCACCCTGTGTGTCGGCGGTGTTATCGGGGTGACACTGGGGCTGATCGCCGGCTGGTATGGCCGCTGGGTGGATGAAGTGATAATGCGGCTGGTCGACGTCATGCTTTCGCTTCCGCTGATATTGGTGGCGTTGGTCTTAGTGGTGGCGCTGGGGCAGTCATTCGGCGTTATCGTCACTGTGCTCTGTCTTTTCATCTGGCCGCGTTTCGCCCGCCAGGTGCGGGGCGAGGTGTTGCAGCTAAAGACGAAGGACTACGTGGCCCTTGCCAAGGTCTCTGGGGCATCCACACCGCGTATCCTCTTCATCCACATATTCCCAGGCACGATTAACACGCTGATCGTGGTGGCGACGCTACAAGTCGGGATAGTCATCTTGCTGGAGTCCGTCCTGAGCTTCTTGGGGGCCGGAGTGCCGCCGCCCACCGCCGCCTGGGGCTCCATGGTGTCCGACGGGCGTGACCGGCTGGCTGGGTTCTGGTGGATTGCCACCTTCCCCGGTCTGGCCATAATGCTCACTGTCATGTCGTTGAACCTCTTCGGCGACTGGCTCCGGGACAAACTGGACCCGCGGCTACGACAGATGAACTAGACCAACCAAAACGCACCGACCATAAAAAGAGTCCCGGCCTCAGAGTGAGGCCGGGACTCTTTTTTGCTAACTTAGATTCTACCAGTATAGTTTTCGACGGGTCTCATCCAGTAGGGCGCGTTCCTCGGCGCTCAAGTCAGGGAACCCAGGCGCCTTGGGCCGTATGCCGCCGGTGAATTCCGGCGACCGCTTTTCCAAGAAGGCTTTGCGTCCTTCGTCGCCGTCAGTGGTGAGCAGTGTGTTGAAGAGGGTCTGTACGCGCCAGGCTTCGGACACCGGGATGTCTCTGAATCTGATGGCGAACTCTTTCATCATGCGGACCGCCACGGAAGGCATGCTTGCGATTCGGTCTGCGACCTCTTCAGCCCTGGTCATCAACTGGGAATGGGGTACGAGGACCCCATAGGGAAAACCGCCATGGACGCCGAAGGATGCAAGGCAATTCTAGCGGGCATAACCGAGGGATGGGAAACTCTTGAAATGGTGGCTGTCGAACAACGATTGATCGACTAGAAGCGGGTCGCATCACGCCGATTCGACGATATTCGTTAGCCCTCAACGTTGAAGCTAAGCCGATGTGTCATTTGTGTTCCCGGTAGCTCGGTGGCGTAGGACTATCGGCGATTGCGTCGCGCTAAAGAAAATTGCGAGACATTGTCTATGGTGGAGTTCGACTCTACTCCGTCTCCACCATAAACAACAATCTAGGCTACTCTGGATATCTGTTCAAGCCAAGTGCTGATTGAGAGTACGCCAATGCCCGATGCCAAGATGGATGCAGGTGGCGTTTGCTCAACCCAGGTTAAGCGAACGGTACCGATTTTTAGACTTTTCCCCAAATTCCCTAAACGCCAACTCGGGCTTTAGATCAAAGTTGCCCCATCCTCGTCACTGTTGTCGGGCTCGGGGCCTTCTTTAGACATCACTCCGAGAATCGCCTCCTGCCAGCCATCGTCAATCTTGATGCAGCTTAAGCCCCGGTCCAAGAATTCCCGTTCGATGTCTGGAGCTGAGACCGATGGGGGGCGCATATCGCACCTGTGCCAACTATGGGTCATGCGCAAAGAGATGCTGCGCCGGTTGTGATTTCCAATCCCGTGGAACGGTCGTCCGCACCCATCGCAGACCAACGGGCCAGTCAGTGGATAGACCCGTTGCTGACGAGAAGGTGGACTGTGACGCCCAGGAGCGTTTCTTCCCATGCGCACAACCTGACAACGGCCCCACAGTTCTTTGATGTCCTCGGGCACTTCATGAGCTCCAGAGAAAACTTCCTCATCAGAGCGTCCACCGTGATAGACGACATCGCCTTGGTAAAAACGGTTGTTCAAGATGTTGCTGATCGAACTCTCGGTGCATGGTCTTCCATAAGATGTCAGATGCCCTTGGGAATGCAGTTCAAGAGCTAGAGGTCGGAACGAATGATTCCCTGAGGCGTATCCCATGAGCACCGCTGACAGGACTTGCTGAGATTTAGGGTCGATCACATGATGCTCCGCTCGGTGATTTTTCGGTTCTGTATCCAAGAGGGGGTTTACCGATGGCATGGCCTTGCGCTGCCTTTTCAGCGAATCCCGCTAAAACTTTCACGATTTAAGTCTTAGAAAACTCCGAATGGTCATGGTCTTCTCTTTTTAAGAAATTACATAGACTTGCAAGTTGGTCAACATTTATCTTGGTGACGGTAAAGGAGGGCAACCCGGCGGACAGCTAGGATTTCTTGTATTCTCACCAGGAATAACATATTGGGAACCGGCCGGTGCAATCGCAATCGCCCACCCCCATTCAGAAGAATCACTGACAGTTATGAAGGTTCGCCCTGGCGGAATTGTAAGAGAGATACTCTGCCTATATCCTCCGTCTGGGCCTCGGTCGTATATGGGCATTGTCCTTTGATCAGAAGTTGCGCTTACAGACATCGGGCCGCCGATACTGGCTATTATTATTTGCCATTCGACTGGAATATTGAATTCTTCACTTACATAATTTCCATTGCCGTCTAAATGGAAAATTAAATCCTTTTCGAAAAACCCTATATCGGTTGCGTTCAATTTGGCTTGCCCATCTAGTTCAAGGTCGCGTATCCCGTCATAGGCAATAACATCCAGCGGCCAATCGCCGAATGGATTTTCGTTAGCGCTAATCATCCAACCCATCCCCATGGGGACACCTCTAGCGCGTAACCAATCATTCCCAAAACTAGAACTTCCCCACCCCTCCTTTGGGTTCTGCCAAAGATTCCCAAATTCCGCGACCACATCTTCAGTAAAAATGGCAGGAGCATACATATAAAGATTGCCTTGGCCTTGTCGTTCGAGTGCGAATGCGATATGGGTCGAGGCCCTAGGCCCAACTTTTTGCTCGAACGGCGGTACGTACATGTATCCAAGGACGTCCCCCTTTTTCACGACTTGTCCGCGCTCGACAAGTATAAATTGATCGTAAAAATCGCTAGGCTTATTTTCTAAATTTGTATACGGCTCAATAATATATTGAAAATTAATAACTACATCTCCTTCATTTGCGATAGCAAGGACAAAAGCATATTTGGCATGCCACCATGGTGGATCATAATCAGTGTGGTCATTTAAGCTGTATGCATCTATTCCAGTTATTATCCCGTCGGCGACTGCGTATATAGCTGGATAATCTGAGGGACGCCTTTCATTTTGCCATCGCTCATCTGAATTAGAAAAATATATTTGAGCGTCATTGTGAGGTACCGGACTTCTTTGCCCAGGATAAGGATGTGCAGCAATCACATCCTTGAAATCGACAATAAAACGATCCGATTTATTAATTGCAAAATAGCTGAGATCTGGAAGGTTTTGGATAAATTTGTCCCGGGCACGACCACTCAAAACTGATACACCTCTAGAGGGATTAGTCGAAGAGTTAACTGTTTTCTTGGATGGTACCGATGTGGGAGAGTTAACTGATTGTGGAAGTGGAGTATTCGTTTGTTGAACCTTACCAGTGGATTGAGACTCGCTTGTTTCCTCATTCCCCATCGGTTCGTTGGTTTCGTTGATACTGGGACTAGGTTCCCCTGGAGCAGGAGAAGCACTGTAATAAGCGAAGACAACTACCGAAACAATCACTGTGGCCAAGATCAACCCAGCAACAGGTAATGCCACTTTCAACCAGGGTCTGATAAAGAGTTGCGTTTTAAGTCTGGACAGGAATGAAGGTTCGGGATTTTCGGGAGGTGTCGAAGTCAAGTAATGCATCCTGTCATTTAGATTTAGTAGAAGCTACGCTGCGAGATTCTGGTAGGTCGATGGCGATTTAATCCCCCGCCAGGTCTAAGACTGTTGCCCCTCCCGTTAACCAGGTTGATATCTGCCCTGTGTCATTGCTTCCTATCTTGAATGTAAGCGTCTTTCCAGCAAAAGACGCAGCCCCATACTGGGAAACGTTCATGACATAGCTCCCGCCGGAAACAGTGCCTTCTCCTACGGGTGAACTGAATTCGGATACCCAAGCGCTTACCTCAGTCCCGTCTGCAGCCACCTCACCACTGACCGTGACACTCCCAACGAAGACATGAGGGATGACATTCGGATATATCGCGGGTAAAGCCACAGGACCTAACTCAATCATGACAGTGATCTCAGAACTACCCTGGGATTGCTGGCTGTCCGTTGCCGTGAGGGTGATCTTATGGGGCCCCGCGCTCAGGGTAGCGTTTATGGACCCGCCGGTGCCCAATTGCCCATCTATATCAGAGGTCCACACTAGAGACGCCCCGGTAAGGGAACCGTCTTCATCGTCGGTGGCCGAACCGGTGAAAGAGATGTTATCCGTGGTTTCGAACAAATGGCCGGTCGATGGGCTGGTGATGACAACGGTAGGAGCCTTGTTAGGCGGCGAGGGCCTCTCGGTCCGCACATTCAGTCGGATGCTGTTTGCCGTAAGTCCTTTAGACCATTTTATAAGCCCAGATGCGGAGGTGCCAGACGAAGTTAATACATCAACGGCAAGTAAATCGCCGTCGGATAATTTCAATGGACTGTCGCTAACGCTGAAAAATACGGTCTTCCTGAATTTGCCTCCCTCCGATGTGGTTCCGGTTGCAAACGTTGCTGAATCGGCGGGATCAGTCATTAGGTATAGAGGAGGATAGGAGATGTTGGTCGGGTTGGACCCGTCTGCGTCCATGACGTAGATATCATAGTTACCGTCACGATAGGACGTAAATGCGATCTTAGTCCCGTCAGGCGACCAGGAAGGATCGTAGTCATTGGCTGCATCGTTGGTGTTGTTGGTCTGGTTGGACCCGTCTG
>JAPKDE010000154.1 GCA_028822675.1 Dehalococcoidia bacterium | reverse complement strand
GGACTTGGACTTGGCGTGACCCTGTGTGACCATCCCCGGCAAAAGGTCCAGTCCAACAGTGTGGCTGATCCGAGGTAGGCGGGCCAGTTCCAGCGCCAGGTCACCGGTGCCGCAGGAAACGTCTATGGCAGGGCCGTTAAGTCCCTGGGCTGCCAGAGCAGCAGTCTGCCGTTTCCAGCGACGGTGCATCCCCAGTGTCATTAGGTCGTTCATCAGGTCGTAGCGACCAGAGATACGGGTGAACAGGTCGGCGACGTAGCGTTGCTTCTCAGCGCCCTTGAGTTCAGCCATTGGGCTAGTCCAACTCGCCCTCGGGACCCAGGTACTGCATATTTTCCGGCATCGCCTGGTCCAGACCAAGGGCCACAAAGACGCGAGCCACCACAAAGTCCACAATGTCGTTTAGGCTTTGGGGCTTCAGGTAAAAAGCCGGTTCCGGTGGCACAACCATGGCGCCCATTCGGCTGAGCGTCAACATGTTATTCAAGTGGATGCTGTGTAGCGGGGTTTCCCTGGGCACCAGCACCAGCGGCCTGCGTTCTTTCAGGCAGACGTCCGCGGTGCGAAGCAGCAGATTCCCGGAGAGCCCCCCGGCCAATGACGCGATACTATTCATACTGGCGGGCATGATTACCATACCTGCCGTGGGGTAGGTTCCGCTGGCCACGGGCGCGCGCAGATCATTGATCGGGTAGTGCGTGAAGGCGGGGTGTTCTTGCCATTCGATCAACGTGTCGTTGAAGTGCTCTCCCATCTCTTCTTGCCAGACCAGTCGGCCGGCATTGGAGCAAAGCGCTACGGTTGGTATATCACGGCGCAGCAAGGCATCAACCATTGACCGGGCCATCACGGCACCGCTGGCACCGGTTATCCCAACCACCACTGGGTTCGTCATAGCGCCACCGCCAGTATTGTGAACAGCAAAAGCACCATGGAGATTACGCTGTTGTACTGGAACATGGGCGAACGCAGCTTGGATAGGTCGTCCGGTTTGACCAGGCTGTTTTCCATGGCGAGCAGGCTGGATGCAATCGCCCAGCCAATGAAGTAATAAAAGGACAAATCCAACCAGAAGCCCAGCGCCAGCAATGCGACCGCCGCGCCGGTGTGCATAACTTTGGTGGCCCGCAGCGCAGCGGCGACGCCAAATCGCTTGGGGAACGAGTTCACGCCGTATTTACGGTCAAAATCCAAATCAGCACAGCCGTAAACAATGTCGAACCCACCGGCCCACAAAGCCACAACCACCGAAAGCAATACGGCCTCAGGGTCTAGTCTGCCAGTGACGGCAATCCACGCGGCCGACGGCGAGATTGCCAAGGCCCAACCCAAGAAGAAGTGGCAGGCCCAGGTGTAATACTTAGCAAACGAATATCCAACCACGTAGGCCGCAGCCAAGGGAGACAAGGCCAAAGCCAGGTTGTTTAATTGGGCGGCGGCGAAGAAAAACACTGCGGAACCAAGAACCATCAATCCAAACACTTCCCAAGGTTTAAGTAGGCCTTTGGGTAGGTGGCGGTTGGCGGTTCTCGGATTATGGACGTCTTCTTTCCGGTGCAGGAACCGGTTGGCCGCCATACCCAGTGTCCTCACGCCGGTGAGGGCTACGGTGATCCAAATAAATACGCTCCAACCCGGCCAGCCATCGGCGGCCAGAATCATGCCCATAAAGCAAAAAGGCAGGGCGTAGAGCGACTCCCAGATACGGATTGTACTGAGATAGCGAGGAACCCTGGTGGCAATGATTCCGACGGGGGTTGTTATTGCGCTAGCGGTCGACATGCTGAATATCTTCTCACATCACTGCGGCGAACGCGGTGACGCCTGGTTGTCTGTTGGTTGGCTAAATTAATGCGCAGAGTCTTAGATGCCGTAGTTGTTCCATTTTTGGTCGACCAAGGCCATCACGTCCGGATCCATGGCGATGTCCGGTGGCCACTCTCGGTGACGGCCGCTTTCCAACGGGCCTTTAATCGTGGCGTCGATGCCCATTTTCTTACCGTATTTAGGTGATGGTGAACCGATGTCCAAGTCGTCAATCGGCCCATCAGCGAATACCAAATCTTCGCCGGGGTCGAAGTTATTTGTCACGCGCCAGGCAACCTCTGAAATGTTTTGAACATCCACATTGTGGTCCACGACGATGATCGTCTTAACCAGACTCATGAGACCCAGTCCCCATAGGCCGTGCATCACCTTGCGACCCTGGCCGGGATACTCTTTCTTGATGGACACGATTACCAGGTTGTGGAACGAGCCTTCCGCCGGCATGTTGATATCCACCAGTTCTGGCAATACCAACTTCATCATCGGCAAAAATATGCGTTCGGTGACCTTACCCATGTAATAGTCTTCCATCGGCGGCCGACCGACCAGCGCGGCTGGGTAGATCGGTTCTTTACGGTGGGTGATGCAGGTAATGTGGAACACCGGGTACGGCTCTTCCATTGAGTAGTAGCCAGTGTGGTCCCCAAAGGGGCCTTCGTCCCGTTCTTCTCCGGGTACCACATACCCTTCTAGAATGATCTCCGCTTGGGCCGGCACCATCAGGTCATTGGTCTTGGCTTTAACCAAGTCCACACCCTCTTCCCGCAGGAAACCGGCCATCACCATTTCGTCCATGTCCGGAGGCAACGGCGCTGATCCGGTCCATATGGTGGCCGGGTCGCCGCCTAATGCAACGGCCACATCCAATCTATCCAGACCCAGTTCATGACTCATGCGGTAGTGGTGGGTGCCCACTTTGTGGGTTTGCCAATGCATGCCCGTGGTCTGTTTGTCGTAGACCTGCATCCGGTAGGTGCCATAATTCTGCACCCCGGTCTCTGGATCTCTGGTGACAACCAAGGGCAAGGTCACAAACGGACCACCATCCAATGGCCAGCATTTCATTATGGGAAATTTGTAGAGGTCTACATCGTCGCCGTGAACCACCACTTCCTGACACGGGGCGTTATTCACCGTCTTTGGCTGGTGTGATCCCAGTTGCACGATCTGGCCCAGGGTGCGCAATTTGTTCATCAGGCCCTTGGGCGGACCGTGCATCAAGTTCAGCAGCCCGTCGATACGGTCCACCAAATCGTCAACATTCTCGACGCCCAGTGCCCAGGCGGTTCGCTGGTGGGTGCCGTACATGTTAATCAGGACCGGAGCGTCAAACCCCGTAACATTCTCAAACAACAGGGCTGGACCGCCCGACCTGATAACACGGTCGGTTATCTCAGTAATCTCCAGTTCATGGTTCACTGGCGTTTTGATGCGGCGTAATTCGCCCTTGTCTTCCAGAAAACGAATGAACTCTCTCAGGTCTTTGAACTTCATCTTAGCTTCATAGGGGTTTGATGCCTTTTGTGCAACCAGTCTGCGAATGCAGCCGGCGAGTATTTACTAATCCGTGAACGGGAATCCGCTAATATTGTAGCCGCTTAGGAGCTACCGCTTCAACGGAACGGGCAACCAGAAGAGAGGCAACATGTCTCGCTGGGATGATGGCCAGGATTACAAAGATTGCCCATTCCGTTTGTCTTAAACAGCAAAACAGGGCTGGCGAATGGCCAACCCTGTTATTGGTTCACTTTACTCCGAGCCCAGCCCAGTTTTAGAAACTGGAAGAAGACTCGGCACGCATCTTGCTGAAGCAATCACTGCAGTAAACGGGTCGATCGCCCCGAGGCCGGAATGGCACCATGGAATCGGTACCGCATTCGGCGCAGTTGATTGGGTACATCTCTTTGGGTCCGTCCTGGTACATGCCAGCAGACCTTTGTTCCGAGCGGCGCACTGCGCGACAACTACGGCAGCGCTTGGGCTCGTTACCGAACCCTCTAGCTTGGAAAAATTCCTGCTCCCCCGCTGTGAAAATGAACTCCCCCCCACACTCCACGCAATTTAGAGTTCTATCTGTCAATGCCACTGGTTGACCTCCTGGGTCCGCTCCCCTATTTTGGCTCCGTAGGTCAAGAAACTTTGGTTAGTTCTCCCAAACATCACCACAGTTATGGTTAATTCCAGCTCAACCTTGGTTTTGCCTGGGGCACATTATACTGATTAACAACAGGGATACAACCAATTTTTACGCCTATCTACAAATACATTGACAGCACTATTCCAATATTCTAATCACCAATAAGAGACGAATGTCGTAAACTCACTGAACTTAACTCTGCATTGGATTCAAATGCTTGAGCGGGTTCCGTGCTTTACATAACCGACATCATCAACAGCCTGCGAACCAAAGAACGATGGCAATAGGTCGGGGTCTTGGTGGATTCTTGCAATTGGCCTTATCAAGCCGCTGTAGATGGTTTGTTACGTTCTTAGTCTGAACTTTATTGGCCTGGACGTTCTTAGCTTAGCGAGGACTCAGTGGGCTGCTCTTCGTCCACTAAGAAACAGGACGACGCCTTAAAGACTGCCCAGAGTTGTTGACCAACCTGGATTTCCATTTCTTCCAGCGCCCCTCTAGTGATATGGCAACGCAGATTGTTGGCATCGTCGCCACCGCTAATCTTCAAACTAACGGCGTATCCCGGCGGCCTAGACTCAACTGCAACAACTTCGCCTTGGAGTCGGTTTCTAGCCGAAGATCCAAACAGGTCCTCTTTAGCCAGAATGATATCCGAAGCTCTGATACCCACCGTGACTCGATCTTGATCTCCATCCAACTCGGTGCCTTCGGTGACGTGTGAATCCAGTGGCACCTCAAGGTGTAGGCCGTTGCCAATACATGACATGGTCCCGTCCTGCGGGTTTCTTACAGAGATCGTCAGATTGAACAGGTTTTCCACGCCCACCAAGCGCGCCACCCTTCCTTGTCCGGGCTGCCCTAGCACAGCCAACGGCTCCCCGGTTACCAGGGTTCGGCCTTCATTAATCACTTGGACCGAATCCCCCAGTGCCAACGCTTCCTCTCGGTCATGAGTGACTAGCATGACTGGCACGGGTGATTGGGCCAACATTGCCCGGAGTTCCCGCCGCAGGTTCTGGCGTAATTCAGAGTCCAAAGAAGCAAATGGTTCATCCAACAACAACATCGCAGGACGGGACGCCAACGCTCTGGCCAGGGCTACCCGTTGTTGCTGACCGCCGGACAGTTCCCAAGGGTAACGTTCTTCCAATCCGTCCAACTGGAGCAATTTGGACAGTTCCATGACCCGTTCTTTCGCCGAGTCCGATTTGCGGTCCGGCAGACCAAAGCCGATATTGTCCGAAACCTTCAAATGGGGGAACAGGTGGTATTGCTGGGTCAAGTAGCCCAGTCGCCGCTCGTGCGTCGGCAGCCAGGTGTCAGCATCACTGTCGTAAACGGTGCGGCCGCCTATCTCAACGTGGCCCCGCACCGGACGCAACAGTCCGGCAATCGCCCGGAGGGTTGTCGATTTCCCTGCGCCCGAAGGCCCAAACAGGACCAAAACTTGCCCAGGCTGGACAACCCATTCGGTTTTCAGGTTGAAATTTCCAACCCGGCATTCAACCCAGCCGCTGGCAGCCGTCTCAGTAACGTCTTGATTTAGGTTTTGCTTGATCATCGTCTCTGCCCACTGCGGCGGGTGAGTAATCCCAACCCCACCAACAACATGACCGATCCTGCTAGCAAAACCACGGACAGTGCCAAAGCGCCGTCCAAACTGGTCTCCATCGCTGACATTATTGCCAGTGGCATTGTCTGGGTTTCTCCGGTCAGATTTCCAGCGAACATCATGGTCGCCCCAAATTCGGAGAGTGCTCTGGCCCAAGCCAACCCTAGTCCGGTAAACATGGCCGGCGAAGCCAATGGCAGAGTGATACGAAAGAAGGTCCGCAAAGGGGAAACGCCTAGGGTTTGCGCCACGTCTTCATAGTCTTTATCCACCGATTGAAAGCCCAATTTCGCGGAGCGGATGAAAAAGGGCGACGCCACAAATATCTGAGCAAACACCACCGCGGTGGTCGTAAACGGAATATTAATTCCCAAGCTTGTTAACTCGGAGCCGATCAGGCCATTTCGCCCAAAGGCCATCAGCATGGCGACCCCGGCGACCACCGGAGGCAAGACCAGGGGAAGCTCCACCAGACTGTCCACCACCCTGGCCCAAAGGTGGTCGCTACGGGCTAACAGGTAGGCAAAGGGCGTGCCCAAAACCACCACCACCGCCATGCTGATGATGCTTGTCAGCAGGGAAAGTCGCAGCGCAGTGAGTGTGGTGTCATTGGTAACTGCATCAAAAAAA
>JAPKDE010000153.1 GCA_028822675.1 Dehalococcoidia bacterium | reverse complement strand
AGCCTGGGCTTCTGCGCGCCGGGCGAGTCGGCAGACTTTGTGGCCACCCAGCGGACCGCTCCCGGTGGCGACTTCTCTTTGAACACCAACGGCGGCGGCCTCTCCTACACCCACCCTGGAATGTACGGCAGCTTCCTATTGGTTGAAGCGGTACGCCAACTGCGGGGCGAGGCTGGAGCCCGGCAGGTAAAGAGTAAGAAAGACCCGAGCCAAGACCCCAAGATTTCCTTGGTAAACGGCACCGGCGGTTCCCTGTCTTCAACCGGTACAGTCATACTCGCAACAGACTAAGCAACAACAAATGTACTGCAGCACACGCTGAATAGACGTTACATACGTGCGTGCCCCAGTACACTCTGCAGCCATTCAAAAAGCCCTTCCAGCCACATACTGGAAGGGCTTTTTTGTATTAATTTAAAATTAATACAAAAAAACTGCATTTCTCTGCTTATGTTTAGTGAATTGTCCTTCTACCGGCTGTGCTAGTGTGACTACATATTTATGGGTTGGCGCTATAGACGCCCTCTCATCATCTGTCACGCCGATGGCGAAAGGATATTATCTTCATGGACCGCACTATTTCTTCTTTTCTTCAGCACCTCATAGTCGAAAAGGGCTTCTCCCGCAATACTTCGGACGCCTACCGCAACGACCTAGGCCAATTCTTGGACTTCCTCCAAAACCAACCCAACGGTCATTCCAACGGTCATTCCAACGGGGATGGCAACGGTAATTCCAATGGAAACTCCACCCAAGTCTGGGCAACTGTAGATATCAACATCCTCAACAAATACATTGAGGACTTACGCGTACGCAAGGCCTACCGCGACACAACCACCGCCAGAAAAGTAGCCTCCATCAAATCTTTCTTCGGCTTCTTGTCGGAGAACAACATCATCACCGAAGACCCCACCGAGTCCCTGGGTTCACCCAGAGTCGGCCGCACCCTGCCCAAGTTCCTGCCCGAAAAAGACGTGACCACCCTGCTGGACACAGCCTACAAATCAGGCAGCAACGAAGGGCACCGCGACGCTGTAATCATGGAACTGCTCTATGCCACCGGCCTCCGCGTTGGCGAACTGGTGTCACTCAACACGCAAGACGTAGACCTCTCAGAGTCGTATATCCGCTGCATGGGTAAGGGCTCCAAAGAGCGATTGGTTCACCTGTACCCCAAGGCCTTGGAAGAACTGAGGCGCTACCTGAAAAACGCCCGAGTTGCGCTCTTGGGACATCGCCGATCCGAGCCTTCTTTGTTCGTCAACCACCGGGGTGAAAGGCTCACCCGCCAGTGGGTTTGGACGATCCTCAAGACCTACGCGCAGAAGGCTGGCATCCAACAGAACATCACCCCGCATACCCTACGGCACAGCTTTGCCACCCATCTGCTGCAGAACGGGGCCTCCCTTAGGCACGTTCAAGAGCTGCTCGGCCATTCCAGCATCTCCACCACTCAGGTGTACACGCACCTGACCACCGGTTACGTGCAACAGGAATACGCCAAGAGTCACCCCAGAGCCTGATTTTTAACGTGAATCAAGCGTGAATCTCTTCCTTAGGGATTACGTCAGGGGTTAAATTATCAGGTGATGGCAAAAGGGCAGTCCGGCACGACTAAAACGGCAGTTATGCCATTAATACGTGCTTGCGGACTGCCCTTTTTTTGGGATAGCTGATATAGTTGACTGGTTGGTTAGAGTCGGATGTTGGAGTCCAATGTTAGACTCCTTGATTGCTTTGGTCGGCCCAATTTTAGATAACATTACACCCTCTCAGGAGATACCTGCTCATGGCTGGAAAAAGTCGTCGCACTGCATCCCGGCAGGGACAACTGAAGCGGAAAAAGATTCAAAAAGGACCCAGCGGGATACCAGGCACACGTCAGCAATTTGACGTACCCGAGGATGATGACGCGGTTGCCGTTACTGCCGGCGTAGATGATGCTGAGATATCCGCTTCTGAAGGGGAAGACGCCGGTGCCGTAGCAGCGGTTGCACGAGCCCCCAGAGAACCTCGACCCTCACCGGTAGCCCGGACTCCCCGTGGTGAATTCGCCGGACAGGGACAGAATCGGCTTCGGGGCGAGCGCCCGGCGGCCTACCTGTACGTCGGCGCTGAGTTCCGCCGCATATTGACCCTCACCTCAGTGATTGTGGCTGCCCTAATAGTCCTGGGAATAGTCCTCTAGGATTCTCCATGGCATTACCGCTGGTTGAAGAGCGTTTACGGGCGACACCAGAGCTTCCTGGCGTCTATCTGATGAAGGATCCTCGGGGTACCGTGTTGTACGTGGGCAAGGCTGCCATCCTCCGCAACCGTCTTCGCCAGTACTTCGGCTCGCCCAAAAACCTGCCCAACAAGATTCGCCGCATGTTGGGGCACCTCCATGACTTTGAGTACATTGTTACCGAGTCTGCTTCAGAGGCGTTGATTCTTGAGAACACACTCATCAAGCGGTACAAACCCCGCTACAACGCCCGGCTGAAGGACGATAAGACCTACCCCTACCTCAAGATTGACGTCAACGAGGAATTCCCCAGGGTGTACATCACCCGGCGAGTACTCAAAGACGGTGCCAACTACTTCGGCCCCTTTGCCACTTCCGGCACCGTTCGTAAGACCATGGACCTAGTCAAACGGTTGTTCCCCTACCGGTCCTGCACCAAGACCATCACCGGCAAAGATGCCCGGCCCTGCCTGGAGTATTACATCAACCGCTGCGTAGCCCCCTGCACGGGCCAGGCGAGCAAGGAAGACTACGCCAAGGTAATCAACCAGGTGGTCATGTTCATGAACGGTGACACCGCTGAAGTGACCGACGACCTGAAGAAGAACATGGAACAGGCGTCGGAAGACCTGGAGTTTGAACGCGCAGCCGTCCTCCGCGACCGCATCAAGGCCGTAGACAGGGTGGTTGAAGAGCGACGCATGAAGGTTGAAGCCAACCCAGTGAGCGACATGGACGTGATTGCCATGGCTCAGGGCACCAATGAGAGCTGGGTAGAAGTGTTCTTCATCCGAAAGGGCAAACTGATTGGCCGAGACCATTTTTTCATGGAAGGCACCCAGGACGACCCTGCAGAACTAGTGCTGGGGCAGTTTGTTAAACAGTTCTACCAGACAGCGGCATTAGTGGTGCCACCACGGATAGTCATTCAACATATGCCCAAAGACTCGGAAGCCATCACAGAATGGCTGAGAGAGGTCCGTAAGGGTGCTGTGCGGCTGGTTTCCCCCCAGCGGGGTGTCCACAAGCAGTTGTTGGATACAGTGATCGCAAACGCCGAGCAGGGGCTAACCCAGCATAGGGTTACCTGGATGGGTGACAACGATATTGTTCAGCAGGCCGCCGCAGACCTAGAGGAAGAACTGAGTCTGCCCCTGCCCCTACGCCGCATGGAGTGCTACGACATCTCCCACATCCAGGGCAGCAACACCGTTGCCAGCATGGTGGTGTTTGAAGACGGCAAACCCAAACCGGCCCACTACCGCCGCTTCAAAATTAAGACGGTGGACGGCGTTGACGACTTTGAGAGCATACGTGAGGTGCTGCGACGCCGCTTCAAGCGTTTGGCCACCGCACGAGCCGCGGAGAAAGAATCAAAAAAAGATGCGGAGAAAGTTGGAGAGGGCGGCAAAGCTGCCAGCATCGATAGCTTTGGAGTAATTCCAGATCTGGTGCTCATCGACGGCGGCAAAGGACAACTGTCCGCCGCCTTGGAAGTATTCTTGGAAATGGGAATTGATGACATTCCCTTGGCGTCTTTGGCCAAAGAGAATGAGGAGCTGTTCGTTCCCCACACTCCAGAGCCGATCATTCTGCCACGAGACTCCCAAGCCCTTTATCTGGTGCAGCGAATACGGGATGAAGCCCACCGGTTTGCCATCACCTTCCACCGAAATCTGCGCAGCAAGGCCAGCTTGAAATCCCCCATTGATAACGTCACTGGGATCGGTCCCAAAAGGAAGCGAATGCTCATGCGTCGCTTCGGCACTCTAAAGGGTATCAAAGAGGCTGCCGTGGACGATTTGGCATCGGTACCCGGCATGACCCGATCCCTGGCCATCAGGCTCAAGCAGACCATCTAGCCTGCCGCCTTCCGCCAAACCTAACGCACGCCTGGTGTACGCCTAACTCGCCAGTCCCCAGACTTACACTTATACCCAGTACACTGTTTGCCTTTGTATAGGCCGTGCGGTACGATACTGTTCAGTATCCTGCATGGGTATCCTCTTACCTTTGGTTTAAGTGTAAACATGGTTAAAGTCTCCATATCGCTGCCCAACAACGCACATATAACTTTTGAGTCGGAAGAGTCAGAAGTGCTGCACGAGGTTGTGGGGATGGTACTGCGAGACCTCCCTCGAGAGTTGATGCAGGCAGCATCGTCTGACGGCGGCGACGCCAGCGGGATTGTGGCGACCAGCGCGGCGGAAAAAAGTACCGCTGTTGCGCCGACTGTGCTTTCTGCAGCCGTAGCGGCCCCGGAGCCTGTGGCACCAGCAGCGCCGGAAACTGCCGCTCTGCAGACCATTGAGGAACCCGAGCCAGCGCCACCAGTTGTCAGCGAAGAACCCGTTCAACCGCCCACTGAGCCAATCCCTGAACCAGCCCCTGAAACCAACGCAGGGTCTGCCAACGCTGAGTCAGCCGACTCCGGGTTCGCCAGCTCTGGATCCGATGAAGAAAATAGCAACAGCCAAGCGCCGTCCGTGCCGCCGGAGTTTCTATCCGAAAGTGGCCAAGCAGATTTTGTAGCATTCTGCCGGGAAGCCAATCCTCTGGGCGACATGCGCCGAGTGGTGGTGGCCGCGGTTGCCGCCAGCCACCATTTTGGGGTAGACGGGGTGAATGCCGACGACCTAGCCTGGCTCTTTGATCTGGCCGGCTGGCGTAAACCGGGTAATTTCACACAGACTCTACGCAATGCAGCCCGCTCCAAGTTTGGCTGGCTAGAACGAATACCCGGCCGCTCCGGCCGCTATGCCGCAACACCCCTCGGCATCACCAAGACCCTCTCCGTAAGTTAACTTGCTCGGAGACTTAGGCCCCTTTTATTTGGCGCAGATACGCTGGGTATCTTTCTATATATAAAAAGTATCCTGTGAATTTTCCCACACCATACGTTTTGGATTACGTATAATGGCTGGCGGGACGCAGTCTAGCTGTGGCCCACCAACCTCAGCGAGGAGAGCACCAATAACTGGATGGAAATACTAACAACTGCGCCCAAGCGAGCCATGGCTATTACGCCCCATCCAGACGATTGCGAAGGCGGATGCGGCGGCTCTCTGGCCAAATGGGTCAAGGAATTTGGCACCGTGGCTGCTGTGGTCATGTGCACCAACGGCAACAAAGGCACCGGCGACCGGGATATGACCTCAGAAAAGCTGGCCGCCACCAGGGTTATAGAGCAGCACAACGCATCTGACATAGTTGGTGTTACCGACGTTGTTTTCCTTGGGCACCCAGACGGCGGGCTGGAAGACACTATGCTGTTTCGCAGTCAGGTTACGCGGGAGATACGCCGCTTCAAGCCAGACATTATCCTCTGTATTGACCCGTACCGGAGCACCTCACACACCCACCGTGACCACCGCAAGAGTGGACAGGTGGCCTTGGACGCAGCCTTCAGCTACGCGTGGAGCTACCAACACTTTCCGGAGCAGTTAACAGAAGAAGGACTAGAGCCACACCGCGTGGAGCAGGCTTACTTGTGGGGCGGTGAAGAGCCAGACGTCTTTGTTGATATCCAGCCTTACCTGGATATCAAAGTAGATTCCCTTGGTGCCCACGCTAGTCAGATGTCTTCCGACCGAGAACAAAGGTTGGAACGGATTAAGAACAACTCAGGCCGTCACAAAGAGAAGACCGGACTGAAATACTCGGAAGGCTTTCGCCGGATCACATTCAACCTGGGATCTCTAGATTGGCAGTTGATGCACCGATAGCGGCAACCCTCGCCCTTAGCCAAAATTTCAGGCAACAACCAAGTAACAAGAAAGCGCCTCGGCAATTAAGCCGGGGCGCTTTTTAAATACCTGCTAAAACTAGAAGTCAGATGCTAGGGTTTGTTTTCCTGCCACAAGACTTCAAAAATATGCTCTTCTTCATTGAACCCTTTTAGGGTGCGCCGACCAAAATCTGTGTACTCGTGCTCCAAGTTGGAGGGACCATTAGCCACTTGCCGCAGCAGTTCAGAAACCAGAATCTGTCCGCCGGCAGATTCATCCATGATCCTGGCAGCCATAACCACTGCAGAACCTGTTGGCAACCAGCAAAAGTGGGACACTTTCGTAAAGGAGAGATCAGAGGGAAA
>JAPKDE010000015.1 GCA_028822675.1 Dehalococcoidia bacterium | reverse complement strand
TGACCTTGGCATGGATCGCAATGGGATGAAGGTCAATGCCGTCATTGTCGATGTAGTCGGTGAACTCCCATTCACCTTGGGGCAGTAGTTCAATCTCGGCCCTGGTGAGGCGTTCCGTGGTATCTAGGATGTCGGTCATGTAGCTTTTGAGTTCTTCCAGACCGTAATCGTCCACCAGACGGAGCATATCCTGCTCACCAAATCGGACTGCGGCCAGAAGAGCCTGAACATCTCCCAATACTTTGTCAGGGACGCGGACGTTCTTCTCTAGGATGCGCCAGACCGCTTTATTCAGATTGCCCTGATCGTAAAGCTTGATGGGAGGGATGATTAGGCCCTCCTGGTAAATCTCAGTGTTGTCACAGGCATTGCCGCCGGCCACCCGGCCGCCAATGTCTGTCTGGTGACCAATGCAGCAGCTCCAGCCAACCAGCACGTCATTCTTGAAGATCGGCTTAAACAAGAAGATGTCCGGCAGATGGCTGGCGCCCTCGTAAGGGTCGTTATTGGCAAAAATGTCACCCGGTAAGACGTCGTCGCCAAAGGCGTTCATCACCCCTTCTAGAGCCGGGGCCATGGAACCCAAATGGGGAGGGAGTGTGAGTCCCTGGGCCACCTGCAGACCCTCCGCATTGAACAGCGATGTGGAGAAGTCCATGCCGTGTTTTATCACCGCAGAACGAGCCGTGCGGACCACGGTCAACGCCATGGTATCGGCCGTGCTCATGAGAGCATTCTTGATGACTTCTCTTGTGATTGGGTCGGTGGTCTGTTGCATTGAGACTCCTTTGGTTGCTGCGCCCAGGGCGATGTAATTCTGCGACGTGATTCAAGGCAGCAGGGCGAGTTTTCAACCCGTCCCTAGTTTAGTTTCTCGGCATTTTCCAGGATTATGTTGCTCCATTGGTCAACAGAGGCGTTCCAGTTGGGAGGCACCACAGTGGTGGAGTCGTATTCTTCCACAATCAATGGCCCATCGGTTGTTGCTCCAACTAGGACTTGGCGGTTCACGATTGGGACGCTGGCCCAACCTCTTGTGGTGCCAAAGTACACGTCCCTATTCGGTTCGTTGGAGCCAGTAGCCATTACAGGAAGCTCAAGTTTGTCGGGCATTCGCGGCACTTCTGGCAGCCCCCGGGCAATAACCCGGACGTTGACCAATTGGTATCCGGTGCCAGGGGAGCTATAACCAAAACTGCGTTCGTGTTCTTCGTCAAAGGACTTAATAACAGCGTTAATCGTCTGTCGGTTGACCTCGTTGGCCGGGTAGGGGACGGTCAGGTCGGACACCTGGCCCTCATACTTCATATCCAACTGGGTCGAAATCTCGAGACGGCTATCATCGAAGCCTTCAGCGCGAAGTTGACTGCGTCCCTGTTCCCAGAGTCCGTTTAGAAGTTCTGACAATGCTGGTATGTCTAGTTGTTCAAAGGTCTTGAAATAAGTCTGGACGAAATGATGCTCAACGTCGGCGACCAACAGTCCGAAGGAACTGAAAACGCCGGGGAACGGTGGCACCACCACGCGGGTGATGCCCAGCATTTCAGCCAAGCCGACTGCGTGGACGGGACCGTTGCCGCCAAAGGTCATGAGATCGAACCGCCTTGGGTCTCGACCTCGTTCACTGGATACGGCGCGCAGGGCACGGCCCATGTTGGAATTTACCAGCGTGTGGATACCGAAGGCCGCTTCCACATCCGTCATTTCCAGCGGTTTGGCCACGTTGTCGGAGACGGCTTTACGGGCCAACTCCGCGTCAATCTCAAAGGTTCCTGCCAGCAGATGTTTCTGGTGGAGGAAGCCCAATAATACATTGGCATCGGTCACAGTGGCGTCCTGGCCGCCCAACTGATAGCAGGCCGGGCCGGGAAACGCTCCGGAACTCTGGGGGCCAACACGTAGGGAGCCGCTGCGGTCCACTGCGGCAATGCTACCGCCGCCAGCGCCGACTTCTGCCAAATCAATGGCCGGGACCCGCAGGATGTGGCCGGAGCCGCGCAGCAGCCGGTGGCCCACACTAATCTCGCCGCCAACTTCGTATTCGGGGGCTTGCAGCATCTCGCCATCTTCGATGATCGACGCTTTGGCGGTGGTGCCTCCCATATCCAGAGTCATCAGGTTGGGTATCCCCAGGCGTTTGCCCAGGTGATAGGCGCCCACAACTCCGGCGGCTGGGCCGGATTCAATGCAATAGACCGGGCGTTGCTTGGCAATGTCTGAGGTGGCCAAACCACCGTTGGACTGCATCACGGTCAGAGGAACAGTAACATCCATCTCTGTGAGTCCGTCTGTCAGTCTAGTTAGATAAGTCTCCACCACCGGGCGTACGTAACAGTTGATGACCGTGGTGCTGGTGCGCTCGTATTCCTTCATCTCTGGCAGCAATTCAGAGGAGATGGTCAGGTTCACTCCAGGCGCTTTCTCCGCCAACGCTCGGGCAATGATCTGTTCGTGTTCGGGGTTCGCGTAGGAGTGCAACAGACACACTGCCACGGACTCAACGCCGTTGTCCAAAACATACTGGACGGCGCGATCAACATCGTCCAAATTCAGGGGCTTCAGCACCTCTCCCTGAAAGTTGAGGCGCTCACTTACTTCCAACCGGAACTGACGTTTGACCAGAGGCGGGGGCTTCTCATAGTCCAAGTCGTATAAGCGCGGTATCCGATTGCGCCGAAACTCCAAGATGTCTCTGAAGCCCTCAGTGGCGATCAGGGCAGTTTTGGCGCCCTTCTGCTCAATGATGGCATTAGTGGCCACGGTGAATCCGTGGCTCACTTCAGAGACCATATCGGCGGTGATAGCAAGCTCCGCAATACCGTTTTTGATACCGTTCAGCACGGCCTCGCTGTAGTCGTTGGGGGTGCTGGCAATCTTTCGGGCCAGCACCTGGCCGTCGTCCCCCAGAAATACTATGTCGGTAAATGTTCCGCCAATGTCTACGCCAACGCGAAAATTCTGCACTCAGTTACTCACATTCTGTTACTTACTGGGCATGATACTGGTGTCGGAATTGGGAGGCAAGAGCCTATACGGCCGCAAAATCCAAATTAGACGTGGGGCAGGGTGCTCGACTAGCTTCAGGCGGGGTCTTTAACTGGCCGACGAGGGAATTTGATGGCCGCAATTACCATCGCGCCCAACAGAAGTAGCACGCCAGCGTAGATGAACGCGGCATCCGTTCCTTTCCAGGTGACCAATACGCCGGCGATGACCGGGGCAGGGAGCGTGAATATGTGCCGGAAGACGCTCTGGACGCTCATGGTGCTGCCCTGTATCGCAGATGACGAAAGGTCCATCACGGCGGCAGTGGCGATGTTGCTAGTCCCGTAGAAGAACATACCCATCGCTCCGACGACCAAGCCAAGTTCGAAAGCGTTGTCAGTGACCGGCACTAAAAAATACAACAACCCGAGGGTGGCATAGGCAGGAAGCAACACGATTTTTCTGCCGAATTTGTCGGATACGATACCCATGATGGGCTGAGAGACCATCCCCATCAAGTAGAGGAGCATGAAGTAGAACCCCAAGCCCAAGGTTGAATAGCCCAAATCTTCGGCTAGATAGATTGGCAGGAATGTCAGGATGCTGAGGCGGCCCATGCTCATGAAAACACCGGCGATCATGATTGCCAGCACACTGCGCTGGCTGAGCATGTCCTTGATTCCGCTCATGTAGTTCTTAACGGTTGGCCGAGGGGCTGCGTCTTTGTAGTGGGACCCCAGACTTCGCCAGAGAATGAACGCTAAGACCAGTGCCGGCAACAGGTGATATTGCATCAATGTTTGCCAACTGACGACCAACAATAATGCGCCGATGATCAAGGGCGAGATGGTGTCGCCGATGCTTGCTCCGACTCCGTGCATGGCTAGCGCGGTGCCACGGCGGTCTGAGAATCGAGCTGATAATGAACCAACGGATGCAGGGTGCCAAGCTGCCGATGCCACGCCAATCATGGCGATACCCGGCAGTATCCAGAAATAGCTGAATGCCAATCCCACCATGAAATAGGCCAGACCACTGCTGGCAAGGGCAAATGCCAGGAAAAGAGGGCGGTATTTGTAAAAGGAGTCCGCCAGGAAACCTGAAGGCATGATCAGGAGTCCGCTGGATCCTTCCCTGACGGTGGACAATGTGCCCAATTCAACGTCATTGAGATCCAGTGTGTCTTTGATACCGGGCAAGATAACCGGAAAGAGTTGCTGATACCAATGGATGATGGTGTGGCCGAATATGAGAGAGCCAAGCAAATGCTGGCGGTTACTCTCGGTTTCTGGGCCGGTTGATGATTCAGTTGTAGAGGTGTCGGCCATTTATCTGCGGAGCCAACCTCAGTGCTACGAGGGTGACCGGACGCATTCCGTGTTGGCAGGGGAGACTCATTACTGGCCATTTACACAAATAGCCGACGAAATGGTCTGCCCCGTACCTTTTAGATTCTGAATACAACTAGACCCTATATATTCCAGAGTCTTAGGGTAGGGGAATAATACTCGCGCCGTACACGCCTGGCAAGGGCCAAACGGCCCCATAGTCGCTAGGACCTGCCCGGCGTTGGAACGGCGCCGTGTGTGGCCTGATGCAGTTGTACAGCTGTGTTAATCAAAGCCAGGTGGGAGAAAGCCTGAGGGAAGTTGCCCAGCATGTTCCCGGTGGCTGAGTCGTATTCTTCGCTGAGCAAGCCCAGGTCATTGGCGCAATCCAGAAGTGCATTTAGCAGCACACGCGCTTCATCAATCTGGCCCAGATGAATCAGGTTATCCGCCAACCAAAAGGTGCAGATGATGAACGATCCTTCGCTACCGTCCAGACCGTCATCCAAGTTGGTGTAGCGGTAAACAAACCCTTGCTTGTTGGTCAGCTCTTTCTGGGTGGCCCGGATGGTGGAGCGCATCATGGGGTCTGTGGCCGGAATGAACCCGACCAATGGCAGCATCAGGTTGGCGGCGTCCAGGTTGTCGCTCCCGTAGGACTGGACAAACGCCTGACGCTTTTGGGAATAACCCTTGGCCATGATCTCATTGCAGATCTCGTCACGAATTTTTTCCCAGGCTTCAACGTCGCCCGGTAGTTTCAGATCGGTTGCGGCTTTGATGGCGCGGTCCATGGCCACCCAGCACATCACCTTGGAAAACACAAAGTGCTGCCTGCCGCCCCTGGTCTCCCAGATACCTTCGTCTGGTTCACGCCAGTGGTCAATGACAAAGTTAACCACTCGACGCAGGTACTCCCAATAGTCGGCGTCCACCGCTCCGCCAAACTTGCGGAAAATGTGGGCCGAGTCCATGATTTCGCCGTAGATGTCCAACTGAAATTGGTCGTACGCCCCGTTGCCAATGCGGACCGGCTGGGAGTTCATATAGCCTTCCAGTTCCGGAATTTCAGTCTCGGTCAACCGCCGTTCGCCGCCCAGGCCGTACATCACCTGCAGGTCTCTGGCGCGGCCGGAAGTACTCCATTCCAGCCATTCCTTGAACGCCCTGGCCTCTCCTGTGTAGCCGATGATGGAGAGTGCGTAGAGGGCAAAGGTGGCGTCCCTGATCCAAGTGTATCGATAGTCCCAGTTGCGCTCACCGCCAATGACCTCAGGCAGCGACGTGGTGGGCGCAGCGACGAGTGCACCGGAAGGAGCGTAAGTCAGAGCTTTCAGAGTCAGGGCACTGCGCAGTACCGCCTCCCGATGTTCTCCCTGAAAAGTGCACTGTGCTGCCCAATCCTCCCAAAAAGCGGTGGTGTCAGCCAATTCGTAATCTAACTCAATTGGGCTAAGTGGCTCCGTGCGATGGGTAAAAGACACTTGATTAGAGATTGTGGAATATAGCTTCTCGCCCTCAAAAATAACGCCCCGAGACCGAAAACCATCATTCACCACGGTCAGGGGAGATGAGCAATAGACCGACACCGCTTCTGACCCTCCGTGGGCCATTCCGGTGGTGGAACTGCTGAGGGATGCATGGGGCACGATGGTCCCGTAATCGAACTTGGGGTAGCAGTCCATCTCGAAGTCCAAGCGACCTTTAGTGCAGTGGAGAATACGTACAACCCGTTGGAAATCGACCACCTCCAGCGGCTCTCTGGGCATGGCCGAATGCCGATGTACCGGCATGAAGTCTATGAGAACGCCGGTGCCGGTGCTGGTGGTGAAACTGGTCTCCAAGACGTTGGTGTTGGGGAGATAGCGGCGAGTTGATGAACTGATCTTGGTCGGCGCCAACTTGTAGAAGCCGCCCTTATTGGAATCCAATATTCGGCTGAATAATGCTGGTGAATCGAACCTGGGCATACAGCACCAGTCTATGGATCCGTCAGAACTGACCAGCGCTGATCCGTGCATGTCTCCAATCAGCCCGTAGTCGTCTATTCGTTTATAGGTCAAAGGATATTATCCGTTGCGCTTTGGTTGCGCGTTGATAGAAAAATTAGAAAAGTGTAAGCGTGATAAGTATTAAACGCTTAGTGCTGCCAATCCCGGTACTGCCAGTGGCTCCCAAATTTGGCCAAAAAACTGTCTGCTGCTTCCGGCCCGCGACTGCCTATAGGATATGACGCTGGTAGGGGAGCGTCCGGCAGGGCCAATCCCTGTATAATTGGGTCCATTATTTCCCAGGCTCCTTCAAACTCGTCGCTGCGGGTGAACAGAGAAGCGTCGCCGTTCATGGCATCAAGGAGGAGCCGCTCATAGGCGTCTGGGATAGCCTGTCCGCCAAATGAATCATCATAGTGGAATTCCAAATCCACGGGCCTAAGTTCCATCTTCTCGTCCGGCGTTTTGGCCTGAAATTCCAGGTGCAGACCCTCGTTGGGTTGTACCTGAATCGCCAGAATGTTTGGGCTAATATCTTGGTCAAACATCAGATGGGGCGGTCTTCGAAATTGAATCACAATCTCGGTGCGTTTGTCGTCCAACGCTTTCCCGGAGCGAAGATAAAACGGAACACCCTGCCATCGCCAGTTTTCGATATCCAATCGTACAGCAGCGTAGGTGGGCGTCCGCGAATCCGAAGGCACATTGGGTTCTTCTAGGTACCCTTCGTGCTGGGCGTGCACCGCAATCTCCAATGCAGATGTCGGTGTTACTCGGCGGATGGCGTTCAGCACTTTGACTTTTTCGTTGCGCAGCAGGTCGGCCTGGAAATTGGATGGCGGCTCCATAGCGACAACGGTCAGCAACTGGAGCAAGTGGTTCTGAAACATGTCCCGGAATATTCCAGCCTGGTAGTAATAACCAGCACGGTCGGCCAAGGCCACGGTCTCCGACACGGTGATCTGGACGTTGTCGATGTAGGTTCTGTTCCAGACCGGCTCAAAGAGGGTGTTGGCGAACCGCAAGACCATCAAGTTTTGGACTGTCTCCTTGCCCAGGTAGTGGTCGATACGGAAGACCTGGTCCTCTGTGAATACCGAGTGGATCGATTTATTGAGCCCTTGGGCCGAGGCTAAATCAGAACCAAATGGCTTTTCTGTGACCACTCAACGCCAAGCGCCAGGAGCACGGGCCATTCCTGATGCGCCCAGGTTTAGGATTGCTGGCTCGTAAAGAAACGGGGCCAGGGCTAGGTAATAAATCCGGTTGGCCGGTTCGTCGGGAGATTCGATGCTTTGCAAGACTTCTTCAAAACTTGCCAGGTCGTCAGCTGAATAAACGTCGCCGTGATAATAGTGGATGCAGGAAGTGAATTCGTTCCACTCCTCGCTCTCCGGGCTGAAATCTTCAAAGGCTTCCATCCCCTCAACGAGGGAATTCCGGTATTCCTCTGTGGAAATATTGCTACGGGCAAAGCCGACTATGTTTACTTCAGGCCCCAACCTGCCCTTGCAAAAAAGGCTGCACATAGACGGTATCAACTTGCGGCGGGTGAGGTCACCCGACGCGCCAAAGATAACAATGGTGGTGCTTTGAGCCACGGAGCTAGCCGTCATCGGACTTGCGCACAGCATGTCCGCCAAATTGGTTTCTGAGTGCCGCCAGCAGTCTTCCGCCAAACGGTTGTTTCTGCCTGGAACGGAACCGGGCCTGCAAGGATAGGGTAATCACCGGGATCGGCACGGCCAGTTCCACCGATTCTTCAACCGTCCACCGGCCTTCTCCAGAGTCATCCACATAGGAATCTAGAGACTCCAATTTAGGGTCGTCCTTCAGGGCGTCGGCGGCGAGATCCAACAGCCAGGAACGGACCACGCTGCCGTAACGCCAGGTCTCGGCAATGGCCGGCAGATCCAGGCCGAACTCTTCTTTGGCGGCCAGCAGTTCAAAACCCTCTGCGTAGGCCTGCATCAGACCGTATTCCACGCCGTTATGCACCATCTTGGTGAAATGGCCCGCCCCGCTGGGGCCGACCCGGCTGTATCCCTTGTCAGGGGCCGGGGCAAGTGTATGGAATATGGGCTCCAGTCTCTTAACGGCAGTCTCATCGCCGCCGACCATCAAGGAATAGCCTTCGGCTAGGCCCCAGATGCCGCCGCTGGTGCCAACATCTATGAAGTCTATCCCTTGGGCGGACAGTTTCACGGCTCGGCGCATGCTGTCTTTGTAGTTGGCGTTGCCGCCGTCAAGGATGGCGTCACCGGGGCTGAGCGACTCGGCCAGGGCATCTACCGTGTCTTCTGTTGGTTGGCCCGCCGGGACCATGATCCAAAGGGCTCTGGGAGTTGATAAACGGGAGACAACATCATCCAAAGAAGATGCGCCTTCGCCGCCGTAGCCGTGGCTGGAAGTGACCGCTGCCGAGTCCCGGTCGTAAGTCACCACCCGGTGTCCGCCGGCGACCAATCGCTGGGCCATATTTCCGCCCATGCGTCCCAGGCCAATCATTCCTAATTCCACAGGTTGTACTCCTAAAATTGCCAAAATGGCGGCTCAGAAGGGCAATGCACCGAAGGCCCTCTGGACCACTTCAGGCAGAGCCGGATGAACGTAGATAGACTGAGTTATGGCGTTGGTGCTCAGCCTAGCCCGCATGGCGTTGGCGGCTTCTTGGATCAGCGTTGCGGCGTCGGTACCAATGATGTGGCAGCCCAGAATCTCGCCGCTCGCCGGTTCTGCCAGAACTTTCACAAAACCGTCTTTGTCTTCTATGGACGCTCCGTAGGCGGTGTCTGAATAGTTATAGGTGGCGGTGATATATGATGCCCCGCGCCCATCTGCCTCTTGCTCTGTTAGTCCCACCGATGCCACCTAAGGCGAGGCAAAAACCGCGTGGGGCATGGCAGAATAGTCCACCGCTGCCTGGTTGTCCGGATTCATTATGTTGTTAGATGCGTAAGCTGCTTCAAGGTTTGCACTGTGTTTCAAGAGGTACTTGCCCACTATGTCGCCAAGCGCCCAGATGCCGGGTACATTGGTCTGGAGAAACTCATCGGTCTTGATGTAACCACGGTCGTTTAGCTCTACTCCGGTTTTTGCCATGTCCAGGAGGTCTGTGTTGGGTACTCTCCCGGTGGCCATGAGGAGTGTGTCTGAAGTTAATGATTGCGTCCCGTTGGGAGTTGTTACTTCTACAATTATCTCCCCGTCTTTGGAAGATACTCCGGTAACTTGGGCGTCTAAAACCATATTGAAACGGCGCTGGTAGACCTGTGTGAACCGGCGAGACACGTCTGTATCTTCTTCCCGGAGCATCAAGTCTCTGCGGTGGATGCTGGTGACCTCTGTGCCGAGTGCGCCCAAGAAATGGGCTAACTCCGCAGCGATGTACCCGCCGCCGACCACGGTGAGTCTGCGGGGTTGTTCCGGGAGGCGTAGGGCTTCATCGGAAATGATATACGGCGTTTGGGCCAGGCCGGGAATATCGGGTACCCAGGGTCTGGTCTCCGCCGTTAACTCTTCTTCCAAGCCTTGGCCGGAGACGGCGATCGTTTTGGGTCCCGTGAACCGACCGGTGCCTTTGAAGACCTCAACGTTGTCAGCCTGCCGGTTGCCGCGTTCAATCATTGCCGCGTCGGCGTCCACTTCTTCAAAGGTGCGTTTAACGATGAACGGCCAATCGATGCTTTCAACCTTGGCGTGGATGCCGAATGCAGCAGCGTTTTGGACCGTCTGCATCACGTCTGCGCAATGGATTAGCATCTTGGAATGTATACAGCCCCGATTTAAGCAGGTGCCGCCAAAAGGACCTTCCTCGATGATCGCCACCGACCAGCCGGCGTCAGATAAATCCGCCGACACTTCCAGGCCGGAGCCAGAGCCAGAGCCAATCACTATAAAGTTGAACTTACGCATGAAACCCTCCGGCTAAATAATGACTGGTAGGTTGGCCGACGAAACCCTGTAAGACAGAGACGGGCTAGCTGACTAGTTTGCGTGCTTCGTCGGCGACTCGTTCTGCGGTGATACCAAATTTCTCGTAGAGCGTACCGGCGGGGGCCGATGCTCCGTAGCCGGTCATGCCGACGGACGCGCCGTCCAGGCCAACGTACCGCTCCCACCCCTTGGTGCTGCCGGCTTCGACAGAGACTCGGGCGCGAATGGATGGCGGCAAGATTTGGTCTCGGTATTCCTTGGGTTGCTCGTCGAATACCTCACAGGACGGCATGGAAACTACTCTGACCGCGGTGCCTTCTTCGGCCAGATTCTTTCCGGCCTCTAATGCAATGTGCACCTCTGAGCCGGTGGCGATGATGATTACCTGGGGGCTATCGCTGCTCTCCCATAGGGTGTAACCACCATTTAGGACGCCGGAAGCGGCGGCCAGCTCTGACCGGTCGAACACTGGCAGGTTTTGGCGGGTGAACGCCATGACCGTAGGGCCGTTGCGACGGGAAATGGCTGCGCGCCAGACTTCTACAGTCTCAGTAGCGTCGGCTGGTCGGCTGACAACCAGGCCGGGTATCTCACGCAGTGACATCAAGTGTTCAATGGGTTGGTGGGTGGGGCCGTCTTCACCAACTCCGATGGAGTCATGGGTGAAGACATAAATCACCTGCTGACCCATGAGCGCGCCCAACCGGATTGATGGCCGCATGTAGTCGGAGAAGACTAGGAACGTAGCCGTGTAGGGAATCGCACCGCCGTGTAGGGCAATGCCGTTGGCCACGGCACCCATGGCGTGTTCTCGAACGCCAAAGTGCAGGTTATGCCCGGAGAACTCGCCGGGTCCGATGTCGCCTCGGTCATCCAAAGCTGTGCGGGTGGATGGGGCCAAGTCCGCAGATCCGCCGATAAATGCCGGGATACCTTTTGAGATAGCGTTCATCACCACGCCGGAAGCAGACCGAGTGGCAACGGGATCGGCTTTTTCGAACAAACCGTTTAGGCCGTCTTCCCAATTGGCGGGCAGTTTCCCGCGGAGGGCGTCTTCCAATTGCTGGGCTTCGTCAGGGAACGCTTTGCGGTATTCGCCAAACGCTGTATGCCATTGATCCTGGCTTGCTTTGCCCCTTTCAGTGGCCAACCCCAGGTGTACCCCAGCTTCTGCGGGGATGGTAAACGACTCGGTGGACTCCCATTTTAGGTTCTCACGCGTCAGGGCAATCTCATCGTCCCCCAACGGGTCGCCGTGTACGGACGCCTTGCCGGCTTTGTTGGGGCTGCCGTAACCAATCACGGTGCGGCAGACGATGATGCTGGGCTTCTCTGTTTCTGCTTTGGCGGCGGTGATTGCTGATGCAATCCCATCAACGTCAGTGCCTTCAATGGTGCCGATGACTTGCCAGCCGTAAGACTCGAACCGCTTGGCCACGTTCTCGCGGAAGGTGATGTCGGTCCCGCCCTCGATGGAAATATCGTTGTCATCGTAGAGCATGATTAGCTTGCCCAGTCCCATGGTTCCGGCCATGGAGGCGGCTTCTGAAGTGATGCCCTCTTGGAGGTCGCCGTCGGAAACTATGGCGTAGGTGTAGTGGTCAATAATCCCGTGGCCGGGTTGGTTGTACCGGCTGGCCAGCCAGCGCTCGGCTAGAGCCATGCCCACAGCGTTGCCAAATCCCTGACCCAGCGGGCCGGTGGTGGCTTCTACGCCGGGTGTGACGCCGTATTCCGGGTGGCCGGGAGTTTTACTTTTCCATTGGCGAAATTGTTTCAGCTCGTCCATCGGCAGGTTGTAGCCCGTTAGATGAAGCAGGGAATACAACAGTGCCGAAGCGTGCCCTGGAGAGAGAATAAAGCGGTCTCTGTTAGGCCAGGTGGGGTCGGCGGGGTTGTGTGAAAGGAACCGATCCCAGAGGGTGTAAGCCATGTCCGCTTGCCCCATGGGAGCTCCTGGATGGCCTGATTTTGCCTTCTGGACAGTGTCGATGGCCAGAAATCTAATGGTGTTGATACAAAGTTGGTCTAGGGACTGGTCAGCCAAGGTGAAACCCCCTAAGGTGCGCGGAACTAAATCTTCAGAATCACAGAACCTGAGCGCTAAAATTCAGACCCATGCGCTCCAGTATTAAAGGGGATTAAAATCCCCAGATTATGTTAGCGAACCGGAGGCGTGTTGTCACTAGTAAATAGTGCGGCAGATTGGGGAATGATCAACGGAAAATTATACGGTGAGAAACTGGGCTAGATATCGGATTCGCCATCCATGTCTGTGGCGGGTAATAAAGACAATGCAGCGTACTCTACCAGGTGCTTGCGGATCTGACTTCGGGCACAGTGGAGGCGGGATTTAAGCGACGCTACAGAGATTTCTAGCACGTCTGCTGCTTCTTCAGTGGAGAGCCCCTGAATATCTCAGAGCACCACGGCAGCGCGAAGGTCCGGGGAGAGTTGAACTCCAAACATGGCCCAACGGTCGCTGATGCACTTCATGATTTTTCTATAGGCTTGGACCGCTTGGCCAACAACCTTGATAAGGACAGCCCGAATTAATTGGTGCCGTGAAGAGCGGTTTCGTTAGCGAACCACTGGATTCCTGCAACTAGGCCGTCCGAGCTCCGACTAGTCGGCGGTTTGCCTCGCTGTAAACGGATGCAGGCAACGGTCCTTTCAAGACAGAAGCGACGTTCCCTATTAGGTGTTCAGGATCGAGAGTTCCAACTACAGTGGTATATATGTCCGGGTTAGTAATGGTGAATCGGAGCATAAATTAAGTGGAGTCCTAGCCATACAACAATTCGTCCAGTTTGGCCTTGTCCCGCAGATCCCATTAGGCGGCGGAACCCTGACCCTTAGCGGGAGGGCCTTTGGCGACGCCACTGCGGATTACCATGCCCATCCCTAGCAGCGGCTGCGATCGTATCCTCATGCTCGGGCTGAAGAGCCGAATAGGGAATCTGCAAGACGGAGAATACTTCCATCTTGATATGGTCGGTGATATTCGGAAGGATGGACGAACAACCTATGAAACGAATCTTGCCATCCTGTTTGAGAAATTCCAGCGTTTCTGTGGTGGTTCGACAAACTCACCATGAGCGGGGTATGGGCGAAACCCAAGGCGTGGGGCTAAGTCGGGGAATGAGAACCGATACCATATAGCGTTATGGCCGAGATGCTGTTACATGATGCCCTACTTTTCGCATGGGGAGGGTTTGGGTGGGGGCAGATGCTTGTTGATAACGACGGTGAAAACCGGAAACCATACCCGAAAAACAAACGATGTGGGGGCGGGTTAAAAACCCGCCCCCACATCGGGAAACCAACCCTGCCGAAGCAACGACTTAACAGCAGTATGGAACCCAAAACGACTCGGTTATCTACCCAACGCCGGGAATATATGATCCCTGAAGGCTTCCATCTCCCCGGTTGGGAACTCATAAGACTGGTCAGTCATCAGATACAGATGCTCCATTCCCGCTTTCTCAGCCTCTTTGATTCGATTGGCGCAGTACTCTGGCGTGCCAATCAGACCCATGCTGTCGCACAGTTGGGCTAAAGCGTCATCGGGCAGGAAGGCGCACAATTCTCGGGCCTTCTCCCAGTCCTCGGCGTGGGGAACGTCTGGGTACAGGTCCCACAGTCCACGGGGTAGTTCAAACTCGGAAAAATCCATACCGGCAGCCTTCAGCCAGCGCTTGTAAGTGGGCTGCATCAACCGCGCGACTGCCAACGGACGGGCGACCTCTCGAGCCTCCTCAAGAGTGTCCCGGATGATGGTGGTGCAGGTATAGATGGTCTCAATGTCGTCGGGATTCCTTCCGGCAGCCCTGGCACCTTCCGCGATCAACTCGCGGGATTCTGCCACCTGTGCGGGGTGGATGCCGGTCATCAAGACTGCTCCGTCGGCAACCTCCCCGATAACTCTCATGACCTTGGGGCCGGTGGCTGCGATGTAGACCGGGGTGATGGCATCGCCACCGTGTTTCATGCGACTTTGAATGGAGCCGAAATCGACCTCGCTACCACCCATCAGTGATTTCATCATGACTACTGCGTCGCGCATCTGGCGGACGGTGGCTGGTGGGATGCCCACCACGTTGGCTGAGCTATAACCGCGTCCGATCCAAATATTAGCCCGACCTGGAGCCACCTCTGCCAAGGTTGACGCTGCCGATGCCAGCACGGATGGATGCCTGGTAACTGGGTTGGTAACGGCTGATGACACATTGATTTTTGTGGTGTTCATCAGTGCGTGGGCCATGGAAACAAAAACGTCTCTTTCCAGCATCTGGGAATCCAACATGCCAACGCCATCAAAACCGGCGTCTTCGCATTTTTTAACAAAGGCAGTGATCTCAGGCAGGGGTTTGCAGGGTGGTACTCGCAGGTCAATCTTGATGGCCATTTAAAACTCCTAAGGATGATGCTTGAAAATTGTTTACTCAGAAAACTATTAGCGGGTCAGTTCTTCTCTAAGACGTCTGATCACCGTGGTGGTCTCTTCTTCAGTCAAGTTTAGAGGGTCAATCGCAAACTCGTCTGGCTGACCCAATTGGTGCAGGATTATGGGTGTCTCTCCGGTTTCTAGAGCTTTGACGATCTCATTCCTACTTGGACCCTGCCAGTCTGGGCCAAACCGGATGAGGGCGTGGGGAATCAGGTAATCAAATTCGTCATGTTCCAGGGTTATCTTCAGGCCGGGAAACTCATTGAAGGCGTCCACAACCTGTTCGGCCAGGGCCCGGTAGGTGGCCATCTCATCTGCTTCGTCCTCTTGCAGGAACATGTTCAGAGCCGTCACCAACCCCAAAACCTCTTCTTTAGCCACCTTCATGGGGCGGCCCAAGAACTGGGCCGGGTTGGCATGGGCGGCGGCGGCTTCTATTAAATCGGCTCTGCCGCAGAGGATACCCGTACCCTGGGGGCCACGTATGCCCTTGCCTCCGCTGAAAGAAACCATGTCGGCCCCTTCAGCCAGGTATTTTCTGAGGTTTGCTCGGGGTGGGAGCATGGATGCTGCGTCAACGATTACGGGCACGCCCTTACTGTGGGAAATCTCGCACACCTGGCCTAGGGAGAGGGCCCGGCGGTTGGTCAGCGGTGCGCAGAGAAAAGCCACTGCAGCGGTGTTCTCTCCGATGGCGCCTTCCAACTCCCACGGGTGGGCATACCTGGAATCGCCGATCTCCACCAGCTTGGCCCCACCGGCCCTGAAGGCCTGCTCGTAGGGGAA
Source organism: Dehalococcoidia bacterium (assembly GCA_028822675.1). The sequence continues at coordinate 10,488 of JAPKDE010000015.1, read as the reverse complement.
CCGGTGCATGTTCTGGATGATAATCTCGTCCTTCATGCCAGCGGTGTCTGGCAGTTGGCGCATCTTCACTGGGTCTTTACCGGCAATACATGCGGCAGCTTGCAGGACCAGACCACCGGCGGCGCCGCTGCAGACAAACCCGGCTTCGGCACCGGTCAGTCGGGCAATCTCTTCTCCGGCCTTGCGGTTGAGTTCATCAACGTTGACCATGATACGGGCGGCTCCGGCCATCAATTCCAGCACCTCTGGCCTGGTCCTGGTGCCACCGTATTTGGTTATGGAACCAGCGGCATTGATCACCGGTCTTACGCCCAGTCGTTCGTAAGCTTGCATTGCGTCCAATTCGGGCCTCCTGAGAGTCTGTTCCAGTAATGGTAAAGTTGGGCAACATTATAGCAATTCTAGTGCTGGTAATCAGATATGTAGTTTTGTTGACCTTCAAGTTCGATTTGACAGGCTGGTGGTGTGCTAAAATTGGCAACCGAAACCCACCGGGTAAATTGGGAAAACTGGGCAAGATTCTCGATTGAAAATTCTTTCAGTTGTGAGGCTACATTGATCAGCTTGATGTGCAGACCAAGATTGGCTTGGTTGTGGTGAATGCATCGTCGGTCTCTGAATTGAGATACCCAAAAGCAGCCCCTCCTGGCGTGGCATTTCTCACCAGCCGAATAATGCTGGCCCCAGGCGAAAGCATCGAAGCCCTGATGGAGATCAACGCCTCCCGTGCAGTTGGTGAACTGGCCAGCGCCAAAGTTGATTCGATGGCCTACTGCTGCACGGTTAGCGGCGCGCTCCGGGGATTATCAGTTGTATGAACCATGACGGCATGGCGGAGGCCCAGGCCTTGGAGGATGAGATCGGCAAACCGGTTGTCACGACACACACAGCCACCCTTTGGCGCGTCCTCAGTCAGGCCGGAGAGACCAAGCAACTGTTGGGTTATGGCCGTCTCCTGGCCGAAACCTGCCCGGACCTTCGCAGAAAATTATCACCCCAAAATAACCATCTAAAAAACCAACAATTATTAGCTTATAAAATTCAACTTGGAGAGCCAAAATGACCACTGCAGACCGTTTGACAATGTCCCTTGGCGAGGCGATGTTTACCCAGCGAGCCATTCGCCGTCTGAAGCCAGACCCCATCCCCGAAGAGGTCATGCGAGACCTAATGGAGGCGGCCATCCGCGCCCCCAACGGCGGCAACACCCAACAATGGCATTTCATTGTGGTGAAGGATGACGAGAAGCGAAAACAACTCGGCGAGCTTTACCATGAGGCCTGGTGGGCCAAGCGCAAAGACCAAGGGATCATGGGTCCAGAAGACATTCCCCCGGGCAAGAATTCCCAGCGGTCGGCCATGCGGCTGGCCAATGAGTTTGGTGATGCCCCGGTGATGGTCCTGATCTGCGCACTATCTAAGGGCGGCTCTGGCGGCATCATACCAGCAGCCCAGAACCTGCTTTTGGCCGCCCGGTCCCACGGCATCGGCGGCACCATCGCCACGCTGCACGCCGTGGTCGACGAGCGGGTCAAGAAACTGCTCAACATCCCGGAGACCGCTGAGATCGTATATTGCATGCCCATCGGCTACCCACGAGGCGAGTTTGGTTCAGTCACCCGTAAGCCTTTGGACGAGGTCTGCGGGCTGGACACCTGGGATAACCCCTACAAATAATCAGGTAAATATCCGAGCATATTTTCCCAACCCGGACCGATATTTCAACAGACGTTCTTCCGCCAGCGCGATTATCGCGCTGGCGGAAGAACGGATAAGACGAGGACCAGATGGCGGTACGGACCGGTGAACAGTATCTGCAGGGACTGAGGGATGACCGAGAGATCTGGCTGGAAGGGGAGCGCGTGGAAGACGTGACCACCCACCCCAAGACCGCAGGAATGGCCAAAACCCTGGCCGGTATCTACGACTTGCAACACACCCCGGAAAACCACGAACGTATGACGTTCAAGTCGCCCACCAGCGGCGAACCCGTCGCCCTTTCTTACTTGGTTCCCGAAACCCTGGAAGACCTGCTGCGACGCCGGACGGCATTGGAGATAGTTGCCCAACATTGCCATGGAATGTTGGGCAGAACACCGGATTATGTAAACATCCAAGTGACTGCGTCGCGCCAGTTGGCCCACCTCTACGGACTGAATGATGAGCGTTACGCCGATAACCTGCGCAATTACCACGAGTACGTCCGCGAGCGAGACCTGTGCCTGACCCACGCCTTTGGCCACCCGCAAGTGAACCGTTCACTGTCCCTGGCTGAATTGCCGGAGCCCTATACCGCCGTCGGCGTGGTCAACCACACCAGCGAGGGCGTGATAGTTCGGGGCGCCAAACTCCTGGCAACACTGGCGCCGTTTGCCGATGAGATTTTCTGTCCGGTGTACCGGCCATTGCGTCCAGACACGGAAGAAGACCGCAAATACTGCATCGGTTTCGCCATCCCTGTTGCCACCAGAGGGCTGAAGTTCATCTGCCGCCCCAGCCACGATATGGGTCGTCCGCTTTCTGAATACCCGCTGTCGGGTCAGTACGACGAAATGGACGCCCTAGCCATGTTTGATGACGTGTTAATTCCCTGGGAACGGGTGTTCGTATACGACGACGTCGAACTGGCCAACATGACGGTGCAGAAGGTAACTCTGTGGCGGCAATACATCCAACAGGTGGCTGTTAAGAGCATTGCCAAGCTGGAATTCATCCTGGGAATCACCCACGGCATCACCGACGCCATTGGCATTGGCGGCTACTCGCACGTCCAAGAGAAGAACGCGGAGATCATTGATACGTTGGAGACAGTGCGGGCTTATCTGCGGGCAGCGGAGGCGGATGCCGCGCCTTATGTCGGACTGCCCGATGCAGAGGGAATCTGGCCTGCTGCGGAGCCTTGGATTGCCATGCGGAACTGGTACCCCGACGCCTACTCCAGGGTGGCGGCGATAGTTGAGCAACTGGCGGCTGGGGGACTGATGCTGACGCCAACCGAGGAAGACCTGGCGGGGCCACTAGCCGGGGAGATCGGCAAATATTATCAGGGTGCGTCCATCGACGCAAAAAAGAAAGTGCGCTTGTTCCGGCTGGCCTGGGATTTGATTGGCACCCAGTTTGGTTCCCGGCAAACGCTATACGAGCGTTTCTTTAACGGCGATGTGGTGCAACTTCGCCAACGCCGCTACTCCACTTACGACTACACGCGTGCCGACGCCTCTCTGGATACATTCATGCGGGAAGTGGAAGTCGGGTAGGCTACTGCTTCCCACCCCAACGCCATTGTCACCCTGAGCTCGCGAAGGGTCTCGTTGCTCAAGTCAAAGACCTTAACCTTTGGCAACTGGACTCTTCGGCTGGCGCCTCTGAATGACAGGCTAGTTTGCCGGGACGGGTAGCGGGCCGATAACGGAATTACCCGGCGAACAAGTCCTTGACCTTGGTTAGGAAGGAACGGGTGCCACCACGCTCCAAGAACTTGGACCAAGAGTCTTCGGCGGAATCGGCGCGTTTGAGGTCACTCACTCGCTGCTTCATCACGTCCAGGATCTTCTTTTCCTCGCCTGCATCCAGCCAGTAGCCGTGCTCGTTCTTGCAGTGGTCGATGGGTAGGTCGTGGGCCCGGTAGTTGAAAGTTTCCATAGTCTCATTGCAATGAGGACAAGAAATGTCGCTCTGGCGTCGGGCGTACTCCATCATGCCCTTGGCATTGTCATCGTCCATGGCGTGGTCTTCCAACTCGTCCATTTCATGGAAGTCCAGCCAGAGTCCCTTGCAGTCGGGACAGTGGTCGACGTCGATATTCTTGAATTTTTTTTCGCTGAGAGCAACGTTACAACGTGGGCAGTTCAATCTAATTCCTCACTTGGGCTAATTCCTAATGGGGCCCATTTCCCAACGGGGGCTCAGGCTTTGGGTGCTTCGCCAGGATAGCATACGTGTCATTCTAGAGTTGGTTGGCGTTGATAATGATTACGTGATTGACTATGAATTAGAAGGCCTGGCCTAGCTGCCGGTGAACTTTGGTTTCCGTTTTTCGAGAAACGCCTGCACCGCTTCGGTTTGGTCGTTGGTGCCGCGCAGTGGGTCGTTGGCCCTGTGTTCCGCTAGAATCACCTCGTTCAGGCTGGTGTGATGCACGTTGAACAGCCCCTTGATCGCCTTCACGGCCAGCGGAGGGTTGTCAGCAATCTCCTGGGCCATCGCCTGCGCTTCGGCCAGCAGTTCATCCTCGGGTAGCACATCGTTGACCAGCCCTTTGGATAGGGCCCACGGTGCATCGTAAACACGACCGGTAAATGACATCTCGGCGGCAATTCCCGGACCGGCCAGTGCAATGAGAATCTCCGAGACACCGGCGTCGGGCACCAGTGACCGTTTGACGAACACCGATGTGAACCGGGCACTCTCTGAAGCCAGTCTGATGTCGGATGCTAGGGCGATGCCCAGTCCGGCCCCGGCAGACACACCGTTAATTGCTGCGATGATTGGCTGTGGTATCTCCCGCAGATGGGGCGCCAGGCGCATGGTTATAGAAGGCCCCGGGTCTGGGTTGTCAGGGTCTCGGTCGCCGCCTTTGGCCATTCTAGCTGGCATATCGCCAACGTCAGCCCCGGAGCAAAAACCACGGCCAGCACCGGTGATTATGACCGCCCGGATTTCCGGAAACTCGCCGGCCAACTGGTCTAGGGCGTCGTGCAACTCCTGGGCCATCTGGCGGTTCAGGGCGTTCAACCGGTCGGGGCGCTGCAGAGTTATCACCGCCACGTGGTCGCGGCGTTGTAGGTCTATAAATTCGAAGTTAATGGTCGTGCCCATGTTCGTGGTCGTGTCGGTGGTGGCCATGGGATTCTCCGCCGGGGTTGTCTAATTGGTCTCGGGCAATCTGTGCACCCCTGAATAGTGCTGACAGCTTGGCTCGGGCAATGGGTTGGGTTAGCGGCACCAAACCGCAGTCCGGTGCGGCCATCAGCTTTGTTGGGTCATGGTGCTTGGCCGCTTCCAGGAGGCGCAGGGCGATGGCCGATGCGTTTTCTATCTCCGGGTTGGCGTTATCGATGCAGCCAAACAGAATGGTCTTGGACGGGCAGAGTTCCAGCAGGGCTGGATCCAGTTGCGGGGCTTGAAACTCTAAAGCGAGCTGGTCTATTTCAGACTTTTCCAGCTCGGCCAGTATCTGTGGGTAGCTGGGTTTGATGGGCCTTGGCACGCCAGGCATGGCGTAGCTGTAGCAGACGTGCACTGCTGTCTGCGCGATCAGGCCGTCGGCAGCGCGGTTCAGGGCTTCGATTCCCCACTCGGCGACTTTATCCGGGTAGCGGCTGAACACCGGCTCGTCAAATTGAATCACCGCCGGGCCACGAGCGTCCAGGGCTTTGGCTTCTTTGTTGATCGCGTCGGCCACGGCCATGGCAAAGGCCCGTTCGTCGCCGTAGTGGTCGTCATAGATTGAATCCACCACCGTCATTGGTCCAGGCAGAGTGACCTTCACCGGGGAGGTGGTCTGGGTCAACAGGAAAGTCAGGTCATCCACCACTATCGGGCCACGCCATTCAATTGGGCCGATGCAGCGTCCCACCCGAGCGAGACGACGACCATCGCGAATCCACTTCTCAGCCAGCGTCTCATAGTCGATGCCGCCAAGTTGGGAAGTGATGTGTGTCAGGTAAGACTTACGGCGTTGTTCGCCGTCGCTGATGACGCGGACACCAGCCGTCTCCTGGTCGTAAATCGACAGTCTTACGGCGTCGTTTTGTGCTTCGTGCAATGCTTGGCCGGAGAGCAACCAATCAGCGCCGCCGCCGTGGTGGTCCGATTCCTTGGCGTCCATTGCCGCTTGGCGGTAGAGCCAAGGTGGCTTGGGCATGCTGCCCACGACTGTGGTCTCGAATGGTTCTGCCATCTATGACAATACTCGGCGGAAAAAGTCCAATGCGTTTCCGCCCATAATCTTCTTGATACCTTCGTCAGAATGGCCCCTGCGGATCAGGCCCCTGATTATGTTGGCGCCATCGGCGGGCGACTCCAGACCGTTCAGATAGGGTGCCGGCATCTCGCTCAGGTCACGGCCTAGCATGTAGTGCTGGAACATCATGTGGTCGCCAATGACCGTGTCGGTGCCGACGCCTACATGGTCAACACCAATTAGATTGACCATGTAATCGTAGTGGTCTAGGACACACTCGATGTCCTGTTCCGGGTCGTCACTGAGGGCGTTGGGCACGGCGGTGATGCAGACCAAGCCGCCCTTGTCAGCGCAGGCTTTAAGTTCTTCATCCTTGCGGGTGCGTCGGTTGGGTCGCAGGGTGTAAGCGGCGTTGTGGCTGAAGACCACCGGAGTTTTTGAGAACTCGATTGTGTCCATCACCGTGGGCGTGGAGGCATGGGAAAGGTCAATGGCCATGCCAATGTCATTCATGCGGTGAATGACTTCAATGCCAAATTCGCTCAGCCCGCCGGGGTTGCGCTCGTACATGCCGTCGCCGATGTAATTCTTGCGGTTGTACGTGATGCCAGAGAGCCTCACGCCCATAGCGTGCAGTTGGTCCACTCGCTCAAGGCGATTACCGATGGGCAAGTGTTCCAGAGTTGGTAGAAAACCGATGTTGCCGGACTGCTTAGCCGCCATAATTTCGTCGGCGTTGCCCACTCGGACCACGTCTGGCTGGGCTGTTACGTCGGCCAGCATCATGCCTACTTCGAGAGTAACGTCGTCATATTCCACGAACGACATCTCAGTGGCGTTCTGCAATGCGCCAAAAACGTTGGAAGTGGTAACGGTGGACCAGCCGCCGTGTTTCACTGCTTCAAAGCCCCAGTGATAGCGGTTAGTGCGGAGGAAGTCGATGAACCGGTCCATGGCTTCGGGCAGCACAAACGGGTGCTGGTGCACGTCAATCATGACCGCTTCTTCAGCCAGACCTTCGAACCGTGTTTCTTCCTGTGCGTTCAATGGGACCGTGGACGAAGGAACTCGCCCGATCTCCGGGGACATCACGAAATCGCGGATACTTGTCATGCTTCCCTCGCAAGGCGTTTAGACAAAAATGGAGACATTGCAACGGAGTTTGCCTGGGTCCCTTAGGGTTTCCATTGGGTCTCAGAATGGCTTGGAGTGTAGGTGAGGCGAGTAATGGAGTCAACGCGAGAGCGTCGAGTTCTCAGCTAAATCCGGGTTGTCCGTTAATTTCCGAGTTGCCCGTTAATTTAATGAAATAGCGGCTCCGGCGCCACTCGTCTGTTCATTGACCAAGAACGAAGCCTTGTCGCGGCCCCGGGACGTTTCAATGTCAGCGTCAAACCTCTGGCCGCCCATGGTGCCAATGAGTTCGTAACGTTGCTCGGTGAAAAGTCGGCCTTCGTATTCAGACCCTTTCACGTTTCTCTCTGTTTCGCCGGCCAAGAACATCTCCACCGCTTGGATCATAAGTTCCTGGAATTCGTCCGTGTTCAGATATGACGAGGCCTTCAGAAAAACGTAGCCCCAGCGTAAGCCATTGTGCTCTAGCATCTAGGTTGATAGCTCCTGTGTCTTGCGAGTGCCCATGCCAAATTGGAGCACAACGGTGGAGATTAACACGGTGCCCAGGCAGAAAAATCCTACAGTAGAAAAGCTGCCGACGGCAAGGAAAGCCCCGCCAAGTGCCGCTCCGCCGACCCCGCCCAATTGGTTGCTGGCACCCAGCATGCCGACGGCAGTGGCTTGGTTGTTGCCGGATATCTCAGTGCTGATGGCCAAGAACGTCGGCCAGCCAACGCTGATGCAAGTGATGCCAATCAAGGCCACTCCGACCGTTCCCCACGCCGATAGGTCAATGGAAAATATCAGGAACGACGCCAGTCCACCGACCACGGCACAGGCGGCCACAACTTGGGCCCGCCGGGTCATACCTGCCACGGACCCAGCCATGGTGCTGCCAACCACAACTCCAATTCCAACTATGGCCAGAGGGATGGCAGTCTGGCCCAGATCCATGCCGTGTTCACTGATGAGATAGGCCGCCAGGTAGCTGATGGTGGCGTAAAAGGCCATGCGCTGTAGCACGTTGGCCATCAAAGCAGTTCGGAACAGGCTAATGCTGGCCATCTGTTTGTACCGTGAGAGGAACGAGAACGATCCCTTGGCAGACGCCGAGGTTTTGGGAAACCAGAACCACTGGAGCACCGCGCAGCAAAGCAGCAAGGATCCATGCACTAGGAACGGGACCCTCCAACCTCCGGCGCTGGCTAGCACTGCAATCATCGGCACTCCAATCACTGATGAAAAAGATGCGAAAGCCATCAAGAACCCAAAGGCCTGTGCCCTTTTTGCGGCAGGCAGAACATCGGCCACAGCCGCCATGCTGTTTGGGGGGATCATCCCGCCGGACAAGCCCGTAATTATGCGAAGTCCCAGCAGAACTACAAAACTGGGCGCAAAACTAGAGGCGATAATGCTGATGGAAAGCAGAGTCATTCCGATCACCGCCACCGGGCGGCGGCCAAATGAGTCTGAAATTGGCCCTACGGAAATTACCGAGATCGCCCAGGCACCAAAAGTTACCGCCGCTAACTGTCCCGCCGCCGCCACTGAAACATCGAACTCGGTGGCCATGGCGACCAATAACGGAGCCAGCATCATACTGACGGTCTGGGTGAGGAACAAGCCTACTCCAGTGATTGCCAGAAACCGGGTTTGTTTCAATACCGGAGGGGCGGTGGTTGTCAGTTGTGCCAACTAGGAATGCTCATTAGGGAAGGCATTGTTTATATATGGTTGGGCTAGTTGAGTCATGGGTTCCCATTTTAGCATCAGATAGCCCTAATTAAGGCTGGCTGGTTGGTTCCCGCATGAACAACTGCATTATCAAGGCAGAGATGACCACGGTCACCAAACAGAATATACCCACCGCCGAGAACCCTCCGACGGCCAGAAACGCCCCGCCAAGGGATGAGCCAATAACGCCGCCCAGCCGGTTGCTGCCGCCCATCATGCCAACGGCAGTGGCCCTAGACTGACCGGCAACGTCGGTGGCAAAGGTGATGAACACCGGCCAGCCGACGCTCAACACACAGACCGCGCCAAATGCGATGAACACCGTTACCCAAATGCTAGGGTCAACCGTGAACAAGACCAGCGCCGTTGCCCCTCCAGCCAATGCACAGCCAGCAACGAAGTTCAGCCGCCTCCGGTGGTTGGCAATGACGCCGCCCCAAAGACTTCCAATCACTGCCCCCAAGCCGACAACAGCCAACGGAAGGGCAGTCTCGCCAACGCTCATCCCGTAGGTATCGATGAGAAAAGCAGCCAGGTAACCAATCACGGCGTAGAAGGCAATGCGCTGGGACACGTTGGCCACCATTCCGATCCGGAAGACGGAAATGGAACCCAGTTCTTTGAATCGACTGAAGTAGGAAAAAGAGCGCGACGCTGTAATTGGGCCCTTGGGGTACCACAACCAGGATAGGACAAATATCCCCAGCAGCAGGCTGCCACAAACTATGAACGGCAACCGCCAATCGGCGACGCTGGCCAAAATCGCCACAACCGGAACCCCAATTACCGCCGCGGCCGTGCTAATCCCGGAAGCTGCGCCAATGGCCCGGCCCCGTTGCTCGGGAGCAACAACATCGCTGATGGCCGCCATGCTATTTGGCGGGATCATGGCCCCGCTCATTCCGGTGCCAAGCAGCAGGATCATCAAGACGTAGAAGTTTGGCGCAAAGGCCGCAGCCAGGATGCAGGCACCCATCAGTGCCAATCCGACCAATGCGACCGGGCGGCGTCCAAACGAGTCTGAAAAAGGCCCGGCCAACGGAGCAAAGATTGCCCAAGACAAAAATGTGACTGCGGTGAGTTGCCCTGCGACCGCCACGGATGTATCAAATTCTTTGGCGATACCGACCAACAAAGGCCCAAGCATCAAGGCAACAGTGTTGTTCAGGAATAGCGCAGCAGCAATTATGGCAAAAGTGCGGAGTTGGCCGGAGGTCTGAGGGCCGGAAGGTTCTGAAGTCATCAAAAGGGGAACCGAAGAGAATTCAAGTCACACCAATAGAACATGAAACTAGGTTGGGATGATTAGGAAACTGATGACTTGGCTAGAGGGGACGTGATGGAGCTGGGGCCTCGATTTATCGGAGGAACCCCATACCTTTCCGATGGCAATCGGGACGCTTTACCAGACGAGCTACGCACTCAGACCTAAATGGGATTCAAGATAGGAGCGACTTTTCCAGGACTTTAGCGTGGTTTCCCCTTCTCCGCGCTTCTGAAAGTGAGTCATATTCTTCTTGGTATATCAATTCCCAAGGACGGAAGCCTATCGTTGATTTGTTTACCCCTGCGTTGTGTTGAACGACTCGGTTCGCCAAATCGCCCGTACATCCGATGTAATAGCGTCATGTACGTTGGCTACGCAAGATATAAACGTAATGCATAAGAGAGGGGGAAGTGGTGGAGCTGCGGGGACTCGAACCCCGTACCTCTTCAATGCCATTGAAGCGCTC
>JAPKDE010000152.1 GCA_028822675.1 Dehalococcoidia bacterium | reverse complement strand
GAGGACACAGTCGCCCAGTTTGGCCAGATACTGGAGGCCTTTGAGTACGGGGCACCGCCCCACGGCGGCATAGCACCCGGAATTGACCGGTTGGTCGCCATACTCTGTGGCAGCCCGTCCATCCGAGACGTGATCGCCTTCCCCAAAACCCAGAGCGGGTCTGATTTGTTGTTTAACGCGCCCACCCCAGTGGATCAAAAGCAACTGGATGACCTATATCTGGAGAGCACTTTCAAACCCGAGTGATCACTTTAGTTGGAACATAAAAAAGGCCCGCAGACTAGTCTGCGGGCCTTTTTTGTTACCTGATTTAGGGCCCTGCTATTTAAGCAGCGCCTCTGCGGGCGGCACCGGTTAGGCTGGCTCTGGTATAGAAAGCCAGGGCCGCGGCTTCGGTGTTCCCTGTTTTACCGGCCCAGGCAGCCAATGGCGCTCCTTGAAGGCTACGGCCAAAGGAGAAGCTCAACTCCCAGGGTGCCCGCGCGTCGGCGGCCTGTTGGTTGATGGCGTTCAGGTTGGCGGTCACCGAATCATCGGCCTCGCCACCAGAGAGGAAGACCACTCCGGGCACGGAGGCTGGCAACACACGTTTGAAGGCCTCAATGGTCCGCTCAGCAACTTCCTTAGGGGCGGCGCGTTTGGCGGCAGCCCCACCGGAAATCACCATGCTGGGTTTCAGCAACATTCCCTCAAGATCAACCTTCTGCTGGGCAAGTTGGTCAAAGACCTCACGTAGGGTCTCTTCAGTGACTTCAAAACAGCGGTCGATGTCGTGGTCGCCGTCGCGCAGAATTTCAGGCTCCACAATGGGAACCAGTCCCGCCTCTTGGCTGAGGGCAGCAAAGCGAGCCAGCGAATGGGCGTTGGCGGCGATGCAGTACGAAGAAGGCGTGCTATCGGTGATACTAATCACCGCGCGCCATTTTGTGAAACCGGCGCCAAGCTCGGCATATTCCTTCAGGCGGTCACGGAGACCGTCCAAACCTTCGGTTACCAGTTCGTCCGGGGATTCCGGCAGTGGAATAGTACCTTTATCCACTTTGATACCAGAGATGATTCCTTGGTCTGCTAACACTTTGACCATTCGGGTGCCGTCGGCTGCGTCCTGTCTGATGGTCTCGTCAAAGAGAATCACACCGCTGATAAATTCGTTCACTCCAGCGGTTCGAAATAGCATCTCGCGGTAGTTCCGACGGTTGTCCTCAGTGGACTCCACGTTGATGCCGTCAAATCTTCTTTTAATCGTTCCGGTGCTTTCGTCGGCTGCCAGGATACCCTTACCCTGCGCAACCAGCGCCTGAGCGATTTTAACTAATTTCGCTTTATCCATGGATCACCTCTCGTACCCTTATTATCCTGGTTATGTCTAGTATCAAGCAAGACTCTCAGCTACCACTAACCACCGACACTGTCGATTCGACAACGTCTTTGTTACCCAATATCAGGGGAGTCCGCTGGTGTAATTCTGTTGGAGCAATATCAAGGATTCGTTCGTAGCCAGTGGAAGCAGCCCCGCCGGCCTGTTCGACCACAAAGCCAAGAGGGTTGGCTTCATACATTAATCTCAGGCGACCACTCTTCCGGTTGATATCGGCCGGGTAGGCAAATATGCCGCCCTTCAAAAGATTTCTGTGAAAATCGGCGACCAGGGAACCCACGTAACGCTGGGAATATTTGTCACGCAGCAGGCCAATTGCCTCTTTAGTGGGCTCATCTAGGACTTTGCTATTACCCTCATTGGTACTGTAGTAAGGGCAATCAGCGGGGATATTGATGTTTGGATGGGTCACCGCGTAGGAACCGGTCCCAACGTCCAAAGTGAATCCGCAGACATTATTCTTGGTGGCCAGAACCAACACGGTGCTGGACCCATAGACCACGTAAGCAGCCGCTACTTGTTCGTTGCCCTTGCGTAGCAGAGAGGCGTCATTGACGATCTCACCTGGGTTCTTTTGCCAGATTCCAAAAATCGACCCAATGCTAACGGCCACATCAATGTTGGATGAGCCGTCCAATGGATCCATCAGAACGATGAAACCGTCGGCGACGTCGCCTTCAACGATCACCGGGTTTTCAATCTCTTCGCAGCCGATAGCAGCCACATGGCCCGACTGAGAAAGTGTTTCAACGAAGATATTGGAACTTGCTTCATCCAGGCGCTGGACGGTCTCGCCCTGGACGTTGGTCTCCCCGGTAGTTCCTAGGACATCGGCTAATGCCGCCTGTTGCACCTGTTCTTGGACTCGTCTAGAACCGTCAGCGATGGCCATGATTACAGCCCCAAGACCTTGGTTCTGACCTTTATCTTCCCACTCTGTAGTTACGTACTCCCGGAGAGTAGTTCGTTTTCCTGCTACCAGCACGCGTCACCTCCCACACTGAATTCTCAGTTCCTAGCTAGTGCTTTTCCCTTCCGGTTAATTGCCCCATATTATGTCAAATAATCCGCTCGGATACTATTAGCAATTTAATACCTTTTATTTGGTTGGAAATCCAGATTTTGTCGCCAAGTATCTAGGCATGTAACAGGCGTGGATTAGTTACTATAATTTGGTCGCGACCAATTTTAGCAGTATGGATTTTCCAAGTCAATTTGGGTTTAAATTTATGACACGAACAAAAACGCCGTTGTATTGCTTTTGGTCGGGTCTACTCTGAGCGTATTCAGCTGGTTTATGAGGCAGTGTTCGGCGTTGCCGAGCGTGCGTTACGGGTGTATATTCAATATTAGAATACTCGCCATTCACATAGGCACGGGGTGTCCGATTTTTGTGCGACCCTGGCCGTTGCGCGGAGTATTTAGGAAGAAGAATTTGGCCGAATTTCTCTTATACCCAATAATCTTTGCGGTCGTTAGTTGGACCGCTCGTTTGGCAAAAACCAAAGGGCGAAACCCTTGGATATGGGGCGGAGCGGCGGTTTTGCTAAGTTTGCTACACGTTCCGCAAACCGCTCTTTTGAGCGTATTACCCGTACTTGTTTTGTTGTTCATCAAACTTCCGGCGACCTCGCCCGCAGAACAAGTTGACCGCTTGGCCTGCGCCAGATGTGCCAAACCCCACTCTGACGGCCAGCATTTCTGCACCGGCTGCGGTTTGGACTTGAGCGAAGCCTATTCTCCTGAACCTGCAGATGAAGGCCAGCCCTTCCCGGCCTCGCCTCCAGTCCAAACAACTATGCCTTCCATCGCTGTTGCCCAACCACCTGAGGTGCCAGAAGCGCCGCCGGTCGATCCCCAGCCGGTCGAAGCCGTTGTTGAAACCCCAGTGGCTGTAGACACTCCCGTTGCTGAGGTTGATGAGGGACCCGTAACTGAGCAACCTCAAAGCCAGGAAACCGCGCCAACGCCAACAGGTTCTGGTGCTGAACCGGCAACGCCGCATGTTCCCTGGGGCACGTACGATCCCGGTGTGGCGCCAACCGCGGCAGTGATGGTCTCAAGGGGTATTGAGCGGTACGGCGAGGAAAAATACCAAGAGGCGATTGACCAGTTCACCAAGGCGATAGCCCTTGACCCGAATTACGCGGAGGCCTGGGAAAGACGGGCTGAAGCCTACGCCCAACTGGGCCGCCCTCAACAAGCAGAGGAAGACCGTCGCCACCTGAAAGGGCTGGACCCAAGTTCGTCTCCAGGCTAGTCCACAGTCTTTAGTTCAGAAAACAAAAAGGACCACTTTTCAGTGGTCCTTTTTTTGTTTGACTATTTCGTTTCGTCTAAACGGCCATTATGTGATATCCGGCATCCACTGGAATAATTGCTCCAGTGATGCCACTGGAAAGTCCGCTGCATAAGAACAGGGCGGTTTGAGCAACCTCATCAACCGTGATGTTGCGCTTCATGGGTGACTTTTCAGCGGCCGAATGGTGCATGTCTCTAAACCCGCTGATTCCCCTGGCTGCCAGGGTCTGTAGTGGACCGGCCGAGATGGCGTTGACCCTAACGTTCTGTTCCCCGTACTCAAAGGCCAGTTGCCGCACACTGTGTTCCAGGGCCGCTTTGGCGGTACCCATCACGTTGTATCCAGGATATACGCGTTGCGAGGCGTCGAAGGTCATGGCGACGATGCTGCCGCCATCGGTCATGAGCGGAGCAGCGTGGCGTACCAACGGCAGCAGCGAATAAGCGCTGACCTCAAGGGCGACTCTGAAACCATCACGTGAGGTGTCAGCAAATTGGCCGTCCAGATCTTCTCGATTGGCGTAAGCGATGCTATGGATCAGGAATGAAATGTCGCCAAATTCTTCTTTCAGACTTTGGAACACTTGGGCGATCTGTTCGTCGTCCGTCGCATCGCAGGGCAGGGTCAGAGCGCCGTCCAAAGTGGCCGCCAAGCCTTCCACTCGCTCTTTAAGACGGTCTCCTTGGTAGGTTAAGGCAATGCGCGCTCCGGCTTCGGAGAGAGCCTTTGTGATCCCCCACGCGATGCTGCGGTCATTGGCAACACCAAATACGATTCCTTTTTTGCCTGACAGGTCTATGGGAAACACCTGACTACCTCTCTAATACTCTGAATCTGCCATTGGCCCAGAAACTTCTGAACTAAACCCTAAGCGAAGTTCGGTGCCACTTGTTCCAAAAATATATCGAGTTGCTTCTCCGGTTCAAAGCTGGCGAAGCGCACCACCAAGGTCTCCGCGCCGGCTGAGACGTATTCTCGCATGCGATCGGCCACCCTTTCTGCGCCGCCGAACGGCCCCCAGCGTGTGCCCCAGATGTCGGAGCCGTAATATCCCGTCAGCCACTCTACCGCGTCGGCTTCAGCGGCTTTCAGGTCTGGGTTCATGTTCACGGTCATGTAGAAGGTCTTTTCAAGACTGGCAGGCTCCCGGCCAAACTCCACAGCCTTCTCATTTACTTGCTCGATGATTTGGGCGAACTCGTCTGGCGAGTCTGATATGGAGATGATTCCAGCGCCAAGTTGGGCCGCTCTCCTGATCTGGGCCGGACTCTGCGCGCGATAGTGAGTGCCCAGCAGGAACGGAATTCCAGCCGGATTAGTTGGAAGCGGCCGCATGAGGGCAGATTCCAAATCAAAGTCACGGCCGTGGAAATCGAAGGGTTTTCCGGAGCCCAAACCTTGGATGATTTTGACAATCTCTTCAAACCGGCGGCCCCGGCCTTTGGCGGGCACTCCCGCCGCATCCCACTCGCGCTTCTGGTCGTCATTGAACGCACCACCAACACCGGCCCCAATGACCAGTCGACCGCCGGATATCAGGTCTACTGTTGCCATGGTTTGAGCCAGCAGCACCGGGTGGCGTAAAGCCGGCAGCAGGACTGCTGTGCCAAGCCTGACCCTGTTGGTTCGGGCTGCCAACGCCCCAAGTATCGCCAATGGTTCCATGCGCGGTTTGGCCATCAAGCTATCGCCAACCCAAACCGAGTCCAAGCCTGCCTGTTCGACTATGTTGGCCAGGGCGATTATGCGGTCAATGTTGGGTGGCTGCTCGCCTCGCAGCAATAGACCGCGTGTGGGCAGCAATATTCCAAGTTTAACTTTAGTCATGGATGAAAATTACGCACCAATCTCAACGGCCAGCGCCAGCGATAAATGCCGTTGGGTGATTAGATCTAGCTACTGAAATCCGGGCTACCCGGTTTCCGTTCTTCAGACAGGCGGTCCAACAGACCGGGTTCCATGTGCTGGAGCGTCTCCAAGTCGTCGACCACGTCCAGGTCAAATCCCAACCCTTGGCTGGAGTTGATTGCCACAGAGGTTTCGAGTCGGGCTGCTTGGGTCAGATGCTTCATGAAGCTGCCCTGACCCAATTCTGGTTCCAGCGGCACACCAAGAGGCACTAATATCGAGTTGGTGCCGCCGTCTCTACGAGCCGGTGCCAGCGTCACATTGCCCTGCCTTCGGGAAGCCTGAATCATGCTGTGAATGTCTGCGGGTTTCAAGAAAGGCAGGTCACCGGCAACGAAGAGGGCGGATTTACCGCGTTCAAAAACCAATGCGAAAGCCTTTTTTAGAGTGTCGTTCAAGTCGACGCCGAGCTCTTCAAGGCATTCGGCGCCCAGAGATTCAGCCATTTCTCGGACTCGATCATCGCCGCCAACAACCCATACCGTATCTACTGAAGCTGCCTTTATGGCCAATATTACTCGTCGCAGCAAGCCCAAGACCAAGTCGGCCCGTTGTTCGGCCGTCAGGCTTTGGCTCAGCCGTGATTTGCCCAGTGCCAAGGGTTTCATTGGAACGATGGCGATTACGTTGTTGGGTTCAGTGACCATAGATGTTGAGCATTTATTGAGCGGCGTGGTTGAGATTAATCAGCCAAGGATAAAATTTCTTTTGCAAGAGCAATTCTATCCTCTGACGTGTTCATGATAGTTGATGTTACGAGAGGAGTTATACCCATTTCCTGAATCTGCG
>JAPKDE010000151.1 GCA_028822675.1 Dehalococcoidia bacterium | reverse complement strand
CGTTGAGGTAATCTCACAGAGAGTACCACTTCAACGCTCCGGCAACAGCTACAAATCCCCCTGTCCTTTTCACCAGGAAAAGACGCCATCGTTCCACGTGTTCCCAGACCGGCAGTCTTGGCGCTGTTTTGGTGCCTGTGCCACCGGCGGAGACGTTCTATCCTTCGTGATGAAGGCTGAGGGATTGGAATTTGGCGAGGCTTTGCGGCAGATGGCCCAAGTGGCCGGAGTCACCCTGCCCCAGCGGGGACAGAACCCACAGAATGAAGCAGCTTACAAGATAAACGAAAATACCAGGGCCTACTTCCAGCGAACGTTGGCATCGGCTCAGGGCGCGGCCACCAGGGAATACCTGGAAAAACGTGGCGTGGATAAACAGGCAATCGAAGCCTTTGGAGTGGGCCTCAGCCCCTCTGATGGAGAATCACTTAAAAATCATTTAATCAGGGAAGGATATTCACCAGAAGAACTCATCAGCGCTGGCGTTGTCCGTGTGGGTGATGACGGTGTTAGCCACGATTTGTTCCGGGGACGTCTGATGTTCCCCATTCGTGACGCCCACGGCAATCTGGTGGGTTTCGGTGCCCGGACACTGGACGGAACGGAGCCCAAGTACCTGAACTCGCCCCAAGGTCCCATGTTCGACAAGAGTCGCATCCTCTACGCCATGGACCGGGCCAGAACCGAAGTAAGAAAAGATGGCGCAGTAATCGTTGAAGGTTACATGGATGCCATCGCGGCCCACCAGGCCGGGTTTAAAAACGTAATAGCCCAGATGGGAACAGCACTGACCGAGTTTCAAGTAGATGAGATCAGGCGGCTCACAGGCAAGATGACCATGGCGTTGGACCAAGACGCCGCCGGCCAGAATGCCACCCTGCGCAGTCTGGACGTGGTCCTGCAAAACTTCAGGACCAAGGCAGTTAACAAACCAGGACCAGACGGCACGAGTCAAATAATTGATGCTGACCCGCGAATAATCGTGATGCCGCCAGGCCAAGACCCTGACGAGGTGATCCACCGTTCACCTTCTGATTGGTCAAAACTGGTGGAATCAGCGATACCAGCAATAACGTTTCGGATTAATGCGATAACGGGACAGAGCGATATAACGTCACCGGAGGGCAAGGCCCAGTGTGTGGCTGAAGCCGCTCCGTTCATCCACTTACTCGCCGGCGGGATTCAGCAGGCCAATGCCATTGAGCAATTGGCGGGCAATCTAAATGTTCCGATCGACACGGTAAAGGCAGCCTTGAGTCGCCCTTCAGTGGCCAGACGGACCCGACAACCGGAGCAGCAGCCGCGCTCGGCGGTGTCGACAGCGTCACCGTTCGCCAGGTTGGACCACGATCCACTTGAGGAGTACTGCCTACAACTAATACTTGGGTATCCAGAGTTACGGGGATTGTCCGAGGGATTACGGCCCGAATACTTCACACGGCACGAAAACCGGGAACTGTTCACGCGATGGCTGGACGTAGGGACCGGAATAGATAAAGATAAAACGTTGGTAATGATCAGACGCGAAGACGATGAAGTCTCCGCCCATCTAGAGTCATTGTTAAAAAAACCAATGATTGCGTCGGACGCAACCATTCGGGACGCCGAGATAGTAAAAGTTGTATCGCGGATGGAAGAACGTAATCTAAGAAATCAAAAAGCAGAAGAAGTGAAGTTTTTCACCGACTCTCCACCAGACGTGGAGGACGGCGAACACAAATATCTTCTGCAACTAAACGAACGAATTAAGAATAACGAAGGCCTCCGGAGAGGCCAAACCCAAAAAATCTCCGGCTGAGGAGGCATATGGTAAAGAGACGAGAAGGTGCAAGCGAATTGACCCCAGAGGACTTTTTAGAATCTAGGCAAGATGATTCGGATTCACCCAACCCTGTGTTGGACATTATTCGAAACGTGGATGCCGCGCGCGACGAAGAAGGCACTGATGCAGAAGGCATGCCCGGTGGCGTGCGTAATGCCACACTGACTGAATCCGGCAGTGAAGCTGCTTGGGACAGTGGACAGACCGAAAAAGACGGTGATACCACTGAGACGACGACCACCACCGCCGCCGCCCCGAACTCAGCCCCAGACTCTCCTTCCGACGACGATGAAGAGCCGGAATGGGAACCGGAGACCGAGTCTGTAGAAGTCTTGGACGACCCGGTCCGCATGTATCTGCGAGAGATCGGACGGGTGCGCCTGCTAACCTCTGCCGACGAGCGTTCACTGGCCCGCAAGATTGAAGGTGGCAAGCACCTGGATGGCCTGAGGAACGAGTTGACCGAGCAGGAAGGTCGCCCGCCGCGCCCTTGGGAGATCACAGCAGGTCTCCTAAAGCGCATGGTTGACGCCTCGGCCTTGGTAAAGTCACTGTCGGAGCAACTCGGGTTGCCATCTGACCTAACCGTCTCCCAGATCACAGATCATAAGAAACTCCGTGACGCCATTGACGCCGAAGTCTCCGTTGACCTGCTGGAGGCGATGGCCGGTGATCTAAACGAGTACTCAGACGACGTTTACCAGAAGGTAATCGGTCTCTCGTTGAGCTCCTGGCTGGTGCCGCCGGACGCGGTGGATGTCCTTGAAGACGCATCCCTGGCCCAGCTAGACGCCAAACTTTCAGAGCTAAGCAGCTTTTCAGACCTGCAGGAGCTGGATCCGCTCTTCCGCGCCTACTTCAGGCGCATTGACGCCGAGAGCGAGCGAGCCCAAGCCCGTTTGACCGAGGCCAACCTGAGGTTGGTGGTCAGCGTTGCCAAGAAATACATCGGAAGAGGCATGGCCCTTCTGGATATGATTCAAGAGGGTAACATCGGCCTTATCCGTGCGGTCGAGAAGTTCGACTACCGCAAGGGTTACAAGTTCAGCACCTATGCCACATGGTGGATCAGACAGGCCATCACCCGGGCCATCGCCGACCAAGCTCGGACGATCCGAATCCCGGTGCACATGGTTGAGACCATCAATAAACTGATGCGTCAACACCGCCGGTTGCTTCAGGAGTACGGCCGTGAGCCCACTCCAGAAGAGATTGGCCTGGCCATGGAGATTGGTCCGGAGAAGGTTGAGGAGATCCTCAAGATTTCCCAAGAACCGGTCTCTCTGGAAACTCCGATTGGTGAAGAAGAAGACTCCCACCTTGGAGACTTCATTGAAGACCGAAACGCGCTGGCCCCGGCCGACGCAGCGTCTTTCCAACTGCTAAAAGAGCAGGTTGGAGAGGTACTGCACACGCTGACCGAGCGTGAAGGACGGGTCCTGCAACTGCGGTTTGGTCTGGAAGATGGTCGCAGCCGGACACTGGAAGAGGTTGGACGAGAGTTCGGCGTCACCCGTGAAAGGATCCGTCAGATCGAAGCCAAGGCGTTACGCAAGTTGCGCCATCCCACCCGTTCTCGGAAGCTGAAAGACTTCTTGGAGTAAGCGAGCACGCTTAGAAGAAAAATGAGCCCAGGTGACATAATAACGAATCCATTAATGTTGTTACCTGGGCTCGTCTTTTTTAGTAAACATCGTGCTCAATTCTGTTGTTCCCGCCCAAATGACGGTGATACACTCGGCATATTCCGAGTTGGGAGGAGGAGTCTTTGTCTGAATCGGCTATGCCCAAATGTTTGAACTGTGATATTGGAAGTCTCGTCCCTCTCTCGGACTATGGCGGTCAAGGGGCTGCGGTCCATTACAAAGCCTGGGTCTGTATTAACCCATCCTGTGGGTTCAACATCAAGATTCGTAACGGCGATATCTACCTGAACGAGCCCATCTCTCCGGGTAGCGCAAACACCCCCAGAGCTCGCTAATTTTTAGAAATCCCTAGTACTGCGCTCTCCCTACGGCAATTAGTTTAAGAAATTGGTTTCAGGCAGGGGCGTGTGGCGGAGGTGGCATGGAAGCCGGTTACGATTATCTCCATATCCATGGTCGTCTGCAGCGACGTGTCGCAAACTTCACTGGAATATTTCTTCTCGCCTTTGGATTTCTGCTGCTAGCGTCGGGTGGCGCCTACTATGCCTACTCAGCCAACGCTACGTCCAATCTGGACGACTTAAAAGCAGTGGTTGGGCCGCGTGCGGTCAGTTCCATTACAGGCGACTCCGCAGCCAACGTTGGTTTGTTCCCCGGCAAAGCGATTACATCGGAGTCCTGGGACAACCTCTACGGCTACGAACCCGCGTCTCTCAAGCAACAAAACCTCCTCAGTGGCTTTTCGCCCATTGGTGAGTCTGGCGTCACTCTTACTGAGGTTCCCTCTTCCACCAGAATTTTGGTTCCAGCCATTGGCGTGGACTCCACAATCTCTGAACTCAGCATTTTGGACTTGGGGGACAGCCGCGCCTACGAGAGCCCGGACAACACAGTGGGCCACATCCCAGAGTCGGCCAACGCTGGCGAGGCTGGAACCTCTTGGTTCTTTGGGCACACTGAAAGTCCCATTAGCCGAGAAGGGTCGGTTTTCTTCAACCTGCAATCCGTCCCCGAGAAACTCCGCAACGGTGAAGACGTATTCATCATCACGGATAACGGGATTAACCAATTTCTCTACCGGGCAACTTCCAGTCAAGTGGTGCACCAAGATGACTTGACGTTGGACGCTACTCCCGGCGCTGACATTAACCTGGTGTCATCGGTGCCACGGTTCGTTTACGACCACCGTTTGGTGGTATCAGGAGAACTGATCGCCCTCAGGTAAAACTTCCAAACATACGTCTCCTAGGTGCTAATAACAAAAAGGCCCTTCGCTGTTTCACCAAATGAAGCGAGGGGCTTTTTTGCGTTTACGGAGTAAGGTTCTTGTGCCATTGTGCAAGTTTGCCTTCGAGCAACGAGATTCTTCGGCTCTCGCCTCAGAATGACAGATTTATGCTGGGGATGTGACGGCAGACCGCAATGACAGACTGGCATTCACTGGGAATTAGTTCATAGTTACTGGGACACCAAACACAACGTCTCCCTGAGTCTGTGAAGGGTCCCTCTTGGCGGTGGGAAACCTTGTTTCAGCTGGCATCCAGATTCTTCGGCTGCCTCCTCAGAATGACAGGCTTATTCTGAGGAGGGTAGTTAACACTTGGAATAGGATAAATAGAAAGAGACGCCGATGATTGGCGTCTCTTTATTAATTACCTGGCCGGAGGGCTTAAACGGTTGGTTCGGTGGCCTCTTCGTCAATCAGGTGAATACGCAGTTTGCGGAGGCGACGTCCCAGCATGGACACAACTTCTATGTGCAGACGGTCCGTCTTGACCACGTCCCCCGCTTGGGGTATCCGGCCTAAACTGTGGTAGACGTAGCCGCCAACAGTGTCCACTTCAGTGGTCTCGATGCTGGCACCAAATATCTCTTCCACGTTCTCTGTGGTGACACCAGCATCAACCAGCACCATGCCATCTGCCTCATGGATCACCTGTGCGTCGCGGGAGCGTGAGAACTCGTCTTCAATCTCACCGACAATCTCTTCCAACAAATCTTCCATGGTGACTAGGCCCTCAGTGCCGCCATATTCATCAACCACGATGGCAATCTGAGTGCGGCGTTCCTGCAGTTCTTCCAAGAGGTCATCAACCCGCTTGGTCTCGGGGATGATGAATGCCGGTCGCACTAACACTCGCAGGGTGTCGTCCGACGCTCCCGATGCCAGAGATGCCAGGACGTCGCGGGCGTGGATGATACCGAGAATCTTGTCTATCGTCTCTTCGTAGACAGGTAATCTACTGTGCCCTCTGCTAACCATAGTTTCAGCCACCACGCTCAAGGGTGATTCAGCCTCGACAACGGCCATATCCAGACGAGGGACCATCACCTCTCGCACGGTAGTAACGTCGAGCCGAATAATGGAGCGGAGCATCTCACGGTCGCGGTCATCAAGGCTCGTGAGTTCTTCGTCGGTTATGGCCGGTTCTTCATCTTCTAGCACCAGTGTGCTGCTGGTATGCCGACCATTGCCGTTGCCAATGGTTGCGGAGCCATTGAGGCCTAAACTGCCGTTGATGGACTTGACGCCGAACCACGGGCGAGCAAGTTCGGGACGGCGTTTGGTGAGGTAGAAGGCCAACCGATCAATACAAAACAGCCCGGCTAGAAGACCAATGGACATGAGCGAGATGAACCACCAATTCGTGGTCGCAACACTCTGAATCAGAGCAACACCGGAGAGAATTACAGCGAAGAAACCTGCTGCTTTTAGCCAGAAGAGGAGCGGTTCGGAGAAAGCCGAAGAAATCTCATCCCTGCCGGTCTGGCCGGCAGGCCCACCCAAGCGAACAAAGCTTAGGTACGAGAAAAAAATCGCAAATGCGATCAGTATTATTGTTTGTGGTAAATAATCTGTATCCAAATACCCCGTCCCCCCGATCAACCCACTTCTATGACAGTTTACCAATTACGCCTGTGGGAAGCGCCACCGAGA
>JAPKDE010000150.1 GCA_028822675.1 Dehalococcoidia bacterium | reverse complement strand
GCACTTGAAACGTGACATCGGCGTTCATGTCGCTGCTGATGGGGCGGGCACAGCTAACCGGGATGCCGTCTTGCACCAATGCTGCCGCCTGCAAGCGTTTCTCCGGGGTTATCAGGTTCAAACAACCAAGTTGGTCATCATCACCCCAGCGGCCCCAGTTGCTGAGAGATTTCATCCAACCAAGCACTGTAGCCTCGTCGGGAATCTGCCTTGAAGTTGCCTGTGCCATGCGTCCGCCTCCTGATTGTGCTCGTCACTATTAAGATTGGTATTAAAAACTAATTAGTAATGCCTAGGGGTTTGGTTCTTTCGATGCAAGTACATCCCCGATGAAATCAGGGGCGCCGTTCAGGAAATCCTTGATGTCCACCGCCTTTTTCCCTTCGAGTTGAACCTTGTGCAACCCCAGGAACCCTTCGCTGGTCGCTACCGCCGCTGGAACGTCCGGGTGATCGGTTCTCACCACCGTTCCCGGTACGAATTCAGTGGAAGACGATGAGATAAGTGATACTTCAATAATTTTTAAGCCGCTGCCGTTCCAGTTGGTGAATAGTCCTGGCCATGGGTTGAAAGCCCTCACCCGACGTTCCAACTCAACTGCGGTAAGCGACCAGTCGGCCAGACCGTCGGTGCGCTCGTACTTACGTGTGACCGATGCCAAAGCCTCGTTTTGAGGCTCTGATGTCAATTCCCCTGATTGCCATTGGGGCAGGCTTTCTTGCAACAACTCTCCGCCCAGTTCAAAGAGTTCCGTGGTCAGGCCCTCGGCAGTCTCGTCGCCCTTCATAAAGAACTCATGCTGGGAGATCAGCGGGCCGGTGTCCATTCCTTCGTCCAGCAACATGATGGTGACGCCGGTGATTAGATCGCCATTCAAAATGGCCGTGACCACTGGAGACGGGCCCCGGTACCGAGGCAGTACTGATGGGTGAATGTTGAGGCAACCCAGTGGCGCCAAATCCAGTACCGGCTTCGGGAGCAGCTTGCCATAGGCCGCGACAACGATGACGTCAGGCTTGAGCGCAGCCAGATCGTCTTGGACCGCTTGCTGCCGGAAGTTGACTGGTTGGACCACGTTTAAGCCATGTTCAACGGCGTAATCCTTGATCGGAGACGATTGGGGCTGACGGCCTCGGCCAGCGGGTCGGTCAGGCGGGGTGTAGACGCCCACAACCTCACTGCCTTCCATGCCGACCAGACTGGCCAGAACGGGGACTGCAAACGTTGGAGTGCCCATGAAAACAAGGCGCATGGAGTCAAATTCCTATTTGGTTACGATTAATTTCGTGTTAAAAACTGCGAGTCGCATGTGTGGGTCGCGTGTGTGGATCTAATGTCTGAAGTGGCAAATGGCTAGGTATTTCTGGTGACTAGGCTTACATAAACAGTTTTCAGGAACCGTTTATTCTCTTGACACTGAAAAATAGCCTTTGGTAAAATACAATAACCGCTTGGCGGGAATAAATGAAGGAGGTGAAGTACATGGATGATAGTTTAATGCGCAGGGGCGATGGTAGGCATCAGTCTGGACACGACGAGGTGATTGTTTCGTAGCGTTTAGCTCGAAATAAATTATCCCGTACGTCGGGCCCAGGCCAATGTCTACCATCGCCCCTTGACCCCGGTTTGTACCTAAGGGCGAGTAAAGAAACCCAGAGTTGGCCGGGCCCGTCTTTTTGCCCGGCGAATTCGCCGGTTTTTTCATTTCTAAGGATTGGTTTAAAATCTGCTTCTTGAGACTTGTTTAGGCGTTAAAAAGTCAAATATCACCAAAGATCTAGGCGTAGGTCGTTTGACAATGGATGCCTCTCGCCGTAAAATCGCCACGCATGGGAACCGCAATGACGGTACCCGGGAGAATAGGAAATAAATGATTCGGATTCGCCTCGCCAGGATTGGCAAAAAAGGCCACCCCTCTTACAGAATAGTAGTAGCAGAGGTTACTGCACCCCGTGACGGTTCCTACTTGGAATGGATCGGGAACTACGACCCCATGGAAGATCCGCCTGTAACCACGCTGAAGAACGAGCGTGCAGCTCACTGGCTGAGCATGGGAGCAATTCCTTCTGATGCTGTCGCCCGGATAATGTCCGCGAACGGCCTGATGGAACGCACCCCCACCCAGAAGACAGCGACTAAGAAGAACCCTGATCCTGTTGCTGCAGCCCCGATCGCAGCTGCTGCGCCTGCCGCTGCTCCAGCTCCCGCTGCCGAAGCGCCTGCTCCCGCCGCTGAAGAGGCTCCCGCAGAAGAAACTCCCGCAGAAGAAGAATCTACCGATGAAGCGGCCGTTGAATAACAGCCTCCGCCGCAATCATCGTTTTGATTGTTTCCCAGAGTGCCTAAATACCCTATGAAAGAACTGATTGAGTACATAGCCCGATCTTTGGCCAGCGACCCTGATTCCGTGGTTGTCACAGAGTCCATGGAGGAAGGTCGTACAGTCTTCCGCCTTCAAGTTGCCGATGAAGACAAAGGCAAAGTGATTGGTCGGCAAGGTCGGGTTGCCCAGGCCATGCGCGTACTATTGCGCGTGGCCGCAGTTAAAGATGGCACACAAGCCGTCTTGGAAATCGTATAACTCCCTCCTTTTCCTCATCCGGCTCCTCACCGACTTCGGAATTCCATCATGTCTGATTCTTTTTCGATATCAGCATCAGAACCAGAACGGACACCAACACCACCATCTGATTCCCTGATTGTCGTTGGGCGTATTCTTGGCGCCCACGGACGTGACGGTGAGATCCGAGTGCGGTCAACCAGTGATGTCCCCGACCGCTTTGAAGAAGGCCAAGTCCTCCTCTTATCCAAAGACGGGATAACCCCTGAAGAAGAGACTTACCGTATCACCAGAAGTCGGACCACTGTCATCAAAGGCAACGTTGGACTGATACTCGCTTTGCAGGGCTACCATGACCGAGACATAGCATTAAGGTTTGCCGGGTATTGGCTTTGTGTGGCCCAGTCTGCGGTTCCCCCGGCAGAAGAAGGGGAATATTTCCACTACCAACTACTTGGCCTAAAAGTACTCACGGTCGAAGGCGAAGAATTGGGCACCCTTGCCGAGATACTAGAAACCGGCGCCAACGATGTATACGTGGTCACCGGCGGCGAAAAAGAGCTATTGGTGCCTGCAGTGGGTAACGTAGTGCGTGAGATAGACATAGATGCCGGTTTGATGGTTGTCGATTTACCTGAAGGTTTGCGCTGAAACCACTTTGACCCTCGCTTTACGCTAATGCTAAAATCGAGGCTGAATGGGCTTTTGGAAATTTTCTGAAAGTAAATCAAAACTTGTGGGAATATCGCATTGGCGATAATCGTCGATGCTGTCCCGGCTTCCCAGGAGGAATGTGCAATGTCCGGTCACTCTAAATGGTCAACGATCAAGCATCAAAAAGGCGCTACTGACGCCAAACGCGGCGTCCTATTTACCAAGATAAGCCGTGAACTGGCAATCGCCGTAAAGAACGGTGGCGGCTCCGACCCAGACATGAATTTCCATCTGAGACTAGTCTTGGATAAAGCCAAGTCCGCCAACATGCCCCAGGACAGTATCACCAGAGCAGTTAAACGCGGCTCCGGTGAGGGTGCAGAAGGCGAAACCCTTGAAGAGATCACCTATGAAGGCTACGGACCGGGCGGTGGAGCCATCCTGTTACAGGCGCTGACCACCAACCGTAACCGAACCGCATCCGATGTACGTTCAGCTTTCAGCCGGGGTGGCGGTAACCTGGGAGAGAGCGGTTGTGTTGCCTGGAACTTTGATTACCTGGGCGTTATTGGCCTGGAGATGAAAGATACCGAGCGCGGCGAAGAGCTCAGCATGATTGCCATCGACGCCGGCGCCGATGACGTAAAATTGGAAGATGAATATCTGGAGATATACACAGCCATCGACCAATTGCAGAACGTACAGAAAATTCTGGCTGATGAAGGCGTCCCACCAGAAGCTGGCCAATTCTCAATGGTTCCCAAGACCACCATTGCCCTGGGCGACAAACAACAAGAACAAACCCTACGACTTCTGGACACTCTGGAAGAACTGGACGACGTACAGAAAGCTTTCACCAACGCAGACTTCACCAGTGAAGTTCTGGAGCGTTACGGATCGGACTAGGGATTTGACTCGTGCAGCCCTAGTCGGCGGTGTTCTAGCCTCCGAGGCAGTTGGGAAATAGGCGGGCGGTGTGTGATGGGAATATTGGGGATTGATCCCGGGACCTTGAAGATGGGCTACGCCGTGATTGGCGAAGGCCTCAATCCCCATGCCGATGACTATGGCGTAATCGCGCTCCCCCGTAAGATGCCGCTGGAACAGCGCCTCTACCAACTCCACACCCACATCCTGAACTTGATTGCTATCTTTAACCCCACTGCCGTTGCTGTGGAGCAACCCTTCATGGGCAAAGGCGAACGTGCCTTCCCAAATTCGGCGATGGCTGTTGGGCAGGCACAAGCCGCAGTGTTCATTGGCGCTGCCAGCCAGGGAATCCCCATCTACAAATACGCTCCTGCCCAGGTGAAAAGCTCCGTGGCCGACTATGGAAACGCAACCAAAGAACAGATGCGCCAAATAGTCGCCGCCACCCTGGGGCTGGACGAAATTCCCCCTACCGATGCTGCGGATGCCTTGGCTGTGGGCCTCTGTCATCTGATTCAGACCCAGTCCAATGTGGCTTTAGACCGCATCATCAGCCCAGGGCAAGAGCGCTGAATCTTTGACGGTCTGGCATAGCCCAAGCTTGGTTTCGTATTGAGTCTCTGGAAAATTGGGCGCGGCCCTGCCGCCTCGGCCTGCCGCCTCGGATTGAACATGGACTTCGGTGCCCAGATAGGTGCCCGGATAATAGTAGGTGTGTAGATGATAGTAGGTGTGCACGGGACTCTGGAAACCACCGGCCCGGATTGGGTTCACGTCCGTGTTGGCGGGGTGACTCTGAATGTGTCCATCCCGGCAAACTCCGTGTCCGGCTTGGGGGCCATCGGTTCCCAGGTCACACTGCACACCCACCTGCGTATCCGCGACGATGAACCGGTTCTATTCGGCTTCACCGACGCTGCGTCACTGGGCTTATTTGGCATGCTGACAGCAGTCTCAGGGGTGGGACCAAGAACGGCATTGGCCTTGTTATCCAGTCTCGATCCGTCCCGGCTGCAGACAGCCATTGTGACCGGAGATGTAGCAGCATTGTCCTCTGCACAGGGCGTCGGCAACCGCACGGCCAACCGGATCATCCTGGACCTCAAGGGCAAGCTAGAAGACGCCGAATTTGCCGATGTTGGTTTCTCTGAAGGCACCGACGGCCAGGTGATTGCCGCTCTTGCCGCCCTCGGATACTCACCTGCAGAGGCAAGAGCTGCTGCGGGCGCTCCGGCCGTCATGGCTGAGACCGAGGTGGATGACCGAATCCGCGTCGCTTTGCAACAATTCGCCACTAGAGGCTAAGACCTGAAATAGTCTGGGCTCGAATTGGCGCTACCGATGACCCCTCCCAAAAAGTGATTCCTGCTAAAAAATCTCATGCCAACCAGTGGCCCAGACGACTGGCGAGGTTTCCTGGCTTCCCCATAACCGTGGAAGGCAAGGTTGATGAGGGCTTCGGACGGAGCACAGCCAAATGGCGTGAGGATGCCAGTCCTGGCAAACGAGAGCGCCTGGCCAGGCTGTGCAAGCGTCTCAGGCGAGCTCCAGCCAGGGTCGACCATATCTCCTACCAACTACTCCACCGCACGGCGACAGCCCTAATCGAAGCTGAGCGGTTCAACGCCAACACGGCGGTCATGTTGATACATTCTTTCAGCGGCGATCGCGTTGGTTTCAAAGACTACCAGGCCTTCATGAGTCTGTTTGGCAAGTGGTCTAAACCCAATACCGTGACCAATGTTGGCCGCAGGAACGGAGTTCAGCTCTATACGTCATGAGTGCAAGGAGAGGCTGAATTCCTGTCAGCTTGATGCCCCTATATTCATGGACAATAGGGACGTGCGGTACTGCCAATCCCCTTATATAATAGCCAGACACTTCGTGCTGGAAAAATCGTGATAAAAGGGACTCGTTAGACGATGGCACCCTACGCTCGCGCCGAAAAATGGACCGAGGCCGGCCAAAACGTCCAAAAGACCTGGAACGCGAACATCCAGCCTGAGGGCCGCAAGTTTGAACTGGTCTCGGATTTTAATATGACCGGTGATCAACCTACTGCAGTGGCACGGTTATCTGAGGGCGTTGAGAAAGGTCTCACCCGCCAGACCATGCTGGGCGTCACCGGTAGCGGCAAGACCTTCAGCATGGCGAACATTGTTCAGCAAGTGCAGCGCCCGACCCTGGTCATGGCCCACAACAAGACTCTGGCCGCGCAGTTGGCCTCCGAGTTCAAAGAGTTCTTCCCTCATAACGCGGTGG
>JAPKDE010000149.1 GCA_028822675.1 Dehalococcoidia bacterium | reverse complement strand
AATACTTGGACTGCGCAGGCCTAGCACTTTCAGCAGACAACGCAAAAACGACTCTCCAGATGATGGAGAACCTAGAAGACCTAGGCCCCGTCGGTCCTCTGGCAGATCTGCTGGGCGGCTAGTCCAGCAGACTAAGACCTACTGAGCCGTTACTCCGCCGTCAATCACCAGCTCAGAGCCGGTCACAAAGGAAGACTCGTCCGACGCCAGGTACAGCGCGCCGTAGGCAACGTCTTCGGCGGTGCCGATTCGGGACAACGCGACCCGGTTCATGGTTCGCTCCTTGCTTTCGGCGTCGGGCCAGACCTGGTCTCCCATATCGGTGTCTATCGGCCCTGGGTGGATGGAGTTGGCCCTGATGCCTTCAGCAGCGTACTGGATGGCAGTGGACTTGGTGAAAATGCGCACCGCACCCTTGGAAGCTGAGTAAGCGGCGCTGGTGCGACTTCCCACCAGCCCGGCGGTGGAAGATATATTAATGATGGAACCACCGCCAGCCTTGCGCATCTCAGGGATGGCCGCTTTTGTGCCTAGGAACACACCCTTGGCATTGATGTCCAAGATGTCGTCCCATTGTTCAACCGTCGTCTCCAAAACGTGGCCTCGACGCCAGATACCGGCGTTATTCACTAGAATGTCCAATTTCCCAAAGCTTGCCACGGCAGATTTGATCGCCGCGTCCCATTCTTCTTCATTAGTAACGTCCAGATGCACAAAGATGGCATCGCCGCCTGCTTCAGCAATCGAGGCCGCGACCGCTGTGCCTTCCCGGTCTGAAACGTCGGCCAAGACAACCTTTGCTCCTTCTTTGGCAAACATCCGGGCTTCAGCCGCTCCTTGGCCGCGGGCCGCTCCGGTAATCAGTGCCACCTTTCCTTCTAATCGCATTTCTGCCCCCTCCTTATTTGAATATAAAACCTCTCGCTAGTCGCATTTCTGCCCTCTCTTGGTGCATTATTGGCGCTTGCGTCGGCATACTATTGATGATTCGTTGGGTTGAAAGTCTAACCCTTCGGGGTATCCAGACTCAATATTGGCCTAAAAGTATTTAAAGCCTAAAGCAAAATGATTATTTGTTAGTTATTGACAATGAATTCAAACCACCACTAAGATACGTTATTAGAATCATGGGCAGATATGTGCCTGAAATTACCCGCACCATGGATATTATTCCGGTATGTTTGAAAATATTAAGCATCACCGAATGAGAGGAGCAATATGAGTGACCAAGATATCGCCTTAATGGCCCACCTTATGCGCCGCGCTGGATTTGGCGCCACCCGTGACGAGCTAGAAGCTCGTGTAGCAAAGGGCTACGAAGCCACGGTTGAAGAACTTCTAAGCTCAGAAGAGCATGAAGAACTGGACCGTAACGAAATGCAGCGCTTCCACCCTTGGACCTGGCGTCCCGGCACCCTTCCCGGCATGGGTGCAGCCGAGTGGTTGCATGACTTGGTAAACACCAAGCGCCCCCTGGAAGAGAAGATGTCCCTTTTCTGGCATGGAATCTTTGCCACCGGCGTTTCCAAGGTTGACCACTACGACGATGTAATGGACATGATCGTCAAGTTCCGTAACCAGGGAATGGGTGATTTCCGCGAACTGCTCCTTGCAATGGCCAAAGACCCAGCCATGATTTACTGGCTGGACAACAACGACAACCATGCCGATGCGGTCAACGAGAACTGGGGCCGTGAACTGCTGGAACTCTTCAGCATGGGCGTAGGCAACTACACAGAAGACGATGTACGGGACTGCTCCCGCGCCTTCACCGGTTGGACCATTGAGCCCAAGCTACCCCGTGGCCCGATTGGCCGTCACGACTGGTTCTTCGACTACAAGGCCGAAGACCACGACGACAGCGAAAAGACATTCTTGGGTCACACCGGCAACCATAACGGCGAAGACATCATCAAGTTCATCACTGATGACCCCGCCTGCGCTGGCTTCATTGCCCGCCACCTCTACAACTTCTTCGTGGCTGACGAGGCCCAGGTTCCCGCTTGGTCGGTAACCCCGCCCCGCGACCCGGAAGCTGTTGACCTGTTGGCCAACACTCTCCTAAACAACAACTACGACATGCGCTCGGCCCTGCGTGTCCTGTTCAACTCTGACTTCTTCAAGAACTCCCGCTTCGAGCGCCTGAAGAACCCCACCGAAGTGGTGGTTGGTACCCTCAGGATGGTCGGCGGAGCCGAGTTCCCCGCCCCTGGCATTGGTGATCTGTCCCGCCAGCCCAACTACATGGGCCAGGACTTGCTGAACCCGCCTAGCGTTGAGGGTTGGCACACCGGCGCTGAGTGGATTAACAGCGGCTCCCTGATGCGCCGCGTCAACTTCACCGCCGAGTTGGTTGGTGACGTTTCCCGCCCCGGCATCCGGAACATGGTTGACCGTCTAATTGCCAAGGGTGACACCTCACCTGAGGCCATCGTTGACGGCTGCCTGGACCTGATGGGCCCTCTAGTGGTCAATCCTGAGAGCCACGTTGAGTTGGTAGGCTTCATCGGAGAAGCCGGTGACTTCTCATGGGACTCAGCTGAAAATATCGAAAAATCCACGGTACGCGTATCCGAGTTGCTGCAACTGATTGTTTCGCTGCGCGAATACCAGTACGCCTAAATCGTTCGGACGCCTCAAAATCAGGAGATAGTTAACACATGACTAGTACAAAGAAAGACCCGGTTCTGGTAGTTTTCCAGTTGTCGGGGGGCAATGACTATCTGAACACAGTTATTCCCTACGCCGACCCTATCTACCGGGACGCCCGCCCCACAGTCGGTATTGCCGACGATCGCATCATCAAGGTTGATGACAAGATTGGTTTTCACCCTGAGATGGGCCCTCTAAAGAATGTCTATGACCGGGGCGACATGGCCATCATCCATGGCATCGGTTACCCCAAGTCTCCTCGCTCTCACTTCCGCTCGATGGACATCTGGCACACTTGCGAGCCCATCCAGTTGGGAACTGAGGGTTGGCTTGGCCGCGCCACCCGCGACCTGGACCCGACCAAGGAAAACGTTCTGACTACTGTCAGCTTCGGCCCTTCCTTGTTCCGTGCCTTGGCTTTGCCCGGCACTCCAGTAGCGGTAGTTGATGACCTAGACAACTACGGACTGCTCACCGGTATCACCGAGCAGGAACAGCGCTCCAAGATTTTGGACCGCTTCGCCCGGATGTACTCGCCGGCCATCGGCAGCAGCGCAGTAATGGACTACCTGGGCCAGACCGGCCTGGATACCCTGGAAGGCGCTGACATCCTGAACAAAGCCCCTGGTATGTACTCCTCCACCGTTGAGTACCCTGACACCTCCATAGCCAAAAAGCTGAAGGGTATCGCCCAGGTGCACATGGCCAACTTTGGCACACGAATCTTCTACGTTGACCACGGTAGCTTCGACAGCCATTCCAACCAGAATGGCATGGCCGACAAACTGTGGAAGGACGTTTCCGAGGGCCTGAGTGCCTTCTTGGACGATCTTCGCGAGCACGACATGGGCGACAACGTTTCCGTCCTCATGTTCACCGAGTTCGGACGACGGACCCATGACAATGGTTCCGGAACCGATCACGGCGCTGGTGGAGCAGCCTTCATGTTCGGTGAGGGCGTCAAGGGCGGACAATACAGCGAGTTCCCGTCCATGAAAGCCGAAGACCTAGAACAGGGCGACGTTGTACCTAACTACGACTTCCGCGGCCTGTACACCACCATCGTGGAAGACTGGATGGGTCTGGACGGCAAGCCCATCGTTGATGGCAGCTTCGAGAAGCTGGGCATCTTCGCCTAAAAGTTCGGCTAGCCTTTTGGGCTGGTTGGTAATCTCAGCAATAAACGGGCTGCGCATGCGCCGCCCGGAATCAGATGCCTCAGTAATCATTCAGGAGAAATCCTGTCATCACTGGGTGTTTATATACGGAGGAAATTAATGCTTACGGAAACAGTGGCAGGTCGCACTTACGACTATACCCACAACGTTGGCCGCGGCTCACAGTCTGGAATGGGCTTCAACTGGCCCAACGCCCTGACATTCGCCGATGATGGTACTGTCTACATTACCAACCGCGGCAGCGAGAGCATCAGCAACGTTGGCTGGAACCGCACCGGTGTGGGCCAGCGCATATCCAAGGTAACTATTGGCGACAACTGGGGCGAAGAAGAATTCCTAGGTGAATTCAGCCGCTACGGCAACGGCGACGGCCAAATGATCTGGCCCGCTGGTATCGCCTCCAGCAACGGCGAAGTGTTCGTCAGTGACGAATGGCTGAACCGCGTAACAGTATTCGACAAAGACGACAAATTTGTCCGCTCTTTTGACACCGTTCAGGCCGGCGACGGCGAGACGAACGGCGCTGCCGGTATTGCGATCGCAGCCGATGGCACCATCTACGTCTCGGACAGCCGCAGCCATCAGGTTCGGATGTTCAAGAACGACGGCACTTTCATCAGCTCCTTCGGGAGCCAGGGTGTCAGTGACGGACAATTCGATGGCCCTTGGGGTATCACGGTAGACCATGATGGCAAAGTTTACGTGGCCGATTTTGGCAACCACCGTGTCCAGAAGTTCTCAGCCGACGGCAAATTTGAACTCCAGATTGGCCGCCCCGGCAACAAACGTGGAGAACTAACCAACCCGACCGACGTGGCCGTAGACTCCGAAGGCGACATCTACGTTTGCGACTGGTCTAAGAATGCCTGGGACCGTGGCCGAGTCCACATCTTCACCGCTGAAGGACAATTCCTAACTTCCTTGGTCGGTGATGCCCAGCAGCTTTCACAGTGGGCCCAGATGACCGTCGACGCCAACGCTGACTATGCCAAGCGCCGCCGGGAAGTTCGCTCCACCGAGCCGGAATGGACGTTTGCCCAGCCCACAGCCGTGGAATGGGACAGCGCCAACAACCGCCTCATGGTCGCGGACACACAGCGCAGCCGAGTGCAGATCTACAAGAAGCAGTCTGGCTACCTGATACCCCAGCTCAATCTCTGATTCTCGGGACTGGCAGTTTAGACTGTCGGCAACTCAAAAGAATCATTAATTAGCAACCAATCCTTGGCGGAGCCGTAAAGGTCTCCGCCAAGGTTGTTTTTAGGGAATTTTTAACCCAAGCAAGCACCGTTCCTAATCTTATAAACCCACCTACCCCAACCTTAAATCCAGGTAGCAATAACTGACTTATGCCTGAACCGATGACGCGGGAATCCCAAGACGAATACATCCAGATGGCTGTCGATAATCCGGAGATGACCTGCGCAGATGCACCCGCAGACATCCTAGAATTTGCGTCCGCAGAACAGGAACCAACTCCGTTCATGGAGGCGTATTTCGCCGCTGGACACGGAGCGTGGCTGACTGTTAAACACGGACGCCGCATCGCCATACCCCAGAACCTGCTGGACCGCGCTATACTCGTCCTCTGGAACCGGGCCGGCCTGCTGAACACCGACCGAATTCTTGGCCAGACCAACCCAGACGCAGAAAAGCCATTCTTCAGCGACGAAGACCTGTACTAACGGGGAATTCCCGAGAACAGGGCACGGAAACATTTAAGAGGTAAACCATGGCCAATCAATTCAATTATGGCGACTTATTTTCAGCCGATTCCAGGGACGCCGGTCCAGGCACGGTACGCCATTCCAAGTACGACTTCGCAGTGGCCTACCCTGACCCGGGGACTCTGCCTTTAGAAGAATTGATTGACGCAGTCAGAACCGGATTCGAGCGCGAGGGCAAAGACCTCGCCTACTAT
Source organism: Dehalococcoidia bacterium (assembly GCA_028822675.1). Next base: position 690 of record JAPKDE010000149.1, on the reverse strand, counting down.
TCCTCTCCCTCCGGTGACCCTGAACTGAGAAAATTGGTGGCTGAGAAGTTGAGTCGCGAGCGAAACATGACCGTGACCGCCGATGACATGGTGTTAACTTCCGGCTCCGGTGAGGCCATCGGAATCGTAATCCAAGCCCTAACCAACCCCGGCGACGTGGTGCTGGTTGAAGAGTACGTCTATCTGGGAACCCTGAACCAATTGCGCCGCTACGGGGCAGACTGCGTTGGCGTCAAATGCGACGATGATGGTCTAATTCCGGAAGACCTAGACAAGGTCATCACCGAGCAGAAAGCCGCCGGCAAAAACGTCAAATACCTCTACACCATCCCCGCTTTCCAGAACCCCATGGGCTGGACCATGAGCCTGGAACGCCGCAAACAGGTGCTGGAAGTGACCGGCAAGCACAACGTCCCGGTATTTGAAGATGACTGTTACGCGGATCTGCGATTTGAAGGCGATGACGTCACTTCGTTCCACTCCCTGGATGACACCGGTCGGGTGATCTACGTGGGATCATTCTCCAAGATCATCGCCCCCGGCATGCGCATGGGCTATTTGGTCGCCCCCAAAGATGTCATAGCCCGGGCCTGGAGCTTCAAGTCCGGTGGCGCGGTCAGCCAGTTCACCGCCCTCACGATTGCCGAATTCATGAAGGGTAATATCAATCGACACATTGATGAGCAAAAC